>JBNKYL010000170.1:0-16443 GCA_050300875.1 Paracoccaceae bacterium
GTTCAATACGCGTTGCGGGAATTCTTTCGTCATCGCGAAGACGTGTCCAAGGCCGGATTGTCAGGCGAGCTCGACGGCAAGCGCGTCATCGTTCAGGGGGTCGGCAATGTGGGCTACCACGCTGCGAAATTCCTGTCCGAAGAAGACGGGGCCATCATTACCGCGATCATCGAACGGGACGGCGCGCTCATCGACGACAACGGACTGGATGTCGAGGCCGTTGCGCGCTGGATCCGCACGCATGGCGGCGTAACCGGCTATGCCGACGCAACATTTTCGGCGGAAGGCGCGGCGGTGTTGGAAAAGGAATGCGACCTGCTGATCCCGGCGGCCACGGAAGGAGTCATCAACCTGGAAAACGCCGACCGGATCAAGGCAAAACTGATCATCGAAGCCGCCAATGGCCCGGTCACCGCCGGTGCTGACGAAATCTTGCGCAAGAAAGGCGTGGTCATCATGCCCGACTTGTATGCCAATGCCGGCGGCGTGACCGTGTCCTATTTCGAATGGGTCAAGAACCTGTCCCACATCCGATTTGGCAGGATGCAGCGCCGCCAGGAAGAGGCCCGCCATCAGCTGGTCGTCGATGAATTGGAACGGTTGTCCGCAGATAAGGGGCTTGGCTGGACCTTGTCGCCGGGTTTCAAGGAAAAATACTTGCGTGGGGCAGGTGAATTGGAACTTGTGCGTTCGGGACTGGATGACACCATGCGGGCCGCCTATCAATCCATGCGCGAGGTCTGGCACAGTCGCGAAGACGTCGAAGATCTGCGCGTCGCGGCCTATCTGGTGTCGATTGGACGTGTCGCAGCGAGCTATAGGGCAAAGGGCCTTTAATGTGCGTGGATCCGGCCGTTATTTCAATTGTAATCAAATGCTTGGCTGAATATCGGCCACATGAGTGGTGACTTTATTCTCAGCGCGAACAATTGCGCGGATTTTCGCCGACAATGTCATGTTTGTTTAACCTACCGCCATAATCTTGCCTGATTTGGCGCGCTATTTCGGTCCTTGGGGGCACGAGTAATCGGGGATTGCCATGCGCAATATATCGCGTGGGCTGCTTAAGTCGGGATTGTCCGGGTTTCTGCTCAGGTTTCAAAAAGACACGCGCGGATCGGCAACGGTCGAAGCAGTACTGTGGCTGCCGTTGTTTTTTGCCGCCTTCGGACTAATGACCGATGCCGCCATGGTATTTAACGGCCACAGCCGAGTGCTGCGCGTCGTTCAGGATGCCAATCGCAACCTTTCGGTCGGACGGCTCGCCGATGAGGCGGAAACCGAAAGCTACATTGTGACCCACCTTAATGATCTGAGCCCGAACGCAACGGCCAAGACCTTTATCGCCGCCGGCGTCGCGACAACGATCGTGCAGGTGCCGGCCCGCGATCTTGAAATCCTGGGCATGTTTTCGGCTTTGAACAGCCTCAACATCACCGTGACCTCGCAACAATATATTGAATTCTAGCGCGAAAAGGCTGCCGACATGCGCAAGATTTTTGAACGTTTCACACACGACCAGGAAGGTGCCCTGACCTCGTTCGGGCTTTTCATGCTCATGGCAAGCCTGGTGATCGGTGGGCTCGCACTCGACGTGGCCAACGCCTACATGGCGCGGACCCAGCTTCAAGCGACGGCTGACGCCGTGGCCCATGCCGCGCTCTACACGCGTGACGTCACGCAGGACGAGGCGGTCGCGACATCGGCAGGGCTCGACCTGGCCGAAAAAATGATGCCAGCGGCAAAATTCGGCAATACCATCAATGCAAGCGACATCAAATTCGGCACATGGGACAGCGCCACGCGCACGTTTTCGGCAAGTCCTGGGGCAGATGACGCCGTGTTCGTGGACATGTCGCGCGCTGCCGACCGCGCCAACCCGGTTGCCACCTATTTCCTGAGTTTTGCTGGCATGGGGCAATGGGATGTGCGGCGGGGTTCCGTATACGAAACGTATCGGCCGACCTGTTTCCGCGAAGGCTTCGTGGCCAATGACGTGGTCGACATCCAGTCGAACAACTCGTTCCACAACGGGTTCTGCATCCACTCGAACCAGCATGTCGAAGTGAACAACAACGGCTATTGGGAAACCGGAACGATCGTGTCTATGCCCGACAAGCGCGACATTGTTCTGCCTAATTCCGGCTATTCATCCAGCCCGGGCCTGAAAGCGGCGCTACGTGATGGGGCATACCGTATGCGCATTCTCAATGAACTGCAGGATATCATTGAAGGCATCCGTGACCTCGACCAAGCTATCCTGGCCAAGTATGTTCCGTCCTACATAACCAACCGATCCACGACAATTTCGCTGGGCCGCAGCCTCGCTGACACCGATTTCGTGCCCGGGAATATCCACGTCGTGACCTGCACGGCTGCTGGCCACAAGATCAACTTCAGCGCCAACGCGACGCTGCAGAATGTCGTTCTTGTCACCAATTGTCCGATCCACTTCGCGCAGGGTGGGACGCTGATCAATTCGATCATCGCGACCACCAACACGAAAGATTCGTCCATCTACGCCGGTAACCTCTTCACCATTGGTGCGGATGACAATTGTGCGGTTGGTGGCGGTGCAAATGTTCTGACGCTCGGCGGCGTGGACTTCAGCGCAGGATTGCAGGCCTTCGGTGGACAAATTCTTGCCATCAAGGACATCGAGTTTGCCGCGAATGCCAACGGAATCGAAGGCGCGTCCTTTATCTCATACGGCACGATTTCCGGCACGTCGAACATGTCCATGGGCTTCTGTGGTGACGGCATGGAATACAATTTCGAGGCCGAATATTTCCGGATGGCCGGGTAGTTCGGTCGTCAGCGTAGTTTTTTGTCGGGCGCGGACGCTGGTTCGCGCCCGATTGCATTGAACATTCCCGAAAGCCTTGCCAAGCTGGTCATGAAGCAAGCGGGGCAATTCGATGCGGTTTTCCGCGCTAAAGATACTGAGCCAGGGACTTACCGGCAATCGGGGCTGGAAGCCGCATTGGCGCGATCCCGAGCCGAAGTCGGAATATGACGTCGTGATAATTGGCGGGGGCGGGCACGGGTTGTCCACCGCTTACTATCTGGCGAAAAATCACGGTTTGACCAATGTGGCGGTGTTGGAAAAGGGATATCTGGGCAGCGGAAATGTCGGGCGCAATACAGTAACGATCCGCGCCAATTATTTCCTGCCGGGCAATTCAGAGTTCTACAGCCACTCGCTGAAACTTTGGAACGGTCTGGCGCAGGACCTGAATTACAACATCATGTTCAGCCCGCGCGGCGTCATCAGCTTGTTTCATTCAGACGGTCAGCGCGACGCTTTCGTGCGGCGTGGCAATGCGATGATCAACCAAGGCGACGAAGCGGTCCTGCTGGACCGGGCCGGTATTCGTAAACTGCTGCCCTATCTCGATTACGACAACACCCGTTTTCCCATTTACGGCGGGCTTTTTCACCCTACCGGCGGCACGGCACGCCACGACGCCGTGGCCTGGGGCTTTGCCCGCGGCGCGGATCAGCGCGGTGTTGACCTGCTGCAAAACTGTGAAGTGGCGGGCATCGACGTGAATGCGGGGAAAGTGACAGGGGTGCAGACCTCGCGCGGGCCAATCCGGGCCAAGAAAGTGGCCATTGTGACCGCCGGGCGGGCAGGGCAGGTGGCCGCGATGGCCGGTATGCGCCTGCCAATTGAAAGCCATGTCCTGCAGTCCTTTGTGACCGAGGGACTGAAACCAACCATCGACCATGTCGTCAGCTATGGCATGGGGCATTTCTACATCAACCAGTCCGACAAGGGCGGGCTGGTCTTTGGGGGCGATCTGGACGGCTACGCGTCCTACGCCCAACGCGGCAACCTGCCCATGGTCGAACACGTGCTCGAGGCAGCAATGACCGTGATGCCGATGATCGGCAAGGCCAAGATGCTGCGCAGCTGGGGCGGGATCATGGACATGTCGCCGGATGGCTCGCCGATCATCGACAAGACCCATATTGAAGGGCTCTATGTCGACGCGGGCTGGTGCTATGGCGGGTTCAAGGCGATTCCAGCCTCGGGCTGGGCGCTGGCGCACCTGATGGCGACCGGCAATCACCACGACACCGCCGCAGCATTTCGTCTGGATCGTTTCCGTACCGGGCGCGGTCTGATGGACGAAGAAGGCACCGGCAGCCAGCACAACCTGCATTAGGAGGCACATGAAGATCCCCTGCCCATATTGCGGACTGCGCGACATACGCGAATTTTCCTATCGCGGTGCGGCCTTGCTGGACCGGCCCGCGCCGGACGCGGGCGATGACGCATGGGATGATTTCGTCCATCTGCGCGACAATCCGGCGGGTGAAACGCGCGAGCTTTGGTATCACGAAGGGGGCTGTGCTGCATGGGTGGTGGTCACTCGCAACACCTCGACCCATGAGGTCCTGGGCAGCCACGCCGCTGCTGACCGAAAGGGGCCCGGCAAATGAGGATCGACGGCAAGGGCCAGATCGACCGGTCCCGCCCCATCAAGATCGCCTTTGATGGCCAGAATTACACCGGATTTCAAGGTGATACGGTCGCCAGCCTGCTTCTGGCCAACGGTGTCCGGCTTGTAGGGCGCTCATTCAAATACCACCGCCCGCGCGGCATCTTGACCGCCGGTTCCGAAGAGCCCAACGCCCTGATCACCACCGGGTCCGGCGCCTACCAAACCCCCAATGTCCGCGCCACTATGGCCGAGGCTTTTGACGGGCTGGAAACCCATAGCCAGAACAACTGGCCATCTCTCAACACCGATATTCTGGCGATCAATGACCTGATGTCGCCGTTTTTCGGGGCCGGGTTCTATTACAAGACCTTCATGTGGCCGCCCAAATTCTGGTTCAAGCTCTACGAACCATTCATCCGCCGCGCCGCTGGTTTGGGCCAGCTATCGGGCGAAAACGACACTGACCGATATGAAAAGGCCTTTGCGCATTGCGATCTCTTGATCATCGGTGCGGGCCCGGCCGGTTTGACCGCCGCTCTGATGGCTGGGCGGGCCGGGGTGGATGTGATCCTCGCCGATGAAATGGCCGCCATGGGCGGACGGCTTTTGTCGGAAACCGAAGCCATCGGTGGCAAACCGGCATCGGCCTGGGTTGCCGAAACACTGGCCGAACTGGCCACGCTGCCCAATGTCCGGCTGATGGCCCGCACCGCGGTGACCGGCGCCTATGATGGGGGCATATATGGGGCGCTGGAACGTGTGGCTTGCCATGTTTCCGACCCTGGCGACGCGCCGTTGGAATGCTTCTGGCGCATACACACGAAACGCGCGCTGCTTTGTGCAGGTGCGCTGGAACGTCCCATCGCCTTCCCCAACAATGACCGCCCCGGCGTCATGATGGCCTCTGCCGTGCGCAGCTATCTCAACCGCTATGGCGTCGCCCCCGGCAAGCGTATCACGATCCTTGCCAACAATGACAACGCCCACCGCACCGCCACCGATCTGACTGCTGCAGGCATTGAAGTCGCAGCGCTTGTCGATACCCGCCCCGACGCCATCGGCCCCGCCGGCATCCCGTTTTATCCCGGTGCCTTTGTCGACCGCACGCGCGGCCGCCACGGCTTGTCCGAAATTCGCATCCGCCAGATGAACGGCAGCCATCTGACCGTGCAAACCGACTGCCTTGCCATGTCAGGCGGCTGGAACCCGACGTTGCATATTGCCTGCCACACTGGCGCGCGTCCGCAATGGAACGACGCGATTGCCGCCTTTGTCCCCACCCCCGACATGGTGCCTGGCCTCGATTTCGTCGGGGCCGCGCTGGGCGTATTTTCCACCAAGGGCGCGATGAAATCAGCGCAGTACCGCACCAAGCTGTCGCTTGAGGCGCTTGGCGTGAAAGCCCCGTCCTTGCGCCTGCCCGACGCAAGCGACGCCGAACCGACCATCACCGCCTATTGGGCTGCGCCTTCTAAGGGCCGCGCCTGGTTGGATTTCCAGAACGATGTGACGACCAAGGACGTTAAGCTCGCCGCGCAAGAAAACTTCCGTTCGGTCGAGCATATGAAGCGCTACACCACGCAAGGGATGGCTACCGATCAGGGCAAGAATTCGAACATCAACGCGCTGGCTGTTCTGGCTGAAGCTACTGCGCGGACCATTGCTGAAAGCGGCACCACGACATATCGCCCACCTTTCGCGCCTGTGACGCTTGCGGCGCTGGGTGCGGGTGGGCAGGGCCACGGCTTCGCCCCCGAACGCTTGATGACCAGCCATGCCGCTAGCCTCGAACGCCACGCGCCGATGATCGAGGCAGGGCTTTGGTTTCGCCCTTCCTACTTTCCCAAACCGAACGAAACCACTTGGCGGCAGTCCTGCGACCGCGAGGTGAAAATGGTCCGCCAATCCGTTGGCATCACCGACGTTTCCACGCTAGGCAAGATCGACATCCAGGGCCGCGATGCCGGTCGGTTCTTGGACTTTGTCTACACGAACACTTTTTCCACCCTGAGACCCGGCCGCATCCGCTATGGCCTGATGCTGCGTGAAGACGGGTTCGTCATGGATGACGGCACCACCGCTTGCCTGGCCCCGAACCACTACGTGATGACCACCACCACGGCCGCAGCGGGTCAGGTGATGAAACATCTCGACCACGCCCGTCAGGTGCATGTGCCCGATTGGGATGTGCAGCTGATTTCGGTCACCGAAAACTGGGCGCAATTCGCCATCGCCGGGCCAAGGGCGCAGGATGTTGTCAACGCCGTGACGACCGAGGATGTCACGGATGAGACGCATCCCTTCATGTCGTGCGGCCCTGTCACCATCAGCGGCGTGCCTGCGCGCCTGTTTCGCATCTCCTTTTCAGGCGAACGAGGCTACGAACTGGCCGTGCCTGCACGTTTCGGCGACAGCCTGTTCCGCCTGCTTTTGACCTATGCTGAAACGCTCGGTGGCGGTGCCTATGGGATGGAAGCGCTAAATGTCCTGCGCATCGAAAAGGGCTTCATCACCCACGCCGAAATCCATGGCCGTGTGACGGCGGGCGATATCGGCATGGCTGGGCTGATGAGCGCGAAGAAGGACTTCATCGGCAAAACCATGGCCGCGCGTCCCGGCCTGACGGACGCGGCGCGCGAACAGCTTGTCGGTCTGAAACCGGCAGGCGTGATGAAACAGATCCTGCCCGGCGCGCATCTGTTCAACGCTGATGCCGACGCTACCCGCAAAAACGATCAAGGCTACGTCACCTCCGCCTGTTATTCGCCGACGCTGGAAACTACGCTTGGGCTGGCCTTCCTGAAAGCCGGCCGGGCGCGCCACGGTGAAACCATTCGCATGGTCGACCATCTGCGCGGTGTTACCGGTCCGATGATTGTCTGCGACCCGCAATTCTTTGACCCGGAAGGGGACCGCGCCCGTGCCTAGCCTGATCCCGCTTTCGCCTTTCCGAGACTTGCTGCCCGTCAGCTTGGGCGATGCCACGCTGACCGAATTAACATATTCGGCAATCACATCGATCGCCCGCGGCAAGGCGGCCAAGCCCGAGGCCTTCCAGAAAGCAGCCGGCGTGGCCTTCCCCGCACCAAACCGCACCACCGGCAAGGAAGGCGCGCGCGCAATCTGGACCGGGCCCGACCAGTGTTTCTGGTTCGGCCCCGCACCGGCGAAAATCACCGGCTATTCCTTGACCGACCAATCCGACGGATGGGCCGCCATGCGCCTGACTGGCGCGCAAGCCGAACAGGTGCTGGCCCGACTGACCCCCATTGACCTCCGCCCCGCGCATTTCAAACGCGGGCACACGGCGCGCACCCTAATGGGCCATATGTCCGTGTCCATCACACGCACTGGCCCGCAAGCCTTTGATATCTTGTGCTTCCGGTCCATGGCCGCCACGGCGGTGCACGAAATCCATGCTGCAATGTCGGCGCTTGCGGGGCGCAAGGCGGTTGCTGGCAGCTGACTCCCCCTAGACTCTGGCCCATCCCGGCCCGATATTTGACCCATGAGTCTGCCCCCCGGTTTCCTTGACGAGCTTCGCACGCGCACCTCGCTGTCGCAGGTCGTGGGCCGCAAGGTCACATGGGATCAGCGCAAGTCAAACCAGGGCAAGGGCGACATGTGGGCGCCGTGTCCGTTTCATCAGGAAAAGACCGCCTCCTTCCATGTCGATGACCGCAAGGGGTTCTATTACTGCTTTGGCTGCCACTCCAAGGGCGACGCTATCGGCTTCGTCAAGGACACGGAAAATGTCAGCTTCATGGAAGCTGTCGAAATCCTGGCGCGCGAGGCTGGCATGCAAATGCCCGCCCGTGATCCGAAGGCACAGGAAATATCCGACCACCGGGCGGAGTTGGCCAAGGTCATGGAACAGGCTGTGCAGTTCTTCCGCCTGCAACTGAAAACCGCCGTGGCCGCGCCTGCGCGCGACTATCTGGCAGGCCGAGGCTTCGACGAAAAATCGCTCAACCGCTGGGAAATTGGGTTTGCCCCGGATGCCTGGCAGGGGCTCTGGGACCACCTCAAGGGCAAGGGTATCGCCGATCAGCTGATCCTTGACGCGGGCCTTGCCAAACCGTCCAACAAGGGCGGCAAACCCTATGACACCTTCCGCAATCGCATCATTTTTCCGATCCGCGACGCGCGCGGACGGGCGATAGCCTTTGGCGGGCGGGCGATGGACCCCACGGACAATGCCAAGTATCTGAACTCGCCGGAAACCGCACTTTTCGACAAGGGCAGATCGCTTTACAATCAAGGCCCCGCCCGCGAGGCTGCCGGCAAGGGCCAACCGCTGATCGTGGGCGAAGGCTACATGGACGTGATTGCGTTGTCCGAGGCAGGCTTCACATCCGCCGTCGCCCCGCTTGGTACAGCTATCACAGAAGACCAGCTACGACTGATGTGGCGGATCCATCCCGAACCGATCATCGCACTCGATGGTGACACGGCGGGCCTGCGCGCAGCATTTCGGCTGATCGACCTGGCCATGCCGATGCTGGAACCCGGTCAATCGCTGCGATTTGCGCTTCTGCCGCAGGGAATGGACCCCGACGATCTGATCCGTTCGCAAGGAAAGGGAGCGATGCAAAAGGTTCTGGACGATGCCCAACCGCTCGTCCGGCTGCTCTGGCGGCGGGAAACCGAAGGCAAAAATTTCGACAGCCCCGAACGCCGCGCAGGACTGGACCGCAACCTGCGCACGGCCCTTGGCCGTATCAAGGACGGCTCGGTCCGGTCCCATTACGGACATGAAATCAAAGCGTTGCGCGAAACGCTGTTTCGCCCACAAGGCGCCCGCCAACCTGGCGCACCCTGGCGCGGAAAACCCCGCGCGCCACAGGTCCTGCCCGAAACACGCGGCTCGACGCTGGTTACAGCAGGCGATGCCAGCGGGGAACACATTCGCGAAGCGGTGATCTTGGGGGTTCTGATCCGCAACCCAGCCCGGATCGTCGATTTCGAAAGCGACCTGGAAAACCTGCATATGACCGGCCCGGGACATGCGGAAATCCAGAATGTGCTTTTGCACCACGGCCATGACGCGCCTGACGAAATCGCGGCAACCATTGCGCAGGAACTTGGGGCGGCTACCCTTGAAAAGCTCTTTGCACGGCCCCATCTCGCAGTGATCCCCGCCATCGCGCGCCCGGGCGACAACGAAGCGGCCAGATTATGCCTGGCCCAGGAATTCGCCAAACTCAAATCGGATCGCGGGGCCGCACGTGAAATCGCTGAAAGCGTCGAGGATATTATTCGCATCGCTGACGAAGGCGTGACTTTTCGATTGTCCGAAGCTGCCCGCGCCCGGGAGGCTGCCCATCGCGGTCAGACGGAGGACAAGACCGTGTACGATGTTGCCGACTCAGGGGCCTTGATTGACCGTGATGAACGGCAGGCCTTTGCGCGAATCCTGCAAGAGATTGAATACGGTAAGAAAAAGTAAACGCCACGTTAACGCGCCGATTGTCCACAGACGAATAAAATTGAACGCAGGAACCTCGCCGAATCACTGATTCGCCGCTATGTAGTCTGGTGATTCGCCGCCAGCCCAGATCAAGGAGTGCCAAATGGCCGCCAAAGACACCGACGACCGCAAGCCCGACGACCAGGATGCGGACGTATCGATGGATGTGAGCCAGACTGCGGTCAAGAAGATGATCGCCGAGGCGCGCGAGAAGGGCTACATCACCTACGATCAGCTCAACAACGTCCTGCCACCCGACCAGGTGGCGTCTGAACAGATCGAAGACGTCATGTCGATGTTGTCCGAAATGGGCATCAACGTGATCGAGGATGAAGAAGCCGAGGAAGAGGAAAGCAAAGGCTCGACCGAAGTGATCGAGGTTTCGTCTTCGCGCGAGGTCGCACTTGGTGGCGCCGAAAAGGAAAAACTCGACCGTACTGACGACCCGGTGCGCATGTACCTACGCGAAATGGGGTCCGTCGAGCTTCTGTCCCGCGAAGGCGAGATCGCCATCGCCAAGCGTATCGAGGCTGGTCGCAACACTATGATCGCGGGGCTTTGCGAAAGCCCGCTGACCTTCCACGCCATTACTATCTGGCGCGACGAACTTTTGAATGAAGACATTCTTCTGCGCGACGTGATCGACCTGGAAGCCACTTTTGGTTCTGGCATGGAAGACGAAGGCACCGCGCCGGTCGCCGGCGATCTTTCCGTCGAAGCAAAACCCAAAGCCGAAAGTGAACAAGAGCTGGACGCCGACGGCAACCCGATTCAGTCCGACGAGGAGGACGAGGACGACGACGCCGCCAACCTGTCATTGGCCGCAATGGAAGCCGCGCTCAAGCCGCGTGTCCTGGAAATCCTCGAACGCATTGCCCATGACTATTCAGCGCTCTCTGACATGCAGGATCAGCGCATGTCAGCGCGGCTCAACGAAGATGACAGTTTTTCCGGAACGGCCGAAGAAACCTATCAGACTTTGCGATCCGAGATTGTCGTTCTGGTCAATGAACTGCACCTTCACAACAACCGGATCGAAGCGCTGATCGACCAGCTCTACGGTATCAACAAACGCATCATGTCGATTGACTCGTCCATGGTGAAGCTGGCCGACCAAGCCCGTATCAACCGGCGTGAATTTGTCGACGAATATCGCGGTTACGAACTGGACCCGACCTGGCTTGACCGCATGGCCGCCAAGGATGGTCGCGCCTGGGGTGCCTTCATCGAACGCTTCTCGGGGCAGGTCGAACAGCTGCGCGCCGATATGGCCCAGGTGGGCCAGTACGTCGGCGTCGACATCTCTGAATTCCGCCGCATCGTGCAGCAGGTCCAGAAGGGCGAAAAGGAAGCCCGTCAGGCCAAAAAGGAAATGGTCGAGGCCAACCTGCGCCTCGTGATCTCCATCGCCAAGAAATACACCAACCGCGGCCTGCAATTTCTTGATCTCATTCAGGAAGGCAATATCGGCCTGATGAAGGCCGTCGATAAATTCGAATACCGTCGTGGCTACAAATTCTCCACCTACGCGACGTGGTGGATCCGTCAGGCGATCACCCGCTCTATCGCCGACCAGGCCCGCACCATCCGCATCCCGGTTCATATGATCGAAACGATCAACAAGCTGGTTCGGACGGGGCGCCAGATGCTGCACGAAATCGGCCGCGAACCCACGCCCGAAGAACTGGCGGCCAAGCTGCAAATGCCCTTGGATAAGGTTCGCAAGGTCATGAAGATCGCCAAGGAACCGATCAGCCTCGAAACGCCCATCGGCGACGAAGAAGATTCGCAACTCGGCGATTTCATCGAAGACAAGAACGCTGTCCTGCCGCTGGACTCGGCCATTCAGGAAAACCTGAAAGAAACCACGACCCGGGTGCTGGCATCCCTGACCCCCCGCGAAGAACGTGTGCTGCGCATGCGCTTCGGCATCGGCATGAACACCGACCACACGCTGGAAGAGGTTGGCCAGCAGTTCAGCGTGACCCGCGAACGCATCCGCCAGATCGAGGCAAAAGCGCTGCGGAAGCTGAAGCATCCGTCGCGGTCAAGGAAGCTGCGGAGCTTCCTGGATCAGTAGGGCGCTTCCGCAACCCTATCGTACGGAAAGCCGTTGGAGGCAGGCGTCGCACAAGGCGCAGACCGAAACCGTCCCCGCGCCGCTGCTCTCTCGGCGGGGGTCTTTCGGTTGTCTGAGTGAGCCATCGCATAGGCTCGGCCAATCGTGCGTCGAGTCTGTCCGGTGCAGGGCCCCCAACCCCTCATCCTGCAACCGCCGCGAAAACCCTAACCGTCATTTTGCCAAAGTCCCGCCGATGCGTTGAAGAATCCCCGAAGCGGCCCAGATTCGCGCGCGCCGACCGGATTCACGCCGCCAGCTTCGCGCCCAGTTGCACGACGCCGACCACGTAGTTTTTGCCGTAGGCTTTGGCGCATTTGGGGCAAGTGGTGTAGAAGAAATAGACTTCGCCGGCTTCTTGGCCGCTGGCCGTCGCGACCGATTTCATGTCATCAAGCCAATGCTTTGCCTCGGCATAGGGGCCCTCGAAAACCTTGGTCAGGTAATCGCCCGTCAGCGACACCATGTGTTCACCTTTGACGTCCCGGTTCACTGCGAAATAGTGCTCTGCACTCCAGGCGGAATTGTCCTTCGATAGGACCAGAAACGTATCCTCGGGCGCGGCCTTCGCGGCTTCTATGGCGGCCTGCACGCGCGTGAACACCTTGCCCATGTTCAAAGGGACGTGCAGAGCGCTCAAGGTCGTCGCGTGCAGGAATTTCTTGTGATCGAAATGCAAATGTTGACCGTCCCAACCTTCGGGTTTGAAACGCGGGCAGCAGCCAGTCGGGCAGTCGGTCATGTCGATCTTTGGCAGGGCATTCGTTTTCATGTCGTCCTCCTGTTTTGGACGACATATTACCGCAAAAGGCAGCAGCTTTCGTTGGTGTGGATCAATCCCGCCCTATCCGCGCCTACGGCTGGCCGCGTGTCCGCCACCGCCAGCCCAACAGGTCAGCCCGATGAGATAGCCAAAATCGTACCAACCGCCCGAGTTCGGAACGCCGTAGATTGCGATCTCGTCCGAAAACCACGACAGGATAAAGGCGAAAGGCGCCACCGCCCCGTCGAATAGGCCCCAAAAGAATCCGCGGCTGCCCTCGATGGCCAATGGTGCGGTCGCACAGCCCGCCAAGCCAACCAATGCGAATAGTCCAATTACGACGCGTTTGTTCATGTGTGTCTCCCAAATTTGCGGACCCAGGCGGGCCAAGCATTTCGACGCCAGACTTGCTCCTGCTCGTGGTATTCGCAAACAGAACATGCCAGGCAGGAAAGCGCACCTTTTTGATCCGGGCGCGATGGGCAAGGCCGTTTCGCTTAACCAATCCATCACATTGTGGTTTGAAAATCACGTGGTTTTAAGCATATTGTATACAAATGCATACGGTCTACGCAGAAGCGGGGCGCAACACCAAGCCGCAAAAACAGGCTCGAACGGCACTGGCGGATCCAATCAGGACTATCCGAAATGAGAGCTCTGTTAACCGAAACGAGTTGGGACATGATGGCTGTGGCCAAGGAATTGTCCGCCCGCGAATTCCTTGTGACACGCGTTAACGGCGGGCATGACGTGCTGCAACTCGCAGAGATCGGACGTCAGGATTTCGTTGTGATTGATGCCGACCTACCTGACATGTCGCTGCCAACGGCGCTCAAGTCCCTGGCCCGGATGAAGTCCAGCGTGCCAGTTTTTGTTGTCGGTTCTCAAACCCCGCCGATTTCGACAGCAGAGATACTTGAACTCGGCGCGGACGATCACTTCAGCACACCTTTGGCGTTCGATGTCGTGGCGCAACGCATCCGCGCCGTGGTCCGCCGCTCCGCGGGCCTGGCGCGCGCCCACATTGAACTGGGCGATCTGGCAATCGACATTCAAACGTGCCAGCTGTTTTGCTGCGGAAAGCCGATCCATCTGACAAGGCTGGAATACGAGATGATCGAGACGATGGCGCTACACGCCGATCGTATTCTTACCCGAGACGAGATCATGGGCCAACTTTACGGTTATGAAAACGAACCGACAGAAAAGATCATTGATGTTTATCTGAGCCGTATCAGGCGCAAACTGCGTGCCGCAGGTTTCCATGGCACGATCCTGCAATCGGCGAGGAACAGGGGTCATTATTTGGACACGAGCCGTGTACCCAGGCGGTCGGTGGCCTGACCACATCATGGCCTTTTCATCGACGTGCATGGTAGCACCACCTTGCCGCGAGGCGCGCTTGCGGGCATGGTGATCTAGTCTTGCACAAGGATTGGCTACCAATGTCGCTTTTGTCCAGATTGCTCGGGAAAACAGGACCTCAGGCGGACGCTGAGGCAGTGACGCATCAAGGGTTTCGCATCATTCCCTCACCGGTGAAAGAGGTCGGCGGCTATCGGGTGAGCGCGCAGATCGAGAAGGAAATTGGCGGACAGACAAGGACGCATGTCTTGATCCGGGCAGATACTTGTCAGTCGAGGGACGAGGCAGTTTCCATGTCTGCGGCCAAGGCGAAGCAGGCGATCGATCAGCTTGGTGACAGCCTTTTCGAATAGTCAGAACCACATGTCAGCAACGGTTTCGCCGATTTTTGTCGTGTCTTGCCAGTGGGTTAGGCCGTCGAAATGGCGCATCGGTATCGGGGCGACCTGGTCGGGGTCATCGGCCAGGCGAAGGTTGATGGCGATGCGGGTGCGGTTGTCGGGGTGGGGGCGGTGGCCGCGCCACCAGGTGGTGCAGCTGCAGGTCGGGCAGAAGTGGAATTCGATGTCATGATCGCCGCGCATATAGATGGCGGTTTCGCCCGATGTGGTGATCAGGCCGTCCACCCAATCGTAGGCCCATAACGAACCGTAACGCCGACAAACCGTGCAATTACAGGCGGTTGCGTCCGTAGGCATGCCGTCGAATTTCCATGTGACAGCGCCGCAATGGCAGGATCCGGTGATCATGGGGTGGCCTTTTCAGGGTGCTTCGCCCGGCAGGTTAGGGTGCGAAACGCCCCATGTCGAGGTCAGAGCTGTCCACGCGTGGACGGCGAACAAACAGGGAAAGTTTAAACTTTTGCAACTCTGATTTGGCCGTTTGTGCAAATGTTGCACATTTTTTCAGGTGCCGGCAAATGCATCGCCCTGTGGTAAATGTCGCGCCGCGGGCACATTCATGGTAAGCGTGCTGATGGGGTGGAGTAATCCAGGCATGGGACCTTTCCAAAACAAGGGAGAGTAAACCATGAGTGACACGCATACCGGTACATGTTTCTGCGGTGCAGTTGAGATTGAAGTGACGGGCGACCCGGCCGGCATGGGCTATTGCCATTGCGAAAGCTGTCGGCACTGGTCGGCGGGGCCGGTGAACGGTTTCACGCTGTGGGACCCGGACAAGGTGAAAATCACCAAGGGCGAGGAATTCGTCGCCCAGTACAACAAGACGGATGCGAGCGACCGCAAGTGGTGCACAGAATGCGGCGGGCATCTGATGACGGGACATCCGGGGCTGAAGCTGATCGATGTCTATGCCGCCGTGATCCCGAGCGTGAAGTTCGAACCCGGCGTTCACGTGAACTACCAGGAAACGGTGCTGCCGATGAAGGATGGGTTGCCCAAGTTCAAGGACTTCCCGGCCGATTTCGGCGGGTCGGGTGAAACGATGGACGAGTAGCGCCGGAGCCTATCCCGACCCCGGCGCATTTCACGTTCGATCGGTTCGGCGCTTGCGCCCGTGTCAGCCGTCCTGTTCGGCGGTGTTGAAATCGACATGGATGTGATTGCCGTCGGGGTCGAAGAAATTCACCTGAACCACGTCAAAGCCCGGCACCGCGTCGATGGAATAGGCGATGCCGCCCGCGTCGAGTTTGGCCAGGAAGTCCTTCATGCCGGTGGCCGAGAAGGCGAAATGTCCCAGCCGCAGGTCTGACCCCGGTTGCGGGTGTTGCGAAATCCCGACGAAATGGATCAGCGCCTGATCGCCAAGGTAAAGCCACGCGCCCGGAAAGCCGAAATCCGGCCGCCGCCCCGGCATCAGGCCCAGATAGCGGCCATACCAATCCACCATTTCATCCAGCCGCCCGGTGCGGACATTGACGTGATCGAACCGTTCCAGTGCCATGTGCCATCCCTCCCATGTGATGGGCGGAAGCTTGGGGCCGAAGGGTGGCCCGGTCAAGCGATTGGACCGGATAAGGCGCGCCCGGACATTTGTCCGGTTGACAAATGTCAGCGCCGAACGGCTCGGGCCATGCCCGAGGCGGACGCAACGTCTGTGGTCAAGTTGCGACCGGAACAGCATCGCGGCTGCCCGGGCGCGCGTCTGACCGGCCCGGCTCGGCGCTTTCGGTGCCGTTTGCGCGGCGGATTGAGGTTGGATGTGGCGGGGCCATAAAGGGCAGACCACGGGCGTCACAAGCGCCAAACCATGGGTAGGCGCGCGCTCTTTTGTGGCTTTTGTCACCCCCGCGAAAGCGGGGATCTCATATCGT
>JBNKYL010000171.1:0-2670 GCA_050300875.1 Paracoccaceae bacterium
GTCAGCCAGCCCGCTTTGTCGATGCAGATCAAGGAATTGGAAACCTCGCTGGGTTCCGCCCTGTTCGAACGCAGCCCCCGGCACGTGCGCCTGACCGCTTTCGGGCAAGAGTTTGCCACCCGCGCCCGCACCATCCTGCGCTTGGTCGATGAGCTTGGGGAATTTGCCCGTGCCACAGGCGATGGGCCATCGGGGTTGCTGCGTCTTGGCGTCATCCCGACCATCGCCCCCTATTTCCTTCCCGCCGTCATCGCCCGACTGACCGCCGAATTCCCTGACCTCGACATTCGCGTGCGCGAAACCCTGACCCAGAAGCTGATCGACGAACTGGGCGACGGCAAGCTCGACACCGCCATCGTCGCCCTTCCTGTGTCCGAACCCTGGCTGACAGAAACACCGCTCTTTGACGAAGATTTCGTGCTTATCCGCCCCCCCGCAGATGCCGCCGACCCGGCTCCCGACCGTGCAGCGCTTGCGGATATGCGTCTGCTGCTGCTGGAAGAAGGCCACTGCTTCCGCGATCAGGCACTGTCCTTCTGCAACATCAATTCCGCCCTGCCCCGCGACGGGTTGGATGGATCATCCCTGTCGACACTGGTGCAAATGGTTGCGGCAGGCATGGGCACGACGCTGATCCCCGAAATGTCGGTGCCGGTCGAAACCCGTTCGGCCAATGTCGCCGTTACGCGCTTCGCCGGGCCGCAACCGGCGCGAACCATCGGCATGGTCTGGCGAAAAACTAGCCCGCTGGGCGACCAACTCGGCCAGTTGGCCGACACCGTGCGTCAGGCGGGGCTGGACATGCGCGCCGCAGCATGATGCGTGAAACCGCTTGCCCGCATACCCCATCTGCCGACTAATGGCAGCACACACCCGAAAGGCCCCCAATGCCGAAAACCCCCTTTGTCTTTGACGGTCATAACGATGTGATCTTCCGCCTCTGGGAAGGCGGCGGTGACGTGGTGGCCCGGTTCCGCGCGGAACAATCCGGCCATATCGATCTGGAAAAGGCCCGCAAAGGCGGGCTTGCGGGCGGCTTCTTCGCTTTATTCGCACCGCCCTTGGGAAAATTCAGCCTGCCGGGCTTTGAACCACCCTACGATCACCCCTTGCCGCCGATGCTCGACCAGAAAGACGCGGTTGAGGTCATTGCCAAACAGGCCGGCATCCTGTGCGAACTGGACCGCGCCGGTGTACTGAAAATCTGCCGCAGACGGGCGGAAATCGACGCAGCTATGGCCAACGGCACCATGGCCGCGATCATGCATCTGGAAGGCGCTGAAGCCGTCGATCCGGATTTTCGCGTGCTCGACCTGCTATATGCTTCCGGTCTGCGTTCGCTCGGGCCGGTTTGGTCTCGCCCGACGATCTGGGGCCATGGCGTGCCCTTCCGCTTTCCTTCCGACGGCGACGCGGGACCGGGCCTGACCGATGCGGGCAAGGCGTTGGTCCAACGCTGCGCCGAAATGGGCATCATCTTCGACACAAGCCACCTGAATGTGGCGGGCTTCATGGACGTGGCACAGGCAGGCGTGCCAATCGTGGCCACCCATTCCAATGCCTGCGCTGTCAGTCCGGGTGCACGCAATCTAACCGATGCGCAGCTTACCCTGATCGGGCAGACGCGCGGCATGGTCGGGCTGAACTTCGGCACCATGTTCCTGCGCGAAGACGGGCGCAAAGCCCCCGAAGGCGGGATCGAGGCGGCGATCCGGCACTTGTCCCACATGATCGACCTGGCGGGCGAAGATCACGTTGGCCTCGGGTCGGACTTTGATGGCGCTCCGATGCCCGCCGGGCTCGAAACCGCCGCCGGTCTGGATGCGTTGCGGCAAGCCATGCGCGACCATCAATTCGGCGAAAAACTCATTAAAAAGGTATGCCACGGCAACTGGCTGGACTTCATTTCGCGCGCATTGGGCTAGGCGCCGGGATCAATACATCGCGCTCCCATCGCGCGCCGCTGGTGCCGCCTGCCCGGTCAGATCCCGGAACCGCCGCACGCTTTCGCCCGCCGCCATCGCCATCAGCCGCGAATCCGACGAGACGGTGACCATATCGAACCCCCATTCGACGGCCCGTGCCGCATAATCGGACGACCCGCAATGAAGCGCCGCGCGCTTGCCCACGGCCTTGGCGGCGGCCAGAATTTTCTGGATCACCTCGATCATTTCCGGCTCTTCGCGGTCCAGCGCACCGGGCAACCGCCCGTTGGTAACACCAAGCGTCAAGTCAGACGGCCCGATATACAGCGCGTCAATCCCTTCGGTCGCTACGATCTCCTCGACATTGGCCACACCTTCCGCCGTTTCGATCATCGCGAAAACCGTCACCTCGTCATTGGCATGGGCAGCATAGTCGGATCCCAGTGAATAGAGCGCCCGCGTCGGCCCAAAACTGCGTTCGCCGCGCGGCGGATATCGGCAGAAACTGGCAAGCTGCGCGGCCTCCGCGGCGTTGTTGATCATCGGGCAGATGATCCCCAACGCTCCGGCATCCAGCGCCTTCATGATATAACCCGCATCCAGCCAGGGCACCCGCACGTTGGGCATCACCTCAAACCCGCGCATTGCCTGGATGCAGGTCAACATCGACGCGTAATCCTGCAATCCGTGCTGCAAATCAACCGTCAGCACATCATATCCCTGATCGGCCATCACTTCGGCCGTG
>JBNKYL010000172.1:0-14692 GCA_050300875.1 Paracoccaceae bacterium
GAACGACGAAGATCAGAACGAGCGTCACGACGACCGTAAAGATCCCGACAATCGCAAGGCTGCCCAATTGCGCGACCCATGCGCCCGCGCCGAAGACGGCGATCATGAGTGTGCCGAAAATGCCACCCACACCGTGCACCGCGAACACATCCAGCGTGTCGTCGATACGCAACAGGTTCCGGATCACGTTTACCGCTTCCTGACAGAGGATTCCGGCAACCGCGCCGATGATCAGCGCTTCCACCGGACCGACGAAGCCAGAGGCGGGAGTGATCGACGCCAGCCCCGCAATCGTCCCCGTCACCAGACCGACCAGCGACGCTTTGCCGAACTTGATCTGCTCCCACAGCGCCCAAGTCAGCGACGCCGTCGCGGCGGAGATATGCGTCACGGTCAGCGCCATCGCGGCCCCGCCATCGGCGGCCAGTTGCGAACCGCCGTTGAAGCCGAACCAGCCCACCCAAAGCATGGAGGCGCCGATCATCACGTAGCCGGGGTTATGCGGCGGCTTGCTGCGGTCCTTGCGCACACCCAGCAAGACCGCGATGACCAAAGCGGCAAGGCCCGCGGTTTCATGCACGACGATGCCACCTGCGAAATCCCGCGCGCCGACTTCGCCGAAGATGCCGCCGTCGGCCAGTATCCCGCCACCCCAGATCCAATGGGCCACGGGCGCATAGATGATCAGCATCCAGAGCGTTGAAAACAAAAGGACAAAGCCGAAAGATGTGCGTTCGACATAGGCGCCCACGATCAGGGCTGGCGTGATAATTGCGAATGTCATCTGGAAGGCGAAGAACAACACCTCGGGGATGGTCCCGGACACGCTGTCGGCGGTCACGCCGTTCAGAAAGGCCTTGCCAAGCCCGCCCCAGATCGCGCCGTCGCCGCCGAAGGCGATGGAATAGCCGAATGCCAGCCAAGCGATGCTCATTGCGCAGGCGATGGCATAAGTGTGCATGAACACGCTCAGCACATTGCGCGCGCGCACCAGGCCGCCGTAGAAAAGTGCGAGCCCCGGCAATGTCATGAACAGCACCAATGCCGTTGCCACGATGATCCAGGCCGTATCTGCGCCTACCATGATTTTCCCCCCCTGTTCGCGGTCGTGGGGGCGGCCCTAGCGCAGCGTGTCGCGGGGGCAAAGCCGCAAGGGGAAGCGACTTGCCTGAAAAAGCGTCAATTATGAAACTGCATAAGATTTGTGCGACAACCCTGCGGCTTTGCCTGATACTTGGTCAGTTCTGAGACAGGGCGTTCAGCAACAGATAGAACGAACGCACAACCGTCGCCTTGCGTACGTTGGACCGGCCAAGCGCCCCGAAATCCTGCGTTTCGCTGATCGTTTCGCCCCCGCGCTTCGCAACGGCAAAGCAAACGCGACCTTCGGGTTTGCGGTCGCTGGCGCCGGGTCCTGCCACACCGGTCACCGCCACCGACAGATCGGCCGCCGACCGCCGCAATGCTCCATCGGCCATGGCCCGCGCAACGTCCTCGGACACCGCGCCTTGGGCGTCTATGAGCGCCGTTGGCACATCAAGCATGTCTGTCTTGGCCGCATTGGAATAGGTAACAAACCCCCGGTCCATTACGGTCGACGACCCAGCAACCTCGGTCAACGTCGCAAAGATAAGACCGCCGGTGCAGCTTTCGGCTGTGGCGATCATCACGCCTTTCGCCTCGGCCTGGGTCAGCACCTCGGCGGCCAGCGATGTCAGGTCGAGCCCAGAAAAATCCATCTCACCCATTCCAGCGCGTCGAAGATGTGGCTTTGCCACAGCAGCGCACAATACCCGATCACGGCTGCGATCAGACCGGCAAAGACATCATCGAGCATCACGCCCAAGGCGTCGTTGCGCCGGTCGGCCCATCGCACCGGCCCCATCTTTACGATGTCGCATAGCCGAAACAGCACAAAGGCCGTGACCATGAACTGCCAGGGCATTTCATGCGACTGCGGATTGAACTGCCAGATTGCAAAGGAAAATGGCCACATGGCAATCCACTGTCCCGCCACCTCGTCTATGACGATTTCGGACGGGTCGTGATCGTCCTTGCCGCGCGTGGCGGCATGGGTGGCCCACCAGCCGATCGGGAATACCGCCAGCGTCGCAATGACCAGAAGCGGGAAGGATCCGACATTGTGCAGCCCCCAACCCGCCAGAACGGCGGCCGCTGAGCCCCAGGTGCCGGGCGCTGGCCGCATCAGCCCGACATAGAAGAATGTCGCGATGGCCCGGCTCATCGGCGCATCAACGTAACGGTTGCCAGTGCCGCGATGCCTTCTTCGCGCCCTGTGAAGCCCAGCCGTTCCGACGTTGTGGCCTTGACGGAAATACGGCCCGGTTCTGCGCCGATGATTTCGGCCAATCGGTCCTGCATGGCCGCGGCATGGGGGCCGATTTTTGGCTGTTCGCAGACCAGCGTCACATCGGCATTGGACAGATCAAAACCGCGCGCACGGGCGAGGTTGGCCGCATGGGCCAGGAAAATGGCGCTGTCGGCACCCTTCCATTGCGGGTCCGATGGCGGGAAGTGACGGCCGATATCGCCTTCGGCTAACGCGCCATAAATCGCGTCGGTCAGGGCGTGCATCCCGACATCGGCATCGGAATGCCCCTGCAAACCGCGCCCATGCGGAATGGTCACGCCACATAAAACGACATGATCGCCCGGCCCAAACCGATGCACGTCATACCCATTGCCGCAGCGTATATCCAAACCGGTCCCCAGAATGCGTTCTGCCCGGGCGACGTCGCCGGGCCTTGTGATCTTGATGTTGTCCTCGTCGCCGTTGACGGCCACCACGTCAAGCCCTGCGGCCAGCGCAACTTGCACGTCATCGGCCTCGTCCCCGCTTGCCGCCGCATGGGCCGCGCGGATGGCGTCATAGTGGAATCCCTGCGGCGTCTGCGCACGCGCCAGCGCGTCGCGGGGCTGCGTGCCGGTCACTGCCGCGCCGTCCAGCACCCAAAGCGCATCGGTCACAGGCAGGGCCGGGGCCGCGCCTGGTGCATCGGCCAAGGCATCCAACACATCGTCGATAATGTGTGCGCTGACGCAAGGTCTTGCCGCATCATGGATCAGCACATTGGCCACGGGATGGTCCGCCAGCGCTTCCAGCCCGGCCAGAACAGACCCGCCCCGGGTCTGACCACCCGGCACCGCCAGATAGCCTGTTGGCAGATACCCGGCGTCATCGGGGTGGTGGACGATGACAACGCCGTCAATGCGTGGGTGTCGCGCAAAAGCGGCCAGCGCATGGTCGATCACACGCTGCTCGCCAAGCCCCTGCCATTGCTTGGGAATATCGCCACCCGCGCGTGTTCCGCGGCCTGCGGCCACGAGTATCGCCCAGTTTTCGGTTTTGGCCTCGTTCATGCGGGCTTTCTATTCCGCCTGCGGGGTTGGCACAATCGTCAGAATATTCGCCTAAAATTTGAGCACAATGGATAGCCCTGTCGAATTTTTGCGCTAATTCCTTGAGGGTTTAGCGGCCTTCGCCTATCTAACGACTGCTGCACAAAGATTTGGCACACACCTGATGCAACCTGAAATGACCACCGATCGCGCGCAGGTGATGCTGGCCCCCATGGCCGGGATCACCGATTTGCCCTTTCGCAATCTGGTGCAGCGGTTCGGTGCCGGCCTGGTTGTGTCGGAAATGATCGCCAGCCAGGACATGGTCAATGCCCGCCACGGCACACGGGCCAAGGCAGAGTTGGGCCTGGACCGGTCAGGCACCGCAGTGCAGCTGGCAGGCCGCGATCCCTATTGGATGGCCGAAGCCGCCCGCATGATCGAAGATCAGGGCGCCGAAGTGATCGACATAAACATGGGATGCCCCGCCAAGAAGGTGACAGGCGGCCAATCCGGGTCTGCCCTGATGCGCGACGTGCCGTTGGCTGTGTCGCTGATCCGGGCCGTCGTAGGGTCGGTCAAGGTGCCGGTGACATTGAAATGCAGGCTGGGCTGGGACGATGACAGCCTGAACGCCGCCGATCTGGCCCGGTTGGCCGAAAGCGAAGGCGTCGCGCGCATCGTCGTGCATGGCCGCACGCGCTGCCAGTTCTACAAGGGGCACGCCGACTGGGCCGCGATTGCCCCTGTGGTGGACGCGGTTGCAATCCCCGTCATCGCCAATGGCGACATCACGGATACGGACAGCGCCAGCGCGGCGCTGGATGCATCGGGTGCGGCGGGCGTGATGATCGGGCGCGGCGCGCGTGGCCGCCCCTGGGCGCTGGCCGAGGTGACGGCGGGGCTGCAGGGCGGCGAAGCGCCAGAACCGCCGCGCGGTCAGGCGCTGGTTGATCTGGTCGCCGATCACTACCGCGCCATTCTGGAATTTTACGGTGATGACCTGGGCCTGCGCGTCGCGCGCAAGCATCTGGGCTGGTACATGGATCAGGCGGGCACACCTGCCGCCTTGCGTCATGCCGTCCTGACAGCCGCTTCACCGCGGGAGGTCCTGAAAATCCTGCCATCCGCCCTGGATAGCAGCGTGCTGGAGGCCGCCGCATGAATTTCGAAGAAGCCGCAATCTGGGCATCCCTGCCGGTGCCGGGCTTTGTCATCGGCCCGGACAATGCCATCGTATCGCTGAACCCCGCGGCTGAAAGTTTCCTGAACGAAAGCGCCCGGCAGATGCAGGGAACGCCGTTTCTGGACCGCCTTGCCATCGACGCGCCGCTGGAAGAGGCCTTTGCGCGGGTCCGCACCAACCTGTCGCCGATTTTCGTCAATTCCGTGGATGTCACGGCGGGGCAGGCCCCCGCGATCCTGTGCAACATCCAGATCGGGCCCTTGCAGGGGGCGAATGACCACCTGATCCTGATCTTCGAACCGCGCCAACTGGCAGGGCGGCTTGGCCGGGCCGAGGCTATGAATTCGTCCGCCCGCTCGGCGCTGGGTATGGCCGACATGCTGAGCCACGAGATTAAGAATCCATTGGCGGGCATCGCCGGGGCGGCGCAGTTATTGTCGATGAACCTCGATGCCGAAGACCAGGAAATGACCGACCTGATCGTGGCCGAAACCCGCCGCATCGTGTCATTGCTGGAACGGGTCGAACAGTTCGGCAATGCCGCGCCCGCTGAACGTCGCGCGGTCAATGTCCACGACGTGCTGGACCGTGCCCGCAAGTCAGCCGCGGTTGGTTTTGCGGCGTCGATGAAATTCGTCGAGGATTTCGACCCCTCGCTGCCGCCCACCTGGGGCGACCCCGATCAGCTGATGCAGCTGTTCCTTAACCTGATCAAGAACGCTGCCGAAGCCGCCGACACCGAAGGCGGCACGATCACGCTGCGTACATTTTATGACCTGTCGCTGCGGCTACGGAAATCCGGCGGCAGCCGGCCGCTGCCGCTGCAGGTCGAGGTGATTGACGACGGCCCGGGCCTGCCGCCCGAACTTGTCGAACACGCATTCGAACCCTTTGTTTCCGGTAAGAAAAACGGGTCCGGGCTGGGGCTGGCGCTGGTCAGCAAAGTGGTCGCCGAACACGAAGGCTGGGTGAACCTCGACAGCGTTCCCGGCCGCACCGTGTTTCGCATATCGCTGCCCGTCGCCCCGAATCCGACGCAAGGAGAAAGCTAGTGGATGGAACCGTACTTGTCGCCGATGACGATCGCACGATCCGAACCGTTCTGACCCAGGCGCTGACGCGCGCGGGTTGCAAGGTTCATGCGACCTCGTCACTGGTGACGCTGATGCGCTGGGTGGATGAAGGCAAGGGCGACTTGGTCATTTCCGACGTGATGATGCCCGATGGGAACGGGTTGGAAACCCTGCCGGAAATAACCGCCAAGCGGCCCGACCTGCCGGTCATCATCATTTCCGCGCAAAACACCATCGTCACCGCCATTCAGGCCGCCGAAGCCGAGGCATTTGATTACCTGCCTAAGCCGTTTGACCTGCCTGACCTGATGAAACGCGCGGGCAAGGCGCTGGGCCAGCCGCGTCGGCGGCGCACGACTGCCGAACCAGCCGCCACTGATGACAGGCAAGATCTGCCGCTGGTCGGGCGCACACCCGCGATGCAGGCGCTCTACCGTCTGGTCGCGCGGGTCATGAATTCGGAACTGTCGGTCATGATCACCGGCGAAAGCGGCACGGGCAAATCCCTGATCGCGCGCGCCATCCACGATTTTTCCGACCGCCGCACCTTGCCCTTCGTTCTGGTCACGCCAGCCGATCTGGAAAACATGGACGGCCCCGCAATGTTGCTGGGAAAGGCCAAGAACGGCACGCTGTTGTTTGATGGCGTGGCAGACCTGTCGCTGGAAGCGCAGGCGCGCGTGGTGCGGATGCTGGACAGTCTGACCGACAATGCCCCGCGCGTGATGGCAACCAGCCAGGGCGCACTGTCGGACGCGGTCGACAGCGGCGCTTTCCGCAGCGACCTCTATTATCGGCTTTCTGGCGTTACCCTGACCGTGCCACCCCTGCGCGACCGGGTCGAAGACATCCCGCTTTTGGCCGACCACTTCCTCGCCCGCGCCGAACGCGACGGCCTTCCGCTTCGGCGTTTTTCAGGCGAAGCCACGGGGCTGATCAGCGCCTATAGCTGGCCGGGCAACGTGCGGCAGCTTGAAAACCTCGTGCGGCGTCTGGTGGTCACGGCGACCGGCGACGAAATCTCATCTTCCGAATTGCGGGCCGCACTGGAAAACCAGCCAGAAGCGCGGGGCCTGTCCGAACGCGGCAAGACCGACAAGCTGTCGGCATCGGTCGAACGCCATCTGCGCCGCTATTTCGACCTGATGGGCGGAAACCTGCCGCCGCCCGGTTTGTACCAGAGGATTTTGCGCGAAGTTGAACTCCCGCTTATCGAAATTGCCCTTGATGCCACAGGCGGCAATCAGGCCAAATGTGCCGATTTGCTTGGAATCAACCGCAATACCTTGCGCAAAAAGATCACCGAGCTGGATATTCAGGTGACACGCCGCCGCAAGCTGATGTAAACGGGTCACAACACGTGACATTTCTGCGTCAGTCGGGCAAAAGACCCGCAACGCAGCATCAGGCGGGCGGGCATGGCCGACGGGGCAAGGATGGCGGGAACGACCTGGGAGCGGCTTAACCGCATCCGCAGGCAACGCCGATTTCAGAACTGGGCGACACTTGGCCTTGTGATCCTTGGCCCGGTTTTTGTGGGCCTGACCTACATGGTTCTGGGCCCCTTGCAGGAAGGCGGCAATTCCCCACGCCTGCGTCTGATCCTGCTGGCCGATCTGATCTACGTGCTGGTCGTTGCCACGCTGGTCCTGCACCGCATTGCCCGCATGGTCGTTGCCCGCCGCGCCCGGTCCGCCGGGTCGCAGTTGCACCTTCGCCTGACCGGTGTCTTTGCCCTGATCGCGCTGATCCCCACGGTTCTGGTCGCCGTTTTCGCCGTGCTGACCGTGAATATCGGCCTGGAAGGCTGGTTTTCCGAACGTGTGCGCGGGGTGGTCGGCACCTCGATCACCGCTGCGCAAACCTATGAAAGCGAACACCGCCGCGATCTGACCGCGGACGTGCGCGCCCTGTCGCGTTATCTGACGGCCGCGCGGGGCGGGCGGGTGTTCTTTTCCGACGGCGACATCCGGCAATTGCTGATCCAGGGACAGGCCCAGATCCAGCGTGGGCTGAAGGAAGCCTACGTGATCGACAGCGCGGGCGAAATCAGGGCACGCGGCGAACGATCCTATCTGTTCGACTATGAACAACCCAGCGAAGCCGATATTGCCCGCGCCGAAGCGGGTGAAACGGTCATCATCGAGGATTTCGATGTTGACGAGTTTCGCGCCCTTGTCAGCCTGTCGGGCTATATCGACCGGTATCTTTACGTCACGCGCCAGGTCGACGGCGCGATCCTGAACCTGCTGGACGAGGCACAGGCATCGGCTGGTTTGTATAATCAGTTAGAGGCCGAACGCGGTCGGCTGCTGTTTGAATTCGGCCTGCTCTATCTTGGATTTGCCCTGATCCTGATCCTTGCCGCAGTCTGGCTGGGCCTATGGTTCGCTGAACGGCTGGCGCGCCCCATTGGCCGTCTGGCCGGGGCCGCGCAACGCATCGGCGAAGGCGATTTCGACGTGCAGGTGCGCGAGGAGGAAGGTGACGACGAGATTTCCACATTGTCCCATGTCTTCAACCAGATGACGCGCCAGCTTAAGGCGCAGCGCGAAACCCTGCTGCAAAACAACCGGCAGATCGAAAGCCGCCGCAGGCTGTTCGATTCTGTACTGTCTTCGGTCGCATCAGGCGTGATCGGGCTGGACGAGGCCGGGCAAGTCAGTTTCGTCAACAGGTCAGCCGAACGGCTGTTGGGGTTGGAACCCGAACATGATCCGATGGCCCTGGATCGCATGGTGCCGGAATTTCAGCCGCTTTTCGATACGCTTCTGGAACGGCGCAGCGAACTGGCCCAGTCCGAAGTGCAGCTTTACCGGTCGGGCAGGCAGGAAAGCCTGCTGGTCCGCATCGCCACGCGCCGCGCTGCCGATGGGGCGTTGGAAGGCTATGTTGTCGCCTTCGATGACGTGACGGATCTGGTCACCGCGCAGCGCATGGCGGCCTGGGGTGACGTGGCCCGCCGCATTGCGCACGAAATCAAGAACCCGCTGACGCCAATTCAGCTGTCAGCAGAACGGCTTCGGCGCAAATATTCATCCAAACTGGGCGACGAGGCCGAGGATTTCGGCCAGCTTACTGACGTCATCGTGCGCCAGACCAACGACCTGCGCCGCATCGTCGACGAGTTTTCCAAGTTCGCCCGCATGCCTGAACCCGACCGCGCCCGCGTCGATCTGGTTGCCTTGGTGCGCGACGCCATCCTGTTGCAGCAAGAGGTGCGCGATGGCGTCACTCTGTCCAGCGATCTGCCGGGCGGCGCGGTCTGGGCGGAACTTGACGCGACCATGATCGGCCAGGCGCTGACCAACCTTCTGAAAAACGCGGGCGAGGCGATCGAAGGGCGGGGCGATGCCGATCTGACCGGGGAAATCCGGGTATCCATGCAGGTGGAAGACGACCAGGCCATCATTCGCATTGCCGACAACGGCATCGGCCTGCCTGCCGACCGGTCGCGCTTGTTCGAACCCTACGTGACGACCCGCGAAAAGGGCACCGGTCTGGGCCTGCCCATCGTGCGCAAGATCGCCGAAGAACATGGCGGGTCGCTGACCCTGGAAGATGCCGAACCTTTTGGGCGTGACGACCACCGCGGGGCTATGGCGGTGATGACCCTGCCGATCTATCCGGCGGAAGAAACTGAACAAAAACAAGAAGAAATAGCGGTATGAGGATGCAGTAAGATGAGTAAGATCCTGATTGTCGAAGACGAACGCGATATTCGCGAATTGATTTCCGATATTCTCAAAGACGAGGGTTTCCAGACCCAGCTGGCCGCCAATTCCAATGAATGCATGGCGGCCATATCAGGCGAATTGCCTGATCTGATGATCCTGGATATCTGGCTGAAAGACAGCAACATGGATGGCATCGACATCCTGAAAAAGGTCAAGCGCGACCACCCCGAGGTGCCCTGCGTGATCATTTCCGGCCACGGCAATATCGAAATCGCCGTCATGGCGATCAAACAAGGCGCCTATGACTTCATCGAAAAGCCGTTCAACATCGACCAGTTGCTGGTCGTTATCCGCCGCGCCATGGAAGCCAGCCGCTTGCGGCGCGAGGTGATGGAACTGAAGCGCAAGGATGTCAGCAGTTCCGACATGGTGGGCTCCAGCGCGGCGCTCAAACAGTTCAAGTCGCAGCTCGACAAGGTTACCAAATCCAATGGCCGCGTCATGCTGACCGGACCGGCAGGGTCGGGCAAGGAAGTCGCTGCGCGTTACATCCATTCGAAATCCGACCGTGCCGGCGCGCCCTTCATCACCGTCAACTCCGCCTCGATCCAGCCCGAACACATGGAAGAGGCGCTGTTCGGTCGTGAAAGCGCCGACCGTGGCGTGGAACCGGGGCTGCTGGAACAGGCCAATGGCGGCGTGCTCTATTTTGATGAGATCGCCGACATGCCCCTGGGCACCCAATCAAAGATCCTTCGCGTGCTCGTCGATCAGAAATTTCAGCGCGTCGGCGGCACAGCCACGATACAGGTCGATATCAGGGTGATTTCCAGCACCAATCGCGACCTGCCTCAGGCAATCGACGCGGGCGACTTCCGGGAAGAGCTGTATCACCGCCTGAATGTCGTGCCGATTTCAGTGCCGTCGCTGGATGAACGGCGCGAAGACATTCCCGAACTGGCGACCTTCTTCATCGACCAGTTGAACAAGACCCAAGGTTTGCCAAGACGGTCCCTGTCCGACGATGCGCTGGCCTTTCTGCAAACCATGTCCTGGCCCGGCAATATTCGCCAATTGCGCAACGTTATCGAACGTGTGCTGATCCTGGGCGATGGCGAGGCCGCCATTTCCGCTGCCGAACTGCCGCAAACGGGCGAGGGCCGGGAAGAAGACGGGCGTTCGGTGTTGTCGGGCGCCATGGCCACCATGCCGCTGCGCGAGGCCCGCGAATTGTTCGAACGTGAATACCTGTTGACGCAGATCAACCGTTTCGGCGGAAATATCAGCCGCACCGCTGCCTTCGTCGGCATGGAACGATCAGCCCTGCATCGCAAGTTGAAATCGCTGGGTGTCGTGACCGCCAACAAGGCCGGGGGCAGGGTGGCTTTCGTGGATGAAACCGTTGATTGACAGGCCGATGCGGGTCTGCCAAGCCCTGCGCTCAAAGCCCAACCGGACGGGGAAAGCTGAATGAAGGTCATCATCTGCGGTGCAGGTCAGGTCGGCTGGCAGATCGCCCGACACCTGTCTGGCGAAAAGAACGACGTGATGATCGTCGACAACAACCCTGATCTTGTCCGCCGCGCGACCGAAGCGCTGGATGTGCGCGGCATTGCCGGTTTCGCCAGCTATCCCGACATTTTGGAACGTGCCGGCGCCGAAGATGCCGACATGATCATCGCCGCCACCCATTCGGACGAGGTCAATATGGTGACCTGCCAGGTGGCGCATTCGATCTTCAACATTCCGCGCAAGATAGCCCGGCTCCGGTCGCAATCCTACCTGACCGCGATCTATTCCGACCTGTATCGCCGCGATCACATGCCCATCGACGTGGTGATCAGCCCGGAACTGGAAGTGGCCGAAGCCGCCCTGCGTCGCCTGTCGGCGCCATCAGCCTTTGACATTCAGGGGTTTCTGGACGGCAAGGCACAGCTTGTTGGGCTGGCCCTGAAAGAGGACTGCCCGGTCATCAACACGCCGCTGCGCCAGTTGACGGACCTGTTTTCGACCCTGAACGCCATCGTTGTCGGCGTGCGCCGCGCGGGCAAGCTTTTCGCCCCGGAACCGGGCGACCAGCTGTTCGAAGGCGACCAGATCTACGTTTTCTGTTCCACGGCTGATCTTGACCGGACGCTCGAAATTTTCGGCAAGGCCAGCCGCAAGCAGGAACGCGTCGTCATTGTCGGCGGCGGCAATGTCGGGCTGGCGGTGGCCGAGGCGCTGGAAAAGCGTACCGACCGTGTGCGCGCCCGCATCATCGAAAAGAACCGCGCCATTGCCGAGATTGCGGCCGACACGCTGGAACGCACCATCGTGCTGAACGGCGACGGTCTGTCCGCAGAACTTCTGGCCGAGGCGGGCATCGACCGGGCCGACGCCATTCTTGTCGTCACCGATGACGACAAGACCAATATCCTGGCATCGGTCCGGGGCAAAGCGGCGGGGGCGGGTATGGCGATCTGTCTTGTCAACGACCCGACATTGCTGCCGATCCTGGGCTCGCTGGATATTGATGCCTATATCAACCCGCGCGCCACCACCGTCAGTTCGATCCTGCGCCACATCCGCCACGGGCGCGTGCGTTCGGTCTATTCCATAGGCGATGCAGAAGCCGAAATGATCGAGGCACAGGTGCTGTCGACATCGCCCATCGCCGGCCGGTCCATCAGGGATATCGAATTTCCCGAAGGCGTGCTGGTCGGGTCGGTGATGAAGGGTGACAAACTGGTCAAACCGACCGGTGCGACCCGTATCGACGAAGGCGACGTGATCGCGTTGTTTTCCATGGCTGCGGATGTGCCGGAACTTGAACGGCTCTTGCAGGTCACGATCGACTTCTTCTGATGCTGGCGCGCCTCACCGATCTGCCGCTTTTTGTGCTTCTGATGGGGATCGGAGCCGCGTCCATGATGCTGCCGGCGCTTCATGCGGGCGTCATCGGTGATCAGGTCACCATGCAGGCCTTTTTGTACAGTAGCCTAATCCTGGCAGTTTTGACTGGGCTGATCGCGCTTGCGACCTTCAACTATCGCCCTCGCCATCCCGGCCGTTCGCACCTTTTGGCGATGCTGGGGACCTTCGCCTTGCTGCCGTTGATGCTGGCCGTGCCGATGCGGGTTGCCATACCAGACGCCAGCCTGCTGACGGCCTATGTGGAAATGGTGTCGGCGATCACCACGACCGGCGCGACATTCTATGACACCCATCCAGATCTGGCCCCGTCCATCCACCTGTGGCGTGGTTTCGTGGCATGGCTGGGTGGGTTTTTTGTACTGGTCACGGCGGCCGCCATTCTGGCGCCGATGAACCTTGGCGGGTTCGATGTGCTGGCCGGAAACGAGGCCGGACGTCGGCGCGGCGCTGGCCGGGACGAAGGTTGGACCGTCCGCGCGGACCAGCGTTTGGTGCAGTATTCGGCCCGGCTCCTGCCGATTTACGCGGGATTCACGCTGTTCCTGTGGATCCTGCTCGTCATCCGCAATCGCGACGCGTTGGATACCGTCATCCTGGCCATGTCTACGTTATCCACCAGCGGTATCACCGCGACGCCGGGGGCCATCGGCGCCACGGGCATCGGCATCGGCGGTGAAATGGCCGTGTTCGCGTTTCTGCTACTGGCGCTCAGCCGCCAGCCGATATCCGTGGACCGGGCAAACCTTGGGCCGAACCACTTGCTGAAAGACCCGGAATTGCGGCTTGGCCTGGCGTTGGTCATTGCCGTGCCTCTGCTGCTGTTTGTCCGACATTTCGTCGGCGCCTTCGAAGTGGATGAAACCGACAACCTCTTGGCGGCGTTGAAGGCCCTGTGGGGCGGCATGTTTGCGGTTCTTTCCTTTCTGTCCACGACCGGGTTCGAAAGCGAAGCCTGGCAGCAAGCCCGCGACTGGTCGGGCCTGTCGACGCCGGGCATCATCCTGCTTGGGCTCGCGCTGATCGGCGGCGGCGTGGCGACCACCGCGGGTGGCGTGAAACTGCTGCGTGTCTATGCGCTCTGGACCCATGGGTTGCGGGAAATGGACAGGGTCTTGCTGCCATCTTCGGTCGGCGGGTCCGGCGCGCTGGCTCGACGGATGCGTCGCGAAGGCGCACAGATGGCGTGGATATTCTTCATGCTTTTCGCCATGTCGGTGGCCATCTCGGTGCTGGCACTGGCCGCGGCCGGATATGACCTTGAAGAATCCATCACGCTTGCCATTTCCGCCCTGTCCACGACCGGCCCGGTGGCCCTGGTGGCGCTGAGCGAACCGATCAGCTATGGTGCGTTGACCGATCTGGCCAAGGGCATTCTGGCGGCCTGCATGGTGTTGGGGCGTCTGGAAATGCTGGTGATCATCGCGCTCTTCAACCCCGATTTCTGGCGGCGCTGACGCGTTTCTATTTTTGGGGTGGCAAATTGGCGCATGCCCCTTCATACTGAAATCGTTAACGGGCTGCCGAAGAGAGGCAGATCGCAGTGAAACCGCGCAATAACAAGGGCCTATAAGCTATGGCTGGCGACAAGCAGAATTTGCAGGATGCCTTTCTGAACCATGTCCGCAAGACAAAGGTTCCGGTGACGATATTTCTGATCAATGGGGTGAAATTGCAGGGTGTGATCACCTGGTTCGACAATTTCTGCGTTCTCCTGCGCCGCGACGGCCAGTCTCAGCTGGTCTACAAGCATGCCATTTCTACCATCATGCCCGCCCAGCCGATCAGCCTTTACGAAGGTGAAGATGCGCAGTGAATGACCTCGATGCGCGGATGACCCGCGCATATGTGCTGCATCCGGATCTGAAAACCGCCGACCGTTCGCGCGATCCTGCGCGCGCGTTGGATGAAGCCGTTTCGCTGGCCGCGGCCCTGCCGGGGCTGGAGGTTGCGGGCGCCGAAGTCGTGCGCCTGCCGCGCGCCCATCCCGGCATGCTGTTCGGGTCCGGCAAGATCAAAGAGATCGCCGCCCGCCTGAAAGCCGAAGAGGTCGACCTTGTCCTGATCGACGGCCCGGTCAGCCCGGTGCAGCAGCGCAACCTCGAAAAGGAGTGGGGCGTCAAACTGCTGGATCGCACCGGACTGATCCTGGAAATCTTCGCCGACCGCGCCCAGACCCGCGAAGGTGTGTTGCAGGTCGACCTTGCTGCACTCAGCTACCAACGCACGCGGCTTGTCCGAGCGTGGACACACCTGGAACGTCAGCGCGGTGGTTTGGGATTTGTCGGCGGCCCCGGCGAAACCCAGATCGAAGCGGACCGTCGCGCCATCGACGACCAGATCGGCAAAATCCGCAAACAACTCGCCAAGGTCGTCAAGACCCGAGAATTGCACCGCGCGGCGCGCGCCAAGGTGCCGTTTCCGATCGTGGCACTTGTGGGCTACACCAATGCTGGCAAATCGACCCTGTTCAACCGGCTGAC
>JBNKYL010000173.1:0-20435 GCA_050300875.1 Paracoccaceae bacterium
CGCGGGCCGGGCCGCTGACGCGGGCGCGGTCGAAAAGCTCAGGGCCAGCATTTCCGCGGAAGGTCTGGAGGCGGTCGATCAGGACGAACTGGATCGTTCCTTGCGCCTCAAGCTGGGGCTTGATGCAATCCGCGCGCGTGGCGGCTATGACGCGTTTGCCATTCGCTGCTGGCCCGAAACCTTCACCGAATATGGCGGCGCGGTTTGTGGCCCGGTGTCGCTGATGGGCGAGGCGCGTGTGCCTTGCGCCTGCGAGGCCGATGTTTACGGCGCCCTGACGCAAATGATCTTGCAAGAGGCCAGCGGCAAGCCCGTGTTCCTGACCGACCTGGTGGACATGGACGGAGCCGACAACACCGGCGTCGTCTGGCATTGCGGGCAGGCCCCGCTGTCGATGCTTGCCGAAGGCGAAACGCCTTTGGCAACGATACACACAAATCGCAAGATGCCTTTGCTGTATGAATTTCCTTTGAAGCCGGGCCGCGTCACCTTCTGCCGGATCAGCCAGGCGCAGGGGGAGCCGAAAATGGTGCTTGCGGGTGGCGAAATGCTGGACCGGCCCAAATCCTTTACGGGCACGTCGGGCGTCGTTCGGTTTGACCGTAACGCAGCGGATGTCCTGAAGGACGTGATCGACAGCGGTTTGGAACATCACATGGCACTGGCCTATGGCGAACACCGCCCGGTGCTGCGGGAAGTCGCGGCAGAAATGGGCTTGCCGGTACTGGAGATATGACCATGGTTCGCTACGGTATAATTGGCTCTGGGATGATGGCGCAGGAACATATCCGCAATCTTGCGCTGATCGACGGGGCGGAGGTTGTGGCCTTTGCCGACCCTGACGAGGGCATGCGCCACGCCACGGCGGCATTGGTCCCCGACGCGCGGGCTTACACCGACCACAAGGACATGCTGAGCGCCGGGGAATGCGACGCTTGGTTGATTGCCGCGCCCAACGACCTGCATCACCCGATCCTTTTGGACGTCGTGGAAACCGGAAAACCCGTCTTGTGTGAAAAACCGCTATGCACGACATCCGCACATTGTCGGGAAATCGTAACCAAGGCGACGGCTCCGATCTGGGTCGCGATGGAATATCGCTACATGCCGCCAGCGCAGCGGCTGCTGGCAGAAATCAAGGCTGGCACAGTGGGGACGCCGCGCATGTTCGCCATCCGTGAACACCGGTTTCCGTTTCTGCCCAAGGTAGGGGACTGGAACCGCTTTTCCGCCCGTACCGGCGGCACGATGGTGGAAAAATGCTGCCACTTCTGGGACTTGATGCGCCTGGTCTTGCAGTCAGATCCGGTCCGCGTGTTCTGTTCCGGTGCAATGGACGTGAACCATCAGGACGAACGATACGAGGGACGCAAACCGGATATCATCGACAACGCCTACACTGTTGTCGATTTCGCTTCCGGCGCGCGGGCGATGCTGGATCTGTCCATGTTCGCCGAAGGATCATATTGGCAGGAATTGCTGACGGTGACCGGCGACAAAGCGCGTGTCGAGGCTCGGGTGCCGGGACCATCGAGGTTTTCGGCAGACAAGGCCGAACGCCACGCAGAGATTTGCGTGTCTGACCGCGCAACCTTGCGCGAAACGACATTTCCGGTTGAAGTTGATGAATCGATCCTTGCGGCTGGCGATCATCATGGCGCCACGTATTTTCAGCATCTCAAGTTTTTTGAAATGGTTCGCACAGGCGGCACCACGCCTGAAGTCAGTTTGATGGACGGGCTTTGGTCGGTCATCGTCGGAGAGGCTGCCGAAAAGTCGGCCAAGACAGGCCAGGCGGTGGACATAAAGGCGATTGACGCATGAAAACGGTTTTTGGATCCACGCCGTATGGTGAGGCGGTTGATTGCGTTGTGCTCGAAGGTGGTGGATTGCAGGCCAAAATAATCACATGGGGTGCCGTGCTTCAGGACCTTCGCCTGGCTGGACACGAACACCCGCTGGTGCTGGGTTTCGAGAACTTTGCCGACTATCCGGCGCATTCCCCATATTGCGGAGCAATTGCCGGGCGCTGCGCCAACCGCATTGGCGGGGCACGGTTCACATTGGATGGTGACGAGTTCCTGCTGGACGCGAATTTCCTGGGCAAACACACTTTGCATGGCGGCAGCCGCGGGGTCGGCAAACGCGTTTGGACATTGGACGGCTACGATGAAAACAGTGCCCGAATGTCGATCCGGCTGGCAGATGGCGAAATGGGTTTCCCGGGCGCGATGGACGTGCGGGTGACGTTCCGCCTTATGGCCTCGGGCGCATTCGACATTGCGATCGAGGCCGAGACTGATCGGCCGACTCTGTGCAACTTCGCGCATCACAGCTACTTCAACCTCGGTGGTGAAGCGACGATAAACGACCACCTTTTGCAGATAGCCGCGGACACATATGTGCCCGTGGACCAGGAATTGATCCCCACTGGCGAGGTTTCAGCGGTCGCTGGCACCCGCTTCGATTTCCGAGTTGCAAAGCCAATTGGCGATGCTGGCAGGGCGGGCACATTGGACCACAATTTTTGCCTTTCCCAGAGCAGGACCGAGATACGTCCTGTCGCATGGCTGAAAAGCCAGAGCTCTGGCGTGAACATGGAAATCCGTACCACGGAACCGGGTCTGCAGGTCTATGACGGTGCAAAGATCGCCGTTCCGGTCGCCGGGCTGGGTGGCCGCAAGATGGGTGCCAATGCCGGTGTCGCGCTGGAACCGCAGATTTGGCCCGATGCGATCCACCACCCTTCCTTTCCGCAGGCGATATTGCGGCCGGGGGAAACCTATCGGCAGCATTCGCAATTTGTCTTTACGCGGGGCCAGGCATGAGCGAACGCATCCTCATCACAGAATTCATGGACAGCGCTGCCGTTGAGACCCTGTCCCAGGCTTTCGACACGACATATGCGCCCGAACTGGCTGATGCCCAGGAAAGGATTCCGGGCCTAATCGGCAACGTCGCGGCGTTGATCGTGCGCAATCGGACCCAGGTATCCGCGGAGCTGCTGGCCGCTGCGCCGAAGCTTCGCTGCGTTGGACGCCTTGGTGTCGGGCTGGACAATATTGACCAAGCCGCATGTGCAGCCCGGGACGTTGAGGTCTATCCCGCGACCGGAGCCAACAACCTCAGCGTCGCTGAATATGTCATCACCACGGCAGCGGTGTTGCTGCGCGGCGCCTACATGCGAAAACACGAGATGCTGGCGGGCGAATGGCCCCGGCAGGCTGCCAGCGGGCGCGAGATCAGTGGCAAGGTGCTGGGGCTTGTCGGCTTTGGCGCAATTGCGCGGGACACAGCAGCCATCGGGCGCGCTCTGGGCATGCGCGTCGTTGCTTATGACCCTTTCCTGCCGGCCGATCATGCGGTTTGGGACGCCGCCGAACGACGCGCCATGACCGAGGTCCTGACGGCCGCGGACATCCTGAGCCTGCACGTGCCGCTGACGACCGAGACGCGTCACATGATCGGAGCACCAGAACTCGCCGCCATGAAAGCAGGCGCAATCCTGATCAACGCCGCGCGCGGCGGGGTGGTCGACGAAGACGCTTTGGTCCAATCGCTCGGGTCAGGCCAGATCGGAGGCGCGGCGCTGGATGTGTTTGAAACCGAACCGCTGCCAGCAGAGGTCGCACGGAAATTCAAGGGGCTGAGCAATCTGATCCTGACCCCACATGTCGCCGGGGTTACCAAGGAAAGCAATGAACGTGTAAGCGCCATGATCGCCAAGCTTGTGGCCGACCATCTGAACAAATGAGGGAAGAATGCCTAAACGGATAGATCACCAACTGGTCGACGACCTTGCTGGCGCAGGGATTGGTTTCGTCACGTCTGTGCCGTGCAAACAGCTTGCCGGTGTGCTGGAGGTGCTGGACGATCGCGATGATATTACCCACGTACCCTGCAACAAGGAAGACGAAGGCATGGGCCTGTGCGCAGGTGCCTTCCTGGCGGGCAAACGGCCCTGCATCATCATGCAGAACACCGCACTCGGCGTCACGGTGAACCCGTTGGCCACGCTGATCCAGTTCTATGACATGCCGTTGCCGATGCTGATATCCTACCGTGGCGAGGTCGGCGAACCCGTCGCCTGCCAGGTGGAGATGGCGTTGCACACCAAGGCGTTGCTGAACCAGCTTCACATTCCGACCTATCATTTTCACCGGCCCGAAGATGCCGTCGATTTTCCCGGCATCCTGAACCACGCGTTCATGGCCGAGAAGCCGGTCGCCATCTTGACCGACGCCACGTTCTGGAGGTCCGCACAATGATCCGCAATGATGTTTTCAAGTCCCTGATCCCGGTGATTTCGGACCACTTGGTCGTGTGCAACATCGGTGCGCCCAGTCAGGAACTGCACGCCTTGGATGACCGGGCGTCTAATTTCTACATGCTGGGAACCATGGGGCTTTGTTCCTCAATCGGGCTTGGCCTGGCCCTGTCGCAATCCAAACCGGTCATCGCGATCGATGGCGACGGATCGGTTCTGACCAACCTTGGCACGCTTTCGACAATCGCAAACAACCCGGCAGACAATTTCATTCTGTTGATCATCGACAACGGGTCCTACGGGTCGACCGGCGATCAGGCGACCTATGCCGGTAAAAAGACCAGCCTTGCCGCAGTGGCAAAGGCATGCGGCTGCGAAAATGTCGTCGAATGTCCGGCCGAGGATACGGCGGATACCGTGCGCGATGCCCTGGCAGCTGGTCGGATGACCGTGATTGTGTCCAAATGCCAAAGCGGAAATGTGCAGGTTCCAGTCATCTCGATGAACCCCGTCGTCATTCGCCAACGCTTCATGGAACAGGTGCAGTCGTAGATATCCAGAGCGCATTCGCACTGCTCTAGATCCTGCAAATCCGACGAGTGCCCGAAATGTGGGCTGCGTCCGCAGTATTGAGGCATCAGGTCGATTGGCCGCCCGGCGCCTTGACTGCCTTTCACGCCTTGGAGCAGCCCGAAGAGATCGTATCGAAGCTTGGGCAGGCTGAAGTTCTTCAAGGAAAAGGCGCAGCGATTGCCGAGGAGGTGCGCCTGACAGAACTGGAAAAGGACAACCAACAACTGCGTCCGGCCACGGCCTGAACGCCCCAACCATGTCCGGTCCTATGGCTTCGTTCGAAACCGCACTACCGATGGCTGTGTCCGCCGCACGCTGAACATCATCGGCGAACACATCGGTGAAAGCACGCGATCCGTGAAATCCCGTCAATTCGGTGCGATTTACTGCAGCGGCCCGCCACAATTCGTTCGGCCGGTCAGTGCCGCACATGAAATTGCCTGCCACGGCGTTTCCGCCGATGGCCGCGCATCTTGCTTGGGTTGAACCGGGAAATTCTTCACCTGAACATACCAGTGCAAGGCATGTATGTTGGAACCCGTCCGGACAAGCGTGCCAACGGCTGACGAATTCACAAAAGACCCGGGGAAACTCACCCAAGTCTGGTTTGATGCATGGCTCGAATCTGATGGACGTTTCGAGCAACCAGCGCTACCCGAAACAATCTACAAAGAGCGAGCGCATGCGGTCACTTTTTTCGGTCTTCGCCACCTGTTTTACCGGCCGGAATGCTGTTTCCGATCCTTTCGCCAAGCTGGGACATCGCCGGAAGGGACACCGCCATGTCGAGAATCGAATTGACGATCTGCGGGACGGCGGACACCTGATTTGCGTCCTGATCCGCGCTGCGACTGGCAGCCCCCAATCCACTGATCTGGTGGATATTGATGCTGTCGATCTTTTCGGCCGGCTTGACCAGCTGTTCGATGATCCGCGGCGATGCTTCAAGGCGGAGTTTTTCCATTTCCAGCGCGGCCAGCGCGTCTGACCGGGCATTTTCGGCCTTGATCCGGGCTGCGTCGGCCTCGACCTCGGCCAGTTTCAAAAGCTTGAAGGCTTCGGCTTCTTCGCGTTTGGCTTCCTTGCGGTCCTTGGCCGTGGCCTTGTCGCTTTCGGCCGCAATGCGGGCGCGGGTGGCGGCGGTTTCGGCATCCTGTTGGGCGGCCAGCAGGGCAACCGCCTTTCGACGTTCTGCCTCGGCCATTTGGCGCGCGGTCTGGATCGCTTCTTCGGCTTTCACGGCGTCGGCGCGCGCCAGATCTGCATCAGCGCGGGCCTTGCTTTCTTCCTGCGACTTGGCGGAGATCTGGATCTGCCGATCCTGTTCGGCGATTTGCAGCACCCTGCCCTGGGCAATCTCGGCTTCGCGGATCGCCTGTTCGCGGGCGATGTCAGCGGCCTGGATTTCCTGTTCCATCTTGATCCGCGCATGGGCCGCTTCGCGTTCCGCATCGGCCTTGCGGCGGGCGACCTCGGCCAGTTGGGCGGCCATCAGGGTTTCGACCTCTTGCATCTGCGCAATTTCGGCGCGGCGTTCGTCAAGGTCGATCTCCAGCTTACGGCGGCTGGCTTCCATCGCGGTACGGCGCACTTCGACTTCGCTGTCGCCTTCGATCTGGGCGCGTTCGCGTTTCGATTTGGCGATGACCTCTGACAGCTTGCGCATGCCGACCGCGTTGAAGGCGTTGGTTTCATCGAGCGAAGCGAAAGGCGTCTGGTCGAAATCGGTCAAGGACACACTGTCGAGTTGCAGCCCGTACCGGCCAAGTGTGTCACCCAGAATGTCGCGCACTTCACGGACGAATTTGGCGCGGTTTTCATGCAGTTCGTCCATCGTCATTTGCGCGGCCACGGTGCGCAGGGCGTCGACCATCATCCCGTCGATCAGCGACTTCAATTCGTCTGGCTGAAAGGTGCGGCGACCCAGCGTTTGTGCCGCCCGTGTGATCGCATCGGGTTCGGGCACGACCGAGGCGTAGAATTCGGCCCCCACATCCACCCGCATCCGGTCCTTGGTGATCAGGGAATGATCACCGCGCCGGGTCACGTCCATGCGGATGGTCTGCATGTTCACGCGGTTAATTTCGTGGAAATAGGGCAGCGCCAGCGTGCCGCCGTCGATGATGACCTTGCGCCCGCCGATGCCGGTTCTGACAAGGCTGACTTCGTTCGTGGCGCGTTCGTAAAACCATGCGGCCAGCACGACCAGCACGGCCACGACCACCAAGAGCAGGATAATCCATCCAAGCGTCGACATGTCCTAATCCTTCCTTAGAATACCGGCGGAAAATGCCGGCCGCCACGATCCAGGGTGATCCAGCGCAATTCGGTAAATGCGTCCAGTGACCAGCGCCCGCCATAGCGGCCCACACCGGACGCATTGGTGCCGCCAAAGGGCACATGCGGTTCGTCGTTGATGTTCTGGCAATTGACGTGGCAGATGCCGGTTTCCAGATGCTCCGCCATGCGCAAGGCACGTGGTTCGTCGCGCGTCATGATGGCCGCGGTCAGCCCGTATTCGGTATCGTTGTTCAGCGCGATGGCTTCTTCGTCGGAGCGGAAGGGCACCACGATCACGACCGGGCCGAAGGTTTCGTCATGCCAGATGTCCATGTTGCCGTTGACGTTGGTCAGCACGGTCGGTTCGACGAAGTTGTCCCACGCGTTTCCACCCAGTTCGGCGCGCGCGCCCTTGGCCAGCGCATCGTCGATCAGCGCCTTGACGCGCAGCGCCTGACGGGTGTTGACCAGCGGGCCGATCACGTTGTCCTTGTCCTTGGTATGCCCGGTTTTCAACTTCGCGGCACGGGCCAGAAACTTGCGCATGAACTCGTCATAGACGTTCTCATGAACCAGTATTTTCTCGGTCGACATGCAAACCTGACCCTGGTGCATGAAAGACCCGAAATTGGCGGCCTTCGCCGCGTGGTCCAGATCGGCATCTTCCATGATGATCAGGCTGTCCTTGCCGCCCAGTTCCACGCAGGCCTTCTTCAGATAGGCCCCGCACTTGGCCGCGATATGCCGCCCGACTGCGGTTGACCCGGTGAAGGACACTGCCTTGACGGTTGGATTTTCGATCATCTCGTCGCCAACGGCGCCCACACTTTCGCGCGAACAGGTTACGACGTTGAAAACGCCTGCCGGAATGCCGGCCCCTTCAAGAACTTCCGCGAAATAAAGCCCACCAGCGTAGGGCGTATCCTCCGACGGTTTTAGGACGATCGTGTTGCCCACCGCCAGCGCCGCCGCAAATCCACGCGACGTCAGAATGCCCGGCATGTTCCAAGGCGAAATGACGCTGACTACGCCCAGCGGGAAGCGGGTCGCCATCATGAACTTGTGGTGTTCAGACGGCAGAACCTCGCCGATGTTCTGGTAGCAGAGTGCTGCAGCAGAGCGGAAAACTTCGGCCACATAGCCCGCCTCGAACATGCCCTTGCCCAGCCAGCCGCCACCCTCGGCGACCGCAGCAGCGACGAATTCATCTTTGCGGCGATCCCAGACATCGGCGATCTTGTGCAGGTAGTGCGCGCGTTCGTGGAACGCCAAGCCCGACCAAGCTGGGAAGGCGGCTTTGGCCGCGTCAATCGCGCGTTTCACGTCATCGGCACTACCGTCGGGGATGCGCGCATAGAGCGTGTTGTCCGATGGGTTCAGGTCCTCAAAGGTACGCGCGGCAGGCACCCATTGGCCCCCGATATACATGCCCTTGATATTCGGTCCGGTATTGGAGTGGTCCAGCATTGGTTTCTCCTTTCCTTTTCACTTCGAACCCGAGCGCGAACGATCGCGCGCGCGGGCGGCAGCGGTTTCAATTTCATGCAGGATCTCGCGCAGGCGGTCGCCTTGCGCTGAAAGGTCCGGCATCTTGAGTTCTGATTTCAGATACGTGGGCTTGACTGGGTCGGGCATGGGACCCGGACGCGGTGCCATCGTCGAACTTGTTTCCCGGCGAGACGAGACCTGCGAGGCACGCGCCACAAGATCGGATGTGTTGATCCCGCCGGGGGCGGGCTTGCCCTGTGCAACAGGCTTGGGCGCGGAAGGGCGCTGCGGCACTGAGCGCGGGACGGCCGGCGCTGCGGGTGCCCGCGGTGGCTCGGGCATACGCGCGGCAGGTGCGGATTGAGGTGCGCGCGCAGGCGATACGCCCGAAACGGCCCGCGCCGCGATTTCGGATGGCGACGGGCCATTGCTTGGCCGGGAAGATGGAGCAATCGGCATCGGCGCAGGCATTACTGCCCCGCCCTTGCGTGGCACGGCACCACCGGCCGCACCGCCCAGATACGCCTTCTGGACTGCCGGGTCCTTGGCAAGTTTCGCCGCCGTATCCTCGTGAATTATTTCCGTGTTCTCCAAAAGGTAACCGCGATCAGCGATGGCAAGCGACGCCTTGGCGTTCTGCTCGACCAGCAGGATGCCGATGCCGGTTTCACGCACGGCCATAAGGTTGGCGAAAAGCTCCTTCGACAAAAGCGGCGACAGGCCAAGCGACGGTTCATCCAAAGTCAGGATTTGCGGGTTCGACATCATGGCGCGACCGATAGCAACCATCTGTTGTTCACCGCCCGACATGGTTCGGGCGACCTGCTTGCGACGCTCTTCCAATTTGGGGAACAACGCATAGACGCGGTCCAGATTAGTACGCTCGGCCCCTCGCGCGCGATCGGAATAGGCCCCAAGTGTCAGGTTTTCTTCAACCGTCAGGTCACCAAAAATTCCGCGCCCTTCCGGCACCAGTGCGACACCTTCCTCGACGATCCGGTCGGGTTTCATCCCCACCAGTTCCTGCCCGTTCATGCGCACCGATCCAGTCACCTTGCCTTCGCAAATGCCGCTGATCGCCTTCAGCAATGTGGACTTGCCAGCGCCGTTCGCACCGAGGATGACCACGATCTCGCCCTTGCCGACGCGGACAGAAGCATTGTTTAGCGCCGGATGCTGGCCGTAAGCGGCCGATAGCCTTTTCACCTCAAGCATCGTCATCCCCCAGATAGGCACGGATCACTTCGGGGTCGGACAGCACCTGATCTGTCGTGCCTTCGGCGATTTTCTTGCCCGATGACATAACCACGCAGGCGTCGCAAAGTGACCGGATCGCGTCCATCACATGTTCGACTAGGATGATCGTGCGGCCTTCGTCGCGCAGGCGGTGGATCAGGTCGATCCCTTCCACCAGTTCGGTGGGGTTCAGCCCCGCCAGCCATTCGTCAAGCAACAGCACTTCGGGTTCGCCCGCAAGCGCGCGGGCCAGTTCGACGCGCTTGGTGTCAATATAGGTCAACTGGCTGACATGGGCCTTGGCCTTGCCCGCCATGCCGACCGTTTCCAGCACGTGTTTGGCATGGCGTTCCGCCGCCGCGCCCCAGCGCCTGCGGTGGCCGAACACGGCACCTGCCATGACGTTTTCCATCACATTCATGGATGGAAGCAGGCGCACCAGCTGGAAGGTCCGCGCAACCCCCTTGCGGGCAATGTCGCGTGCCGGAAGGCCCGTGATGTCCTGCCCTTTCAGGATGATCTCGCCATCCGTCGCGGGCAAAGCGCCCGAGATCAGGTTGAGCGTGGTCGATTTGCCGGACCCGTTGGGCCCGATAAGACCCATGACCTCGTGTTCGCGGACCTCGAAGCTGACATTGTCGACCGCGACCAGCCCGCCGAATTGCTTGGTCGCGCCGCCCAGTTTGATGACCGTGCCGCCCATCGTCATTGCATCGCCGCCTTTCTGGACGCGCGGGTCTTCACCCGGTCGTAAAGGCCGACAAATCCACCCGGCAGCAGGTAGACGATCACAAGGAAGCTGAGCCCCAGAAGGAGCGTCGTCTGGTTCGGGAAATAGCGCGAAATCGCTTCCCACAGGAAGGTGAAGGGGATCACACCGACCAGCGGGCCCCAAAGCCTTCCGGTGCCGCCGAGCAGGGCCATGATGACCACCTGAAAGGACAGCATCGGGGTAAAGGCCGTCGAGGGTTCGATATAGACATAGCGTGGCGCGATGATCGCACCGACAACGGCGGCGGTTGCGCCTGAGACGATGAACAGGGCGACCTTGGAAAGCGCCGTGTTAATCCCGACATGGCGCGCGACCTCTTCGTCATCGCCGATGATCCTGAGCGCGAAGCCTAGGCGCGACCGCCCGATCGCCCAGCCGACCAGATAGACAAGACCCGCCAATGCCAGAAGCTGCCAGTAGATGTCGGCATCGGTGAAATCGGTCAGAACATAGGTACCCTTGTGACCGGTCTGGTTCTGATACCAGGTCACAAGTTGCCGGATCATTTCCGCAAGACCCAGCGTGAAGATGACGAAATAGACCCCTGAAAGGCGCAGGGTTGCCAAACCGACCAGCGCGGCCAGAACGCCGCCGATCACGGCGGCCATCGGTAAAAGCAGCCAATAGGGCAGGATTTCGATGAAGCTGCCGGTCACATAAGTGCCGACCCCGAAAAACGCCGCCGTTGCCAGCGAAATGTAATGCGTGGGACCAGAAAACAGTGCCCAGGATGTGGCGAGCACGGTGAACATGGCAATCGTGACGCCGACCGAGGTCAGGTAGACGTCATCGACCAGCGGCAACAGTGCGGCAATCGCCACAAGCACCGCTCCCCAGGTCAACGTGGTCCATTCAGTCCGTTTCACGTGGGGTTCCTTCCAAAGAAACCCTGCGGACGGAAAAGCAGGATCAGGATGAACAGAGCATAGGCCGCTGCCAGCGTCAGGCCCGGATCGATCAGGGATGCGACCAGCGTTTCCCCGACACCCAGGACCAGCGCGGCCAGGATCGTGCCGCGCACGTCGCCGACCCCGCCCATGATGACGATGATCAGCGCCTTCATGGTAAAGATGACGCCCGTGGACGCATCCAGCGTCAGAAAGGTCGAAATGATGGCGCCCCCGACCGCGGTCACGGCGCCGCCCAGGGCAAAGACGCGGGCCGACATTTTCGGCACATCAATGCCGACCAGCCGCGCGTTTTCCGGCGATACTGCCACCGCCCGTATCGCCATGCCCGCGCGCGATGCGTTCAGCCAGATGTAAAGCGCCGCGCAGATGACGGCGGCGCAAAGGAATGCGACCACCCGGTTCAGGCCGAAATTGTCGCCGAAGATCACGACCGGGCGCGACAGGTAGGAATAGCTGAAATAATCCCCGCCAAAGGCCCAGAGCATCAGCCCCACCATCACGAAGGACAGGCCAAAGGTGGTCAGGATGGCGTCCTGTTCCAGCATCCCCCGGCTCTTGGCGCGCTTGACCAGCGGGCGCAGCATGATGCGATAGATCAGCCAGTTCAGAACATAGGCCACCGGCGCCACGATGAAGATCGTCAGAAGCGGGCTGACCTGGCCCGCCGTGTAAAGCGCAAAGGCCGTGAAGGCGCCGATCACCAACATCTCGCCATTGGCAAGGTTCATGATCCGCGACACCCCGTATTGCAGGTTCAGCCCCAGCGCGATCAGCGCGTAGGTCCCGCCAAGGATCAGGCCTGTGATGATGATATCCATGCTCGCTCCGACGTAGGTCGCAGACCCGACACGGGGCCGGATCTGCGGTTTTCGTGAGTGGTGGTTATTCCCAGCCGGATTTCAGCATTGGCGTCGCCGCACCATCCAGCCCGGTCGAGGCGATCCCCTTGAAAATGCCGTCCTGCCACTGGCCGACCGTCCAGTAGAGCGGGTTGTTGTTGCTCTCGTCAAAGTCGACGGTGCCGATGACCGTCTCAAAGTTGTTGTCTTTGATGTATTGGGTCACGGTTGCCATATCGAGCGTATCGGTTGCTTCGATCGCCTGTTCGAGGATCTGCAGCGAGGCGTACATGTTCGCACCGGCCCAGTAATCGGGCTGGCTGCCGGTGGCGGCCTCCAACCGTGTGGCATAGTCGACATAGGCGTCAGCCGAGGCATTCACGCCGCCAATGCCCATGACGTGGTCTGCCGCAGCGCCATTGGCCGCCGCAAAAGCAGGGAATGCGGTGCCGACACCCGTATAAAAGACCTTCACATCAAGGTCTTCGACCTTGGCCTGCGCCGTAAGGGCAAACGTGTCGGGCGGATAGGACCAGGCGACAAACGCATCAGGCTCTGCGGCCTTGGCGGATTTCATGACCGGCGAAAGATCCTGCGTGCCGAGCGGATAGGATGTCTCATAAACGATATCGAAGCCAGCGGCCTCAAGTGCGGGCTTTCCGGTGGATGACAGCTCGATGCCGAAAGCGTCCGCAACGTTCACGACGGCCACACGGTCGCCGATTTCACCAGCCTCGCGAAGGTCCGACAGAACATCCACGATACCCTGTGCGATGTCCGCGCTTTTGCCCAGGGTGAAGAACAGGTTGGGGAACTGTGCAGAAAGTTCCTCGACCTTGTCGGTCGCAGCGGTCGATGTGATCTGCGGGAAGCCGAAGCGATCGAAGATCGGGGCCGCGGCCAGGTTCAGACCCGTCGAATAGGGGGCCAGGATGATGTCGGCATTGTCCTGGGTCGCCAGCCGGGTCACGGCCTTGATGGTTTCTGCCGGGTTGGTCTGGTCGTCATATTCGATGACTTCCAGCAGGCGCTGTTCGCCGCCGACATTGAGACCGCCGCGCGCGTTCACTTCGCTGACCCACAGGGCGATGTTGGGCCAATGCGTCACCGCCGCACCCCCGGCCAAAGGCCCGGTTTTCGGTGCGACCGCGCCCACGATAATCGGATCAGCCGCAAAGGCCGCCCCGGCCATCATTGTCGCGGCAAGCGTCGTGGTGACCTTGAAGAAAGTTCTCCGTTTCATCTGTTTCCTCCCATTTCGCGCGATTGCGCCTTGATTTACGTCCAGAATAGATAGTCTTGCTGAGGTTCCTGAACGGTGATCCACCTCAGTTCGGTGAATTCATGAATGGCCGATGCGCCGCCAAAGCGGCCATAGCCGGATGCTTTCATGCCGCCGAAGGGTTTGCTTGGGTCGTCATAAACCGTCGGCCCGTTGATCCGGCAGACCCCAGTTTCCAGCATACCGGCCAATTCGCGGGCGCGGCTTGTGTCGGATGTGTAGATCGACGAAACCAGCCCGTATTGCGTGTCATTGGCGATCGAAATCGCTTCGGCTTCGTCGCTGGCACGCAGGATTGCGGCGACGGGGCCAAAGCTTTCTTCGCCATAGATCTGCATTTCCGGCGTCACTCGGTCCAGAAGCGTGGGCACAACATGGGCGCCGGATACTTCGCCCCCGGCAATCAGCGTGGCACCGCGCTGCAAGGCTTCGTCGATCAGCCGTTTCACCCGCTGGGCGGCATCTGCGCTGATAAGGTCGCCGACCTTGTCGCGGTTCTTGCGGGTCATCAGCTCGGCGCATTCAGCAGCGACACAGGCCACGAATTCGTCGGCCACGTCATCCACGACGATTACGCGTTCGGTCGCCATGCAAATCTGCCCCTGATTGAAAAACGCCCCGAAGGCTGCCGCGCGCGCGGCAGCGGGAATGTCTGCATCGGCCAGCACGATCAGCGGGGCCTTACCCGACAATTCCAGAAGGCAGGGTTTCAAGTTGCGTGCCGAGATTTCTGCGACCCGGCGACCCACGCGTGTCGAGCCGGTGAAGTTGATCCGCCGGACCGCCGGATGTTCGACCAGAGACGTAACAACGGTTTCGGCAAGTTCCGGTGCGTGCAGGACCGATGTCACCGCACCTTGGGGAAGTCCGGCTTCGTTGATGACGTCAACGATACGCGAATGCAGCATCGGGCAAAGTTCGCTGCCCTTGAACACCACCGTATTGCCACAGGCCAAAGGCCAGATGATGGCCCGGATTGCCAGCGTCACCGGTGCATTCCACGGCGCAATGGCCAAAACGACGCCAACGGGTTCGCGCACCAGCGTCGACTTGATGCCGTCCTTTTCCGAACATTCTTCGTAATCGGAAACCATGTCCGGGATCTTCATCGCTTCGTCAAACACGCTCGCTGCGATGGCCGCGTTGAAGCGGATCCAATCGGCGGTCGACCCCAGTTCACGCGACGCGATTTCGACAAATTCTTCGATATGGGCGACGATTAGGTCGCGCGCCCGCGCCAGGATAACCCGCTTTTCGGAATTGGGCATGGCGCGCCAGATGGGAAAGGCCGCCGCCGCGGCGTTGGCCGCATCATGTGCATCCTTGGGACCACCGGCCGCCGCGCGCGTGACAGGTTCCCCGTTGACCGGCGACACGCGTTCAAAAAACGCGCCATCGCGCGCGTCGACGCCCGCGTTGCGGATGTGAAGCCTGGCTTCGTACATGATCCTCCCAATGGTCAACGGATCGTTGTCGTCGACCTTCTTGAAGAATGTCGGGCGAATCGGTGAAATAAAATGCTGAAACGTGGGCAATACTTGCTAAAACATGGCAGAAGCGGTGTTTTGGGGGCCATTTGATCAGTTCGCAGCTTGTCCATGTAAGCGCCGGGCGCATCATCAGCGCCTTGCGGGAACGTGTCATCGGCACCCGGTCCGCCGTTGCCGACCATCAATGGTTTGTGTTCTTTCTGGACAGCGGCCATGCCGTCGCGCAGTCGCGCGGAACGGATTACGACATGACCGGCCCGGCCTTGCGTTGGGGCCCGTTGGACGAAGACACGCGCCTGCGCGTCAGTGCGGGCAGTTCAGGCTATTACCTGTTTTTGAACCAGTCCGTTCTGGATGACGCGATCGGCGGCAGTGCTGAAGCCGCGGAACTTCGGCTGTTCAGTTCGCAGGATCTTTTCGGTTCCTTTGGGCGAAACGATGCCGTGGCCGCGCAGTTCGAAGACCTGTTCGAACGGATCGTGCAGGAGGCGACCACACCCGCGTTTGGCAGTGACATTTCCATCGCGGCCTATCTGCGTCTGATGCTGATCCTTTTCCGCAGAAACGTCGACCGCGATCCAGCCCCGCCCGAAACCAGCCGCGGCGCGACACGCGACATTGCCCGTTTCCGCAGCCTTGTGGAAGCCCACTTCCGGGCAAGATGGACCGCCCGCCACTATTCGAAAGAACTGGGCATGTCCTATGACAGGCTGCACGATATGTGCATCCGCTGGGTGGGCAAACCCCCAGCAAGGTTGTTGCGCGAAAGGACGCTGCGCGAAGCGCAACTGCTGCTGCGCCGCACATCCATGTCGACCGAAAGGATCAGCGCGATGCTTGGGTTTTCCTCGACAAGCCAGTTCAACCACTTCTTCAAGTCCATGACCAACCAGACACCCGGCCGCTTTCGCAAACAGGCAGCGGACCTGTCCGGGCAGGCCGAGGTAGAAGACGTAAGTTTTGCGGACTGGCCCTAGGGCTGCTCAGGGGCCGTATATGCCAGCAAGTTGTTGGCTACATTCACCTGGAAGTAACTTGACGGATGGGAGAAAATGTTCCCTCCCCCGCGCCCTGCGTTGAATCGCGAACAGCGTTCAATGCCGGCGCATGGTTCGGCAGCCAACAATTGATGCAATGCTTCGTGCCGCTTATGTCATGGCGCGCCGGAAAACAGATCCGTTTCCAGGCCGACAATCGTGGCAAACCTTGCTACCAAGTGCGAGTTGCCAATGCGCGCTGGCAAGACACGCATCTGAATCAGTCCTGCCAGCGACAATCGTGGTCTAGTTGGCCACGGCGATATTGATCGCCGACTGGCGGCCATCGCGGCCGTCTTCGATATCAAAAGTCACCTTCTGATCATCGTTGAGGCTGGTCAGGCCCGACCGTTCCAGAGCCGAGATGTGCACGAACACATCCTTGCCGCCACCTTCAGGTGCGATGAAGCCAAAGCCTTTTTGAGAGTTGAACCATTTCACGGTGCCATTCGACATTCCGTAGTCTCCTTTGAATATCCGCGTGCACGATTGCCGCGGTTCGGCGCGCCAGTGCGATCGAACAGCTGCGGCCAGTTTCACGGAGACAGGGTCGAAGGGTTGGGTTGCCCCCCCTGATGGGCGGTTTGTCACAAAAGGGCAAGGGAAAAGGGACGGCCTGGCGGGATGATTGGGCAAAACTCGCCGGTCTGTCGCCCTGATTTTCGTGCCGACCGGTCCGGTTATCACCTGCTACGTGTCAGAGAATACCAACGTGCGTCACACTCTGGATTCATCGCGCGAGCGTTGACATCGCAGCGCACGATTTTGCGTGGCGAGAGATCGACGGAAACCGCGTCCGCGCATGTGGAATATGCCGCATCACGGGGAAAGGCCCACTGACAACCTAATCTTTGCCGGCGTCAGGACAATTTGGCCACCGCGTCACGCAATTCGGGATGCATGGTCAGAATACACTGTGTCGCGTCGTCAAACTCCAGTCCGACATTCACCAGCATGGTTTCGTTGCGCGGCTCGCTGTCGCCACTTTTGGTGTCGTTCGATGTCGCGGACAAATAGTCCGCGATCAGCACCGCCAGAACCCGTAGATTCCGCGTCGCGGTATCTGCCGATTTGTATCCTCCGGCTCTTGCCAATGCCTGCCTGGTCATGCCGATGTCACCTTGCGCAGCCAAGGTACGCAGCATGATTGCCTGCGCATCTGTCACTTTTACATGCCCCAGCGCCTCGACAAATTCCGAAGCTCGCGGAATACCTGCATTGGCAGCGCCATCCCACCGCCTTGCCGTCCTGCGGCTGGCATTCCGTTCCTCGATCTTCTCTTTCAAATGGCTGATCGCCTCTTCTTCGGTGTTTCCCGTTGCTTCTGCAATCAGGCCCTGTGTTCGGGATCCCTGTCCGGGAAAGGCCCGCGCCATGAAGCGCCCATTTAGCCATCCGGCTTTGATCAAATACCGGTCGAATTCCATGCTCACGATCGGTGCTTGCCGATCCGCCTGTGCCTTCTTGCGCGCCAATTCTTTTTTGGTTCCGATTACCATGCGTAGATCCCCGCTATGACAGCTGCCGCGATCACCGCGATCGCCACAAGCCGAAACGTCCTTCCCTGTGGTTTCAAGTGCGCGCGCTCAGACTTCAGTTTGCGCCCCAGGTCCCCATTAAAATCGTCAGACTTCATACACTTGCCCCCCCAACACTTGTCGCCAGGTCAACCGGCAGCGGGTCCACCTCAGTTCAAAATGCATGCGCCTTCCCTTTCCACATAGGGTGCATCGCAAAGCCAACGCGCGCCGCGCGTGTCGAGATGGGCATTGGCTGGTACCTCGATCGGAACGCACTGACCCTCGCGTTGGCTGAACCCGCGGTCGCAGGCCCACCCGATCGAAAAGGCATCATCCGAAAGATATGCATTTTCTGGAACCGCGATTGCCACACACGCCACGCCATCCCTGCGAAATCCTCGAAGGCACACCCAGCCCGTGGCGCTGTAGGTGTCGGTCAGTCGCGCATTGGCCGGAACGTCAATTTTTTCGCAGCTGTCACCAACCTTGCGGTAACCCCAATTACATTGGATCGTCGACCCTGAATAGCGCACGTCCAGATAGCCATTTTCCGGAATCTTGACCGCAGCACACGTTCCGCCTTCCCTGCGATAGCCACGTTCGCAACGCCACCTGTCGCCGGCGGTATCAAGATAGGCATTTCCGGGAAGTTCGATGCGGACGCAGGCGTCATCCGCGGCCCTGTACCCATAGCTGCAAGCCCAGCCAGACCCGGATGCGCGCCCCGTCTCGTAGGCGTTTTCCGGGACGGTGAAAGGCAAGCATGCTTCACCTTGTCTGCGAAAACCCGCGTCACAAGCCCAACCGTAAACGTTCTGGGCTTGCTGGGCGTTCTGCGGGATTTGCCCGGACATTGTCTGACCCAGCGCGGCCGACGACACGCCCGAAGCCAGCATTGCCGCAATTACAAGTGCAATCAGCCAAGCGATTTGCCCTGCGAGACCAGGGCTTCCTGGCGGATCAACATTTATTTTTCCGGCATATTGCGGGACAAGCAAAGTCATACTCCAGAAGCCACGCTGAACAGCGCGGGGCGGATGCTACTGGTGTTGATCTTTTGCGGAGCACTCTGTCGGCAGCATGGCGACAACGAAGCTTTCCAACCGCACTCCGCTCATGAATGAATATGGAAGGTGAGTCAACGTGAAACACGGAATATGCCGAAGCAGGCACGTCGAATACCTTGTTCAGTTACATGACAAACGTCCATTGCAGGACCCGCCTTGGAATCAGAAGCAAATTTGTAGGTCAGATTGGGCCCGGACCAAGCCATGCGTGTGTCGTGCCTTGGATTTGATTTCACGTTGTCCAGCAACATAGCTATCAAGAAACTTGGTCTCCGGTTGCCAACATCCGTTGATCAACCACAGACTCGCCAGTTCGCGACCACAGCAAATGTCTGCTTTCCCCCAACCGGCACCCGAAGGTGTTGAGCCCTTCGATGGAACAGTCTGCATTGGACATGTCGCTTGACCCCATTTCTCGCTTGGACCAAGCACCAAAAGGCTGAGCGGGCGTCGTATACTGGCTATTACCTCAGCCTTCCAAATACATAACTTGAGCTTCGCCTACTATCGCCTAGTTGCTATCCCTTTCATTTCACTCAATAAGTTACTTCATGTGGTTGCACCCAGTATCATGCAGTATCGCGCCGTTACCTGCAGAATTCCGACAGATCGCCATGCCCAAATTGACAGAAACATTTGCCCGAAAACTGCCCCAGTCCAACATGGGTACGACCAAGCACTGGGACAGTGAGATCAAGGGACTGGCCCTCTTCATGGGCAAGACCGCCAAAACATGGTATTCCCAGAAGGACGTGGCGGTCAAACCAAGCGCGTTCTAATTGGCCGGCCCCCGATGATATTTGCGGATACGGCGCGAAAGACCGCCCTCGGTTTTGCCTTGGAAATGGGGCTGGGTCAGAACGCAAACTTTTGCAGTCAGGCTTTGCCGAAAAGGTTGTCCTAAGCTGTGCGTTTAGGCCCTACAAGGCTCCCGTGTCCGTCGTCGCCTCGGCTCTCTCCTTCAGGAAGGAAGGACAAGCAGTGGCCGGTGGAGTTAAGCAATGCGGTGTCACTATGCCGGCCACCTTGATAGGCTGTCTCAATGGCACTTTGCACCAATTCTTAGAGCCATTCCAATCTGCACGGGAACTCAGCTTTGGCGCCAAGGAGCTCAGTTCCGACTGTCGAGGCCTGCCGTTTCGGCCACGCCCATCTTTTCCAGCGCCGCGTCGGTAAAGCTGAAATCCACGACGTCATCGAAACCGATTACCGGCACGTCGCTGAAGTCAGGGTTGGAATAGGCGAAATCCATTGACGCCTTCAACGTGTCGGGCTTCAGGCAGCCATTGACGCACCACATGGTGCTGTTAAGCCCGGCTGTCCGTTCGATGCTGTCACGGTCGAGGTCGGGGCGACGTTCCACCGCTGCCTCGATCCAGCTTTCGGGATTGGCGGCGAATTCGCGAGAAGCATCCATGATCGCGTTGGTAAAGCGCTGAAGAGCCTCGCGCTTCTCTTCGATGCTGTCTTCCCGCACCACCAGGAATTTCGGCAAGGCCGGGGCGCGCGAAGCGAATGCGTCAGCCGGCAGCAGGACATGCAGACCGGGCGTATCTTCGACCGCGGCATAGGTCCTGAACGACACGGTCGTCGCGTCCACGCGGTCGACAGCAAGCGCCTGAACGCGGACCGATGGCGCGCCGATGGCGACAAAATCCGGCAACTCGGGGTCA
>JBNKYL010000174.1:0-9120 GCA_050300875.1 Paracoccaceae bacterium
CGCCGATCTGGACCTGATCGCCGTCGATCAACGGATTGCCATCCGTGTCTTGCCGAATGACCATCGTCGCCTTCTTCCCGCAATGACAGATCGTGCGCACCTCGCGCATTTCATCGGCTAGCGCCAGCAGCGCAGCGGAACCGGGGAACAGCTCGCCCCGGAAATCGACCCGCAAACCATAGCACATGATTGGCAATTTCAGATCATCCACGGCGCGAGCCAGCTGCCAGACCTGGTCTTTGGTCAAGAACTGCGCCTCGTCGATAAAGACACAATCGACCGGGCCTGCAGCATTTGCCTGACCCAACATGTCGAACAGATCGTCCTCGGTCGAAAAGGTGTCGGCATCTGCCTTCAGTCCGATGCGTGAACCGATCTGCCCGGCCCCTGCACGGTCGTCAAAGGAAGCCGTCAGCAGGTAGGTATGCATCCCACGTTCGCGATAATTGTGCGAAGCTTGCAGCAATAGCGTGGTCTTGCCCGCGTTCATCGTCGAATAGTGAAAGTAGAGCTTGGCCATGCCGTTTCCCTTTTGTCCGGTTCTGCGGATAGCGCGGCCATGCCGATATTGACAAGGGTCGGATCATACAAGGGCTGGGGCGCACGGGCGGCCTGACTTCCCTTCCGCGTCCTGGACCAAAGGTCCTGGGGATGGAGCGGACGCAAGCCGGGGATCGACCGGCCAACCGTGCTGCCTCGAAGGTTTCCCCCTTAGCCAACCACCCGAAAACGGGGGCCCCCAACCGGACCGGGGCAGACCCGGCCACTTGCACCCCTCACTGTGATGCGGGGTAATTCTTGTATGACATTGGTGCAAATATGGATTAATGGGAAAGAGGTTGGCGATTTCCCCCCGTTAACCGGGGGAGTAACTTTTGGGGATGTGATGGGCGGATTTGCGAGTTATTTGAAGCGGCACACTGAAGCCTTGGTGAAGGATATCGGACTGGAGAAATCCTGCGAGATTACCGGGAAATCCAAGGCTACATTGGGGCGCTATTATTCGGATGCAGATGAACACAATGACCGTTTCATGCCCATCGATTCAGTTGCTTTGCTGGAACAGGCGGCCGGATATCCGCACATTACCGGGGCGCTGGCGGAATTGCGCGGCATCACCCTGTCCTATGAAAGTGGCGGTCGAAACGAAAAGCAAGGCGGCGTGAATGCGGATGTCGTTGCGCTGTCTCAACGATTTGCGATGTTGATGGCCGAGTACAATCAATCCATCGAGGACGGCGTCATCACATTGAACGAAGCCAAGCGTTTGTTGCGCGAAACCACGGCCATTCAGGAGGTGCTGTTGTCAATGAAACTGCATCTCGAAGACGAAGTGCACTGACGTTCAGCCGAACACCCGCGTCACAAACCACCAAAGCCCGACAATGGCGATGGCCACAGATGCCGGACGCGCAATGATGCGGTCATACCAGGGGCGCGCGGCAAATGGGTAGGCCAGTGTGACGTAGGCCGCAGCAATCACTGTCAATTGCGCGATCTCGACGCCGATATTGAACCCCAGCAAGTCACTGATCAACCGCCCTGGCGACAGACCGACCTCGCCCAGCACAGACGCGAAGCCCAGCCCGTGAAGCAGCCCGAACCCGAACACGATCGTGGTGCGCCAGCGGCTTACGCCATGGGCGAACAGGTTTTCGATCGCCACAAAGGCTATCGAAGCTGCAATCAGGGGTTCGACGATACTCGACGGGATGCTGACAAGGTCCAGCGTCGCCAACGCCAGAGTTGTCGTATGCGCAAGCGTAAAGGCAGTGACTTGCCACAGAAGCGGACGGAAATGGGTGGAAAAGAAAAACAGGCCCAGAACGAAAAGGATGTGATCAAGACCCAGCGGGATGATGTGCAGATAACCCAGCCGGACATATTCCAGAAACTCCGCACCCCAGGATCGAACGGCATTTCCCGTCCGTGGGATCGGATCGCTGACCTGTCCCGGCGTCAAAAAGGCCGTATAGGCCGTATCGGGGTCATCGCTGACTTGCCGCAGCACCAGCGCGCCGTATTCGGCCCGCCAGCCGAAGGTAACGGGTGTGGCGTCCGGCGGCAGATCAGCCGTCAGATGCAGACGTGAATCGCGGGGCAGGTCAGGGTTGCCCAACGGGCCGGGCGTGATCGATTCAAGGGTCATCGCCACCGGCGTGCCGCCCGCCATCACAGTGAATCCCTTGGAAATCTCGGGCCAGGCTTCGCGAAACCGATCCGCCAGCGCGTCCGGTTCCAGCGCACGCAGTGCATCATGTTCGTCTGCCAATTGACTTTCGTTGGTGTCGCTGATCGCCGACAGGTCAAGCCCGCCCAGCATCGGTTCGATCACCATGTCAATTTCAAGATCTACCGTTGTTTCCTCGATCAGGATGTCGGCGATCGCCGGACGAAGTTCATGGCCCGTGGCCGTGCCCGCCCAAACCAGCCAGGCCAGCAGGCTTGACAGCACGGCGGCGCGGACTTTCTTGTAGCCTGCAATGGTCACGAAAGGGCGCGTCATGGGGTGGCTCCGGCTTTGGGTTATGTTTTCGCTGGCCTTGGCGGGAAATGCAAACGCCCATGAATTCTGGATCGCACCGGAAGCATATCAGGTCGAAGAAGGCGACCCGGTTGAGGCGCGATTGCGCGTCGGGCAGGGGTTTGTCGGTGCCGAACAGGCCTATATTCCGGCGCATTTTTCACGCTTCGACATGGTGCAGGGGGGCGTGGTTCAGCCGGTGAAATCGCGGGTTGGGGATCGTCCGGCCCTGTCGCAAGTGCCGCCCGAGGATGGGCTGTGGGTCATCGTGCACGAAACGACCAATTTCCGGCTCTACTATGACGAGGCCGAAACCTTCCGCAACTTCGTGACGCATAAGGACCTGACCGGCGTGTTGGAAGCGCATGAGGCGCGGGGCCAGCCAGCGCGCGGATTTTACGAAACCTACCGGCGTTACGCCAAGTCTCTGATCGCGGTGGGCCAAGGAAAGGGACAAGACCGTGAAACCGGGTTGCTGGCCGAGATAATTGCCGAAACCAACCCCTATCTGCCCGAATTTGACGGGCAGATGCGTGTATTGGTCAAGTTCGGCGGCGAGCCGCAGGCCATGCAGCAGGTTGAATTGTTCGAACGTGCGCCTTCCGGGACGGTCATGACGCATATTCTTCACACTGATGGCGACGGTCGCGCTGCCTTCGACGTGCAGCCCGGCCATGAATACCTTGCCGATGCGGTGTTCATGACCCCGCTTGATGTCGTCAACCCGGATGTCGATCCCGCATGGCAATCGGATTGGGCATCATTGACCTTCAGCGTTGCGGCGCCCTGACATTGTTCGCACATTTTTGCCACATTTAACCGAAAATTAACCTTTTCGGTGGTCCGCGCTCTGGATCGCGCCCGTGCGCCTGTGGATAACTGCCTGAAAGAGCCCCGAGCACCAAGACAATCGGGCCAGAGGCAGGAAGATGGCGATCATAAACGTCACGGTGGACAATTCCACCGTTGTCGTCAGCAATGGCGATATTGTTCAAATCAACATTGCCGGTGGCGGCACGACCACGATCGTGGCCCAACCCGGCGTGAACATCCAGAACCTCAAGATCCGGTTCATCGGCGACAACGAATCCGACACGGTTATCGTGGACCTGTCGACATTCTCTTCGTACGGGCTGGATATTGACGTCATCGACTACGATCCCAGCGATCAGGTCATCCTGACCAGCGCGTTCAACCAGTATGTCGATCCGCAGCATGCCGACCAGTTTCAGTTCGACTACATCGGCTTTGGTGGCGTGACCTTCAACGGGGCCGTGCATGCCAAGGATCCGGGCGAAAAGGATTTTACGTCGACGCCAGCGCCAATCATCGTCTGTTTCTGCGAAGGCACGGTGATTGAAACCGATCTTGGCCCGACCCCGGTCGAAGCCCTGAAACCCGGCGACTTGGTCCTGACGCGCGACAATGGGCTACAGCCGCTGCGCTGGATCGGCTTGAAGCGGTTCGACAGTCTGGACCTGGCCCGGCACCCCAACCTCAGGCCGGTGCACTTCGCGGCGGGATCATTGGGGCGCGATCTACCCTATCGTGACCTTATGGTGTCGCCGCAGCACCGGATGTTGGTCACCGGCTGGCGGGCCGAACTGAACTTTGGCGAACCCGAAGTTCTGGTGCCGGCCATCGGCATGGTAAACGGACGCGATGTGACGATTAGCGAAGATGCCGTATCCGTGGCCTATTACCACCTGTTGTTCGACCGGCACGAAATTGTCACTGCAAACGGCGTGCCGTCCGAAAGCCTGCATTCCGGTGACATGGCGATGACCGCCGTGGGTGCCGAACTGGCGCTCATCCTTCCCGATGCACCAAGACTTCAGGCCCGCAGCACGGCAAGACCCGTCGCGCGTACCGCCGAAACCGCAGCCGTCGCGGCCTGAGCGGTATCAGGCCTGCAAACTGCGCACGCTCAATTCGCCTTCCTTGGCCGCCTTCATCGCCAGTGCTGCAGCGTGTGACCCGGCGAGCGTGGTGAAATAGGGGATCTTGTCGGCCAATGTCACGGCGCGCATGGCGCGTGAATCTTCGACGGCCTGCGCGCCTTCGGTGGTGTTCATCACAAGATCGACGCCGCCATCCTTCATGCGGTCGATGATGTTCGGGCGGCCTTCGTATTGTTTTTTCACCACTTCGGCGGTCAGACCGTTTTCGGTCAGAAAGGCGGCCGTGCCGCTGGTGGCCAAGAGTGCAAAGCCCAGATCAGACAGGATGCGGGCGGCTTCGACCAGTTCGGGCGTCTTGTCGGCCTCTTTGATTGACAGGAACACCGTGCCAGAGGTCGGCAGATGCGTGCCAGCGCCCATCTGCGCCTTTAGAAATGCGCGGGGGAAGGTGCGGTCCCAGCCCATGACTTCACCGGTTGACCGCATTTCTGGCCCCAGGATCGTGTCGACGCCGGGGAAGCGGTTGAAGGGCATGACGGCTTCCTTCACCGAGAACCAAGGCGTGCGGTAGTCGGCCAGCGCATGCGGGTCGCCCATAGGTATGTCGGTGGCATCATCGACAGGCGTGTGCGGGGCGGCCTTGGGGAAGGCAGTCAATTTTTCGCCCGCCATAAGCCGGGCCGCGATGGACGCGATGGCCGAATCCGTGGCTTTGGCCACGAAGGGAACCGTTCGGCTGGCGCGCGGGTTGACCTCGATCAGGTAAATCTCGCCATCCTTCACAGCGAACTGGACATTCATCAGGCCAACGACTCGCAGCGCCTTGGCCAATGCTTCGGTCTGGCGTTCCAATTCGGCGATGATATCGGCGGGCAGGCTATGCGGCGGCAGCGAACAAGCGCTGTCGCCGGAATGCACGCCGGCCTCTTCGATGTGCTGCATGATGCCAGCGACGTGGACTTGTCTACCGTCACAAAGCGCATCGACATCGCACTCGATGGCGCCGGAAAGGTAGCTGTCCAGCAGCACCGGGCTGTCGCCCGACACGACCACGGCGTCGCGGATATAGCGTTCGAGCTGTCCCATGTCGCGGACGATTTCCATCGCCCGTCCGCCCAGAACGTAGGAAGGACGGATGACCAGCGGGAAGCCGATATCTTCGGCGATCGCCAGCGCCTGCGCATCGGTCGACGCGATGCCGTTGCGCGGCTGTTTCAGACCCAGGTCGTTGACCAGTTTCTGGAAACGTTCACGGTCCTCGGCCAGATCGATTGCATCCGGCGTGGTCCCGAGGATCGGTATGTTCGCATCGTGCAAGGCATTGGCAAGTTTCAGCGGGGTCTGCCCGCCAAATTGTACGATTACGCCATGCAGCGTCCCGCGTTCCTGCTCGACCCGAAGGATTTCCATGACGTGTTCGAAGGTCAGCGGTTCGAAATACAGCCGGTCCGAAGTGTCGTAGTCAGTCGACACGGTTTCGGGGTTGCAGTTGACCATGATGGTTTCATAACCCTGCTCGGTCAGGGCGAAACAGGCGTGGCAGCAGCAATAGTCGAACTCGATGCCTTGCCCGATCCGGTTGGGGCCGCCGCCTAGGATGACGACTTTCTTGCGGTCGGACGGGCGCGCCTCGCATTCGACCTCGCCCATCATCGGGACTTCGTAGGTTGAATACATATACGGCGTCTGCGCTTCGAATTCGGCGGCGCAGGTGTCGATGCGTTTGAACACGGCGGTGACGCCAAGGTTGTGGCGGGCGCGGCGGATGTTGTCTTCGTCGCGGCCGGTCAGGGCAGCAAGTCGGGCATCGGTGAAGCCCAGCATTTTCACGGCGCGCAGTCCTTGCTCGGTTACGGGCAGGCCGTTCTTTTTAAGGTCTTCTTCGGCCTCGACGATTTCGCGGATGCGGGCAAGGAACCAGGGGTCGAACATGGTGACGGCGTGAATTTCGTCATTTGTCAGACCGTGGCGCATCGCCTGGGCGATGACGCGCAGACGGTCGGGGGTCTGTTTGGACAGGGCCGCGATGATGGCCGCCTTGTCCGGCGCCCCGTCAATGGCGATGTCATCAAACCCAGTCAGACCGGTTTCCAGGCTGGCCAGCGCCTTTTGCAGGGATTCGTGGATCGTGCGGCCAATGGCCATGGCTTCACCTACCGATTTCATCGCCGTGGTCAGATGTGGTTCAGACCCGGGGAATTTTTCGAAGGCAAATCGCGGGATCTTGGTGACGACATAGTCGATGGATGGTTCGAAACTCGCGGGCGTCACGCCGGTGATGTCGTTGTCCAGTTCGTCCAGCGTGAAGCCAACAGCAAGTTTCGCGGCAATCTTGGCAATCGGGAACCCCGTGGCTTTCGACGCCAGCGCCGAAGACCGCGAAACACGCGGGTTCATTTCTATGACCACCATGCGCCCGTCTTCGGGATTGACGGCCCATTGTACGTTCGACCCGCCAGTTTCGACGCCAATTTCACGCAGCACTGCGATCGAGGCCGACCGCATCATCTGGTATTCCTTGTCGGTCAGCGTCAGGGCCGGGGCAACGGTGATCGAGTCGCCCGTATGCACGCCCATCGGGTCGACGTTCTCGATGGAACAGACGATGATGGCGTTGTCGGCCTTGTCGCGGACGACTTCCATCTCGTACTCTTTCCAGCCGAGCAGGGATTCGTCGACGAGGATCTGCCCGACGGGCGAGGCGTCCATGCCGGTACGGCAGTAATGGATGTAGTCGTCGCGATTATAGGCCACCCCGCCGCCCGTGCCGCCAAGCGTAAAAGCCGGGCGGATGATTGCCGGCAGCCCGATCTCATCGAGTTCACGCAGCGCGATCTGCACACCCTCTTCTAAGTCGAAATGCCCGGCAGCATCCTTGGGCGCGGTGACGATTGTGGCCTTGGGGTTTTCCAGCCCGATCCGGTCCATCGCCTCGCGGAACAGTTTCCGGTCTTCTGCCATTTCGATGGCTTCGCGCTTGGCGCCGATCATTTCGACGCCGAACTTTTCCAGCACGCCCATTTCTTCCAGCGCCAGCGAGGTGTTCAGCCCGGTCTGCCCGCCCATGGTCGGCAGAAGCGCGTCAGGGCGTTCCTTTTCGATGATCTTGGCAACCGCCTCAGGCGTGATCGGTTCAATATAGGTGGCGTCGGCCAGCCCCGGATCGGTCATGATGGTAGCGGGGTTCGAATTGACCAAAATGACCCGGTAGCCTTCTTCGCGCAGTGCCTTGCAGGCCTGGGCGCCGGAGTAGTCGAATTCGCAAGCCTGCCCGATGATGATGGGACCGGCGCCGATGATCATGATGGATTGAATATCGGTTCTTTTCGGCATCACGTATCCCCCGGCGGCGCAAATTGTTGGGGGTTATACGCATGGGTCAGCGAGGTGCAAGCGCTCAAAGGTCGAGGGTCACAAGATTTGGCTGATAGAACTCGTTTTCGAACGCATTTTGTTTCCATTTTCTTCGAAAGCATGGGTCGAAGGGCCGGCAACAAACATGAACGACACGCATCCTCACAGCGGCGTCAAGGTCATGATATGGTTTTTGATTTTCTCGATTCTCTATTTGGAACTCGCGATTCTCGTGGCGTCCCCGCTGCAACCGGAAATCAAGGAACCGATCATTACACTGATCATCTCGGTGAAACGGACGCTTCCGAATTTCCTGCATATCCTTTTTGCAATGGGTGTCATCGGGGCTGGCGCCGCCCTTGTCACGCGAAAGCTATGGGTCGGGCCGCACTGAAACTGCTGATCATGGGATTGGTCGCTGGAACCCTGTTTCAGACCGGTTTCACGATCATCAAGGCAAGCATTCCCAAGCGTACACGTATCAATTGCGACACTGTTTGCGATCTCAGTTTGGGAACGTTCGAAGTGTCGGACGCCGGTTGGCTTCGGCTACCTGTTCATCATCGTCTTCCTGTCGATCTGCACTGGTTATCGCTACGCCCTGGGTGGCCATTCCTCCATGGCCGTGGTGTTGGGTGCCTGGGCTTGGCTCAAGCAACGGGCACCCACCACCGATGACCTGCGGGTCGCGCAGCCTGCCTGATCATTCGGCGGCGTGACGTAGGTGTTCTGATCCTTCGGCCGGGTAGAGGTATTCCCGCGTCAATGGCACAGCCTGCTGGTCATGGGCGATCTGAAACTGGAACACGACCTGCCCGCCGAAGCGAAAGGTCAATTCGCTGGACACCAGATAAAACCGCCACATCCGGCAGAACCGGTCATCATATAGCGCGCGGGCCGCGTCGATATTGGCCATGAACCGGTCGTGCCAATGCTTCAGCGTTTCGGCATAGTGCAAGCGCCAGACCTCGACATCCGTGATGAACATATCCTGCCGTTCCACCGCCGCCGTGGTTTCCGACATGGACGGGCAATAGCCGCCCGGGAAGATGTATCTGGTGATCCATGGATTGGTCACGCTGGGCGGTCCGGACCGCCCGATCGTGTGGATCAGCGCGATCCCAGCCGGTGCCAGCCGGTCATGCACATGGGCGAAAAACTCGTCGTAATGCGGTACGCCCACGTGTTCGAACATGCCCACCGACACGATCCGGTCGAAGGTTTCATCGACATGGCGGTAATCCTGCAGGCGGATATCCACCCGGTCCGCCAGCCCCGCGCGCCTGACCCTTTCGGTGGCAATGGCGTGCTGTTCTCTCGACAGCGTTACCCCCACCACGC
>JBNKYL010000175.1:0-8655 GCA_050300875.1 Paracoccaceae bacterium
GCTGAGCCCATCCCAACCGCGCCAGGATACCGGTCCAATGGCAGTGGTGAGCCCGAAATCGGAAGCAATGGAGACCCCGGCGTCGCCGGGGCCTTTATTCCCTAACCGGGCTTTCTTCAGTGGCAGGCCGGGCGAGTGCCGGGCAGCAGAACCTTGTCGATCACGTGAATCACACCATTGTCGGCCTCGATATTTGCGACAATCACGTTGGCGCTTTCGCCGGTGCCATCACCGATCGACACGCCTGACGCGCCTTTGGTGATGCACAACCGCTCCGAGGCCAAGACCGGCTTGAAGTAGTTCGAGCCGTTCGGGATCATCTCGGCGGTCAATTTGCGGTCATCGACATGGTAAAGTAGGATATTGGTCAGCTGGCCTTTGTTCTCTGGCTCCAGCAGCGTTGCAACCGTACCTTCAGGCAACGCGGCAAATGCGTCGTTCACGGGTGCATAGACAGTGAACGGACCAGGGCCCTGAAGCGTCTCAACCAAGCCAGCAGCGCTGACCGCGGCCACAAGTGTCGAGAAACGCTCGTCGCCCGATGCGATTTCGACGATATCTGCCGCGCTCGCGGCAGTACCAAGTGTGAATGCAGTTGCCGCGACTCCGGCGATTTTGCGGATAGATGTCATGTGAATGCCTTCCCTTTTTGATTGTCCACGCTCGTTTGCATGTGAAAGGGATACGCACCCGAGGCCGAACTCAGATCTGCACATCACACCATCGTGAGACATCGACCTTCGATTTGCTGATTTGCGCCGAACAGTCGCCCGTTGTGAAATACTTTTCTGTAGAAATGTTACAGACTCACTTGCCTAAGAACATGCGATATCCGTCTGCAGCGTGCCGGCACATGTTGCTTAGGCAGTCTGAGTCTTTGGTGAGTTTTGGTTGTCCCGGCTTTGGCGGAATCGGCCCAAGGGTTTTCGGACGCGTATCCCTTGGATTTCAGGTACTCGTTTTAGGGGGATCGCCCTTCGTCGTAGAATCCGTAAGGCCCCTGTCCCCATAGCCCATCGTCGCGCACCCAGGTATCGAAACCGCATTCGGCCTGCCGCGCGCCGATGGTGTCGTCGGGGCTGAGCCCGAGCCGCGGCATGCCTTCGGCATCGGCCCTCACATGGGTCTTGCCGATCAGCCAGCAATCCATCCCGACCTTGCGCAGATGATCACCCAGCGTCTGTTCGCCGACCCGCAAGGGAAGTCCGTTCCATTGCGCGCCGTGGCCGGAGGCATAGCGGTCAGTATAAAAAGACATGCGGCTGGCGCCGCACACAGGCGATTGCACGTGGGCATTGGTAAAACGCACACCCAGTTCCGCGACGCGGTCGAAGTTTGGCGCTTGCAGGTGCGGATGCCCGGCGCAGGACAAATGGTCGAACCGAAGCTGGTCATACATGATGAACAGGATATTCAAAGTCTGCAGCCCTTCCGCCACCTGCCCGCGCTATGCGCAGGCCCGCAAAAGGAATGCAATCCGCACAGGTGCATGGTCAAAGCCGTTCGCTTTGATCGGTTATGTCGCCATGCCATTGTCGTGCTTGATCATATCGGCGGCTTTTTCACCGATCATGATAGCGGGGGCATTTGTGTTGGACGAATTGATGGTCGGCATGATGGAATTATCCACCACACGCAGGCCATCAATGCCTTTGAAACGCAAGCGTGGGTCAACGACGGCCTCGTCATCGGACCCCATGCGACAGGTGCCTGCGCAATGGTGCGTTGTCTTGGAGTGGGTGCAGATGAAGTTGAAGTAGTCCTCGTCCGTCTGCACGTCAGGCCCCGGCAGGCGTTCGGCCAAAACATAAGGCTTGAGTGCGTCTTGCGCGAGGATCTGTTGAACCAGTTTCAAGCCGCGGATCGACATGTCGCGATCATAAGGGTCTGACAGGTAATTCGGGTCTATCAAGGGCATAGCTGCGGGATCAGACGACTTCAATCGAACCGACCCCCGGGACCGGGGGCGCAGGAAGCATGAGTTTAGCGTCACGCCGCCATTGGGCATGGCAACGACACCGGCCTCGATCCCGGTGCCAAGACCAAGGTGCATCTGAATGTCGGGTGAACGCGCGCCCGGGTTGGCATACCAGAAGCCGCCCGTTTCAAATAGGCTGGAGGCAACCGGCCCTTTGCGTGTTGCCAGGTATTTCAATCCGGCCCATGCCGCCAGATACGGTTTGGCAAATCGGTCATAGGTGTGCGGGCCGGTGACTTCACAAATCGCATAGAGGTCAAGGTGATCCTGAAGGTTGGCGCCGACATTGGGTTGGTCGAACACCGGGTCTATTCCAAGGGAACTGAGCTCGTCTGCGGGTCCGATGCCTGACAGTTGCAGTAGGCGTGGCGACCCGATGGCGCCAGACGACAAGATAACCTCGCGTGATGCATCGATGCGGGTGCCATCGACCAATTCAACCCCGATCGCGCGACCCGAAGCCACAAGGATTCGCCGCACCTGCACGCCCATCCGCACCGTCAGGTTCGCGCGTCCCCGTGCCGGTGCCAGAAAAGCCATGGCGGCCGATGATCGGCGGGCATTGCGCTGCGTCAGTTGATAATATCCCGCACCATCCTGTTTTTCGCCATTGTAGTCGCCCATGCGCGGGATGCCCAGTTGGCCAGCCGCTTCGATAAAGGCATCGCAAATCGGCAATGGTGCGGAAGGCTGGCTGACGCCCAGCGGCCCGCCGCGACCGTGATAGGCATTGTCGTAGGTGTCATTGTCTTCTGACTTGCGAAAAAAGGGCAGGACGTCGTCATAACCCCAGCCATCGCAACCCATCTGCCGCCAATCGTCGTAATCCTGCGCCGCGCCGCGCGTGTATATCTGCGCGTTGATCGCGGATCCGCCACCGATGACCTTGGCTTGAGTATAGGTAAAGACCTTTTCCTGCATGTGCCGTTGCGGAACGGTGGACCAACCCCAGCTGGCGATACCCTTGGTCATTTTCGCAAACCCGGCCGGCAGGTGGAAATAGGGGTTTCGGTCCGATCCGCCCGCTTCCAGAAGCAAGACCCGCGCAGACGGATCTTCGCTGAGTCGTGCAGCCAAAACGCAACCGGCAGAACCGCCGCCGATTATGATGAAATCGAATCCGTGCGCCATTTGTGCCTCATAGCATTTGGACGGCAATCCCGCCATCGAAACGGCGTTTGCGTGAACTGCGCGAGGCTGCCACCACCATACCTGCGATCCTGATTAGACGCCGTTTGCACAGCGTCGATGTTGAAAGGCCACCAACAAGTTGTCGATCTGACATTCGCACCTGGATCGTCCGAGGACAGGGATAAGCGAAGATTCTATCATCCAATGCGGGGATACCGTCTTTGCATGATAGCTTTTGCGATAAAATCAGGGCCCATACCTGCCCAAATTGTTCGACATCAGCCAATCATTCAGGCGCGGCGCTGAAAGCATAGGACGTGTAGCGGGGTCGCGCGCGAACCAAATCGAAAGACCCGCCTTGCCAAATCGAGGCTTGGCTGATGCGGAAATGGCGTTATGGTTGCGCTAACATTTCAGGAATTCCGGAAAGCACGATGCTGCTGAACCGGTTTCGCGCAACAAGCGCATTACAACTAGGGAGAGAAACATGAAGAAATTTCTTTTGACTGCGGCGGCCTGTGCCGTTGCAGCCACGGCAGCTTCGGCGGAACGCTATGTCATGATCACGCACACCCAGGGCACCGACCCGTTCTGGCCGGTGGTGGAAAAGGGTGGCCGAGACGCGGCTGCGGCGATTGGTGCGGAACTGGAATATAACTTTGACGTGTCCGGCGATATGGCCGCGATGGCCAAGCTTATCGAGGCGGCCGCCGCCAGCCAGCCCGATGGCATCATCGTTTCGCTGCCTGACGCTGCGGCGCTTGGCCCGGCAATCAAGGCTGCCGTCGCCGATGGCATCCCGGTCATCACGATGAACTCAGGCCTGGAATCGTCAAAGGAACTGGGCGCGCTGATGCATGTCGGTCAGCCCGAACGTGACGCCGGTTTTGCCGCTGGCACCCGTGCCAAGGCGGAAGGTGTGACCAAAGGCCTGTGTCTGAACCAGGAAGCGTTCAACACCGCGCTGGTCGACCGTTGCACCGGTTACTTTGACGCCATGGGCGCCGAGCTGAACCAGATCGACGTGTCCAACGACGTGGCGCAGATCAAGACCCGGACCGCCGCCGCGCTGCAGGCTGACCCGTCGATCGACGGTGTTCTGGCTGTCGGCCCGCATGTCTGCGAAGCCGCCAATGACGCGATCCAGGAAGTCGGCGCCGATGTGCACCTGGCCTGTTTCGACCTGTCGCCTGGCGTCATGGACATGATCGAAGCCGGTGATGCGGCCTTCACCATCGACCAGCAGCAGCGTCTGCAGGGCTACATGCCGGTCATCGTTCTGCACCTTTACAATACGGCCGCAGGCCTGTTGCCGGGTGCGAACATCCCCTCTGGCCCGGGCTTTGTCGACAAGTCCAATGCCGCCGCCGTCAAGGCGCTGGCAGGTATCGACCGCTAATCCCGGTTGGACCGGACAACATCTGACAGGCGGGCAAACCCCCGCCTGTCAGTGCCATTGACTGACGAAAATTGCCGGGGAACAGCATGTCAGACCGCAGTGAATCCGACCGCATGATTCAGGAAACCCGGTTTCAGCGGATGATCCGCAAACCGGAAATCGGCGCTTTCATCGTGATGATCGTAATCATCGTGGCGTTGGCCTTTGCCTCGGACGGCAAGGCGTTTAATGCGCTGGGCCTGAAAAACAACATCGCGATCATCGCCCAATACGGGATCATCGCGACCGGTGCCGCCGCGTTGATGATCGCGGGGGAATTCGACCTTTCGATCGGGTCGATGATCGGATTTGCCGGCATGTCCATGGCAATGATGCTGAAATGGGGGCTACCCTTCGGGCTGGGCGAAGCCACGCCGTTCCTGGCCTTTGCCATCACGTTGGCGATGACGCTGACCATCGGCTGGATCATCGGCAACATCGTGGTCCGGTCCGGCCTGTCGAGCTTCATCGTGACTCTGGCTTTCTTGTTCTTCATGCGCGGCGTGACCGAGGTGTCGTTCCGGCTGATAAATAAATCCACGCAGATATCCGGCCTGCCAGACTTCAAGGAAGAAAGCTGGTTCGCCGATATTCTGGGCGGCCATGTTTTCGGCTGGTTCTATGACGCCTGGTTCGCGCTGGGCGGCAACCTGAACCGCCGGGGCGAACAATGGGTCGACGGGTTCGACGCACGCTTCTTCTGGTGGCTGGTGATCGCCGGCGTGGCCTATTTCGTGCTGAGCCGCACGCAGTGGGGCAACTGGGTCTATGCCACGGGCGACGACAAGGAAGCCGCGCGTGCCAATGGTGTGCCGGTCAACAAGGTCAAGATCAGCCTGTTCATGTTCACCGCATTCTGCGCGACGATGTTCGCGGCCTGCCAGGTATTCGACACCAACACGTCGGACGCAGCCAAGGGCAACCTGATGGAACTGTTCGCCATTGCCATCGCGGTTGTCGGCGGCACGTTGATGACCGGCGGGTTCGGATCGATCATCGGCGTCGTTTTCGGTGCGATCACCGTGGGTCTGGTGGCCAATGCGGTGTTCTTCATCCCGGCCATTGACGGCGCATGGTTCCGCGTCTTCCTGGGCGCGATCCTGCTGGCTGCCGTCTTCGCCAATGAACGTATCCGCAAACGTATTACGGGGGGGATCTGACCATGGCCGGACCCTATCTGAAGGTTGAAAGCCTTGTTAAGAAATTCGGCCCGTTCACCGCGCTGAATGGTGTGGATTTGGAGGTCTTCCCGGGCGAAGTTCATGCGCTGCTGGGTGACAACGGCGCGGGCAAGTCGACGCTGATCAAGACGCTGGCAGGCGTTCACCAACCGACATCAGGGCAGATCTATATCGAAGGCAAGCCCGTGAATTTCCGCAGCCCGCGCGATGCGTCAGCCGCAGGGATCGGCACGGTCCATCAGGACCTGGCGCTGAACCAGTTGATGAGCGTGACGCGAAACTTCTTCATGGGGCGTGAGCTGAAGGGCCGCTTTGGCCGCTTGCGCATGGATGAAATGAACCAGATCGCCCATGACGAAATGCTGAAGATCGGCATTGATTTTTCCGACCCGACGCAGGCGGTCGGCACCATGTCCGGCGGCCAGCGCCAGACCCTGGCGATTGCACGCGCGATCTACTTCGGGGCCAAAGTGCTGATCCTGGATGAACCGACATCGGCGCTCGGCCAGCGCCAGCAGATGGGTGTCTTGAAGACGATCAAACGCGTGCGCCAGCGCGGCGACATCGCGATCATCTTCATCACGCACAACGAAATCCATTCGCAGCTGGTCGGTGACCGGTTCACCTTCCTTGCGCTGGGCCAGGTCATTGGCGCGGGGCGCAAGGAAGAAATGGAACACAGCGAAATTCGCAGGCTGATGGCCGGCGGCGCGGAAATGCGCGACCTCGAACAGGAACTGGCCGAGGTCTGACCGGGCCTGCGAAGTTGTTGCAGCGCCCTGCCGCATTGGCGACTCTGGCGTCGGAAGACGTTGGACGGCCGAAGCGACAGGGCATCATGAGTGAATTTGATTGAAGGTGGCGATCGTCATCGGGGCAGAGGCCGGGCACGCGCCATGGCATTGGCCGCCGAAGGCGCGACGGTCGTGATCTATGATATCGCTGCGTCGGGCGACGCCGCGAAATCCGTGGTGGCCGATATCGAGGCCGCTGGCGGGCAGGCGGTATTTGAAACGGCGGATGTGACGGATCTGGGCGCCGTCACGGAAATGGTCGATCGCGTGTTTGGCAAATTTGACCGCTTCGATGTCCTGATCTGCAACGCAGGCATTTTGCGGGACCGGACATTCGCCAAGATAGACATGGGCGATTTCGCTTTGGTCCTTGCGGTTCACCTGCGGAGGTCCACGAATTGCTGCCACGCGGTCTGGGCCCATATGCGGGAATGCGGATATCGACGACCTTCTGGACCTGAAGAATTCGTTCGCACAGACCAATAGGTTCGTGGACATGGCGCGGACCGCACAGAAGCCCTGAAGGAAAGCGATCGTTTGTCAGCGTCAAGCATTGATAATTGGCGCGCGATAAGAAATAGTCTTTCCAAGAAAGAAAATGACAAATATCGCGGAAAGATAGGATGGACGTCAGACGGTTCCGAAATATGGAAGAGTTCGCCAGGGCCATCGGCGTTTCTCGTCCAACCGTATCGAAATACTTCGTAAGCCCGGAAAGCGTGCGTGCATCGACCCGGGAACGGATCGAAAAGGGGTTGGAGAAATACGACTACCGCCCAAATGTCTACGCAGTGAACCAGAACCGAAAATTGACCAAGACCGTCGGCATCATGGTGCCCTATCTGGCCGACCCGGTTTTTGCAGAGATCGCGCGGAACCTTGAACAGCGGTGCCAAGCGGCCGGATTCAGCCCGACCCTGTTCAGTTCATACGGGCAGCAATCGGTCGAAAGCGAGATTCTGGAAAATCTTCGATCATTGAAGCCCGCAGGGGCGTTGATCGCACCGCTGGGGCGCGATTCCGATGTCGCCGCGTTCGAGAAGTTCTGCGCCGAAATCCCGACGGTTCTGGTTGACAGCCGGCTTGGCGATGCGGGGCTGGCCTTTGTCGGGTCGAACAATGAACAATTCGGCAGTCTGATCGTGGATTACCTGTGCCGCACCGGCGAGCCACCGTGCCTGCTGGACATGACGACGCCCGCCAACCCGAACGCGTTTCGCCGTCGCCGGGCGTATATTGATGCAATGGAAGCACAGGGGCACGAGCCTTGTGTGGTCAGCATTGATGGCAGCGGCTGGGGATTTGAGGAAATCGGGAGAAGTGGCGGAGGCAAGGCGCTGGATGACGGGCGGTTCACCACGAATACCGTTCTGTGCAGCAACGACCGTTTGGCCATCGGATTTCTGACCGCCTGTTACGAGCGTCGAATCTCGGTGGGTCGCTATGACGATTGCGCGATTCGCGTGGCGGGGCAGGACGATCACCCGTTTTCTCGTTTCACGTGTCCGCCGCTGACCACCATCGCACATGACTATGAATCCATTTCCCGCCGCGCGGCGGACATTCTGGTGGCGCATCTGGAAGGAACTGAAACGAAAGAAAGATATATTCAATTCGAAGGCAAGTTGGTGATGCGAGACTCCGCCTGAGTAAAGCCTTATATTGGCGCGCGTAAAATTTTAATTGACTGCGCGGCGTAATTCACAATAGGTTAATCCCAGTCATTAAACCTATGGGAGGAACCCAATGACCGTAAAAACCGCACTTCGTGCGGCGACCGCGCTTGCGTTTATTGCAACTGGCGCATCTGCCGAAAACCTTGTGATCGCGACCGTGAACAACGGCGACATGATCCGCATGCAGGGTTACACCGACGACTTCACCGCGAAGACCGGCCACACGGTCGAGTGGGTGACACTGGAAGAGAACGTGCTGCGCCAGCGCGTGACCACCGACATCACCACCAAGGGCGGTGCTTTCGACATCATGACCATCGGCATGTACGAAACCCCGATCTGGGGCGCCAATGGCTGGCTGGTCCCGCTGGACGATCTGTCCGCAGACTATGATGTGGCCGACATCCTGCCTGCCATGGCGGGCGGCCTGAGCTATGATGGCACGCTCTATGCGGCG
>JBNKYL010000176.1:0-14960 GCA_050300875.1 Paracoccaceae bacterium
GTGGCGGCCAAGTTCGAGCGGGAAAACGGGCTGTCCTACACGACCGATCAGGTTTCAGTGGCGACAGGTGGAAAGCAGATACTTTACAATGCCTTGATGGCCACGATTAATCCGGGTGACGAGGTGATCATCCCCGCGCCCTATTGGGTCAGTTACCCGGATATGGTGTTGCTGGCCGGCGGTGTTCCGGTGGTGGTAGATTGCCCGCTGGAAACGGCGTTCAAGATGACGCCGGAACAACTGGACGCAGCCATAACTCCGCGCACCAAGTGGTTGATTTTCAATTCACCTTCCAACCCGACGGGGGCCGGCTATTCGCGCGACGAGTTGAAGGCGCTGACCGACGTCCTGATGCGCCATCCGCATGTCTGGGTGATGACCGATGACATGTATGAACACCTCGTTTTCGACGATTTCGAATTCACCACGCCCGCGCAGGTCGAGCCAGGGCTGCTTGAGCGCACACTGACCTGCAACGGCGTGTCGAAGGCCTATGCGATGACGGGCTGGCGGATCGGCTATGCGGCGGGCCCGAAACTGCTGATCGATGCGATGCGCAAGATCCAGTCGCAATCGACCACGAACCCCTGTTCGATCAGCCAATGGGCGGCGGTCGAGGCGCTGAACGGGCCGCAGGATTTTCTGGAACCGAACCGGCAGCTGTTCCAGCGCCGCCGCGATCTGGTGGTGTCGATGCTGAACCAAGCCCAGGGCATCACCTGCCCCGTGCCGGAAGGGGCGTTCTATGTTTATCCGTCGATTGCGGGCTGCATCGGCAAGACGTCCCAAGCGGGGCGGCTGATCGACACGGACGAAGCCTTTTCCACCGCCCTGCTCGAAGAACAGGGCGTCGCCGTGGTCTTCGGCGCGGCTTTCGGCCTGTCGCCTGCGTTTCGGGTCAGCTACGCCACGTCAGAGGCCGCGCTGGAAGAGGCCTGCCTAAGGATACAGACCTTCACTGCCGGGCTGAAATAGGCCGTGCGCCGCCGGTAATTCATCACGGCCTGCATCACGACGCGGGAGCGCGAACCGTGCCTGCCAGTCACCACGTAGCGCGATCCAACGAAATTCAAGGAATGTCGACACATCGATTTTTTGGCGTCATTTCAGCTGGTTCAGTTTCAAGACACGGGACCGGTTCTTGGCCCATCCCCGATCATCGGCGCAGCACCGGTCAGACCGTGCACCCGCCGATCCCGGGCCGTATTTCCACGGCACGCGCGTCGATCAGGCGGTCGGCGACCTGCCTAAGGCCGGATTTCCATCGAATGTCCGGCCGGAAATCATCATGAACCTTATCTATTTCACGGCGCTGGCAGAAATTGCCGGGCTTGCCGCCGTACGGGCGCCGGGCGACGGTGCGCAGCGCGTCTGCATCGTCGAACCTACCGGTCCGTTTGAGGACGATCCGAACGTCACCGGCAGGAAGTTTCCCGGAAACCTGACGCAATCCTATCGCAGTCAAACGCCATTGCGGGTGATCGGCGCTGTCGGACTGGAACCGTCAGGCAGATGAAAAGACAGACTAATGGCGTGGGCGGCTGGCCGGAACCATAGGCGCCATCATCAATTGATAGTGCTTGCCCAACGGGACCACGCATTAACCCTTGAAGCCCAGCATCGCCCGCCCGATAACGGCGGGGAGGAGGCCAATGCATTATGCTACCTGAATTGCCGGAATATTTTTTCCGTATACGCGAAAACGGGGCGCAGGTGTTTCGGGTGGATACCGAAAACCGCCAGCAGCGGATCGAGATGGACCCGATTGCGATCGTGAATATCCGCAATGGCGAGGTCAGACCGCAGGGCGACCGGGTGCTGTCCGAAGAAGACATGGCGGCGATCAATGATTGGATCGAGGACCGCCGCGCCATGCTGGCCCGCCGCGATATAGACGATATTCATCGTACCATCGACCACCTGAACCTGACAGCGCATTGGGCCAACAGTCGCGCCACGGACGTGGAACTGGAAGAGATCACGGATCGGCTTTTGCTGGCCATGCATGATTTGCGCGGCGTTCTTGTGCGCAAGAAGGCCGACAGGGTCATCAAGGCGCGCGAGACCCGGAATTAGCGGCCACAAGCACCGCGCCGGGCGCCGATCCGGTTAAAAAACGTCGAAAACCATGCGCTATCTGACGCAAACGACCTATAACAAGGTCGTAATTTGACCAATTCTTCCCTTGCAGATCGGGAGGTTGCCATTAACACTTGGGATTGACCTAAATCCGAAACCTCGGTGCCGCCGCGTCTTCAGGCGCGCGCAGCCGCCGGGGGCATTGCCCGCAAGGGAAAGATGCCCAACCACAAGAACAAGTCCAACAGAGAGGAATCCAAATGACCTTTTTCACCCGCACCGGCAAGCCGCTGCCCAAGGTGATTACCGACCAAGCCGCAAAGGTCGGAGATGACGCGGTGAACCGCCGTGAATTCCTGGCGCTGGCGTCGGCCTTCGGGGCCACCACCGCCACCGCCTATGCCATGCTTGGCCTGCCTGCGCCGGCCCGCGCCGCGGCCCATGCGCAGATGGGCGGCACAGTTCGCCTGCAGTCAGAAGTTCGCGGCCTGAAAGACCCGCGCACCTATGATTGGTCGCAGATCGCAAACTTTTCGCGCGGCTGGCTGGAATACCTGGTCCATTACGAAAACGACGGCACGTTCACCCCGCAGCTTCTGGAAAGCTGGGAAATCAACGACGACGCAACCCAGTATACGCTGCATGTGCGTCCAGGCGTGAAATGGAACAACGGCGATGACTTCACCGCCGATGACGTGGCCCGCAACATCGCGTCGTGGTGCGAAAAGGATGTCGAAGGCAATTCGATGGCGGGCCGTATGGCAGCCCTGATCGACGCAGATACCGGCAAGGCCGCGGATGGCGCGATCGTGGTCATCGATGGCCTGACGGTTCAGCTGAACCTGCCGAACCCCGATATCACCCTGATCGCGGGCATGGCGGACTATCCGGCCGCCATCGTGCATTCCAGCCATGACCCCGACAACATGGTGGGCAACCCGGTCGGCACCGGTCCCTACCTGCCCGAGAGCCTGGAAGTGGGTGTCAAGGCCGTGCTGGTCCGCAATGAGAACCATACCTGGTGGAATGCCGGCAAGGGCGCCTTCCTGGACCGGATCGAGATGATCGATTACGGAACCGACCCGTCCTCGTTCGTGGCGGCGGCCGAGGCCGAAGAGATCGACCAGTTCTACAACCTGTCGGGCGAATTCATCGACGTGGTGTCCACGCTGGATGGCTGGGTCGAAAACTCGATCACCACGGCGGCCACGATCGTGGTGCGGCCCAACCAGGTGGCCGAAGTGGACGGCGTGAAGCCTTACGCCGATGTGCGTGTGCGCCAGGCGATCAGCATGGCGATCGACAACAACGTGCTGCTGGAACTGGGTATCGACAACCGTGGCGACGTGGCGGCCAACCATCACGTGGCGCCGGTGCATCCAGAATATGCCGATATCGGCATGCCGAAGCATGATCCGGCTGGTGCGCTGGCCCTGCTGACCGAAGCCGGGATGGCCGATTTCGAAATGGAAATCATTTCGATCGACGATGACTGGCGGCGCTATACCACCGATGCGGTGGCGGCGCAGTTGCGCGATGCGGGCTTCAACGTCAAGCGCACGATCCTGCCGGGGTCGACCTTCTGGAATGACTGGACGAAATATCCGTTCAGCTCGACCAACTGGAACCACCGGCCCTTTGGCGTTTCGATCTGGGCGCTGGCCTATCGGTCTGGCGAGGCGTGGAATGAATTCGGCTGGTCGAATGCCGAGTTCGACGCGATCCTGGCCGAGGCGCTTGCGACGGCCGACACCGAGAAGCGTCGTGCGCTGATGGCCAAGGGCGAAGCGATCATCCAGAGCGAAGGCGTGACGATCCAGCCGTATTGGCGCAAGCTCTACAACTTCACGCGCGAAGGCCTGATGGGTGCAGAACAGCACATCACCTTCGAATATCGCCCGCAGTACATGTACTGGGCGGCCTAGGCCCCAGCGAAGAGCACGAAACGAGGCGGCCCGAAAGGGCCGCCTTTTTCTTTGGCGGAAACCGGGGTCGGAAATCAGCATGATTTCAGGTCGATTTCCATGATCGAAATCGGCACCATTCTATTCGGCGGCCTGGTCGGACAGGGGCGGCAAATCGCCCGAATATCCCACCGCGCGGCCGCGTCCCGCGCGTTTGGCGGCATAAAGCGCAGTGTCGGCATGGGCCATCATCGTTTTCATCTCGGGGTCGGGATAGTCATAGGAAACCGCGTAGCCGATCGAGCCCGATATTCGGCAAAGCTCGCCTTTGAAGGGGATCGGTCTTTCGAGGTTCCGGATGATGGTGTGACACAGGTCATCAAGGCGCGCCCTGTCTTTCAGCCCTTCGGCCAGGATGACGAATTCATCACCGCCGACGCGGTTGACAAAATCCGCATCCCTAAGCGTCTGGCGCAGACGCCGGGCGGTTTCGACCAATACGGCGTCGCCGGCTGCATGGCCCAGCGTATCATTCACGGCCTTGAACAGGTCCAGATCCAGATGGATCAATGAAAAATCCCGCCTCTGGACGATCAGACGCGAAAGGTCCGCCTCCATCGCAGCACGGTTGCCCAACCCGGTCAGCGGATCGGTCAGGGCGCGCCTTTCGGCCTCGGACTTGGACAGTTTCAGGATCGAGGTCAGGCGTCGGTACTCTGCCTCGACAATGGATTTGGCTTCCTGAAGGTACAGGATTTCGATGGTGTGATCCGTGGGCGCGAAATCGCTGGATGAAAGGTTGAACCGGTCGAGCCGCGCCAGAGTTGCGATGCCGAAGGACAGGTTCACGATGAAAGCTTGCTGCCCCTTGAGCGGCACGAGCATGCCGCGCAGGCCCGTGCGGTGGGAATCGCGGATTTCCAATTGCAGCCTGCGCCCGCTGAGCGCCGCGAGATCGGCCATTTGCCCGGCCGGAAGGCTGGGACGCCTGACCCGGAACACTTCCAGAAACCGGGCGCCTACGAAGGGGATTTCCGGGCGGAACTTGGCCAGCGTGGGACCGACCCGGACGATGTGACCGCTGTGCGAAATGACCACATGCATGGGCATGAGGTGATCCAGATCGTGATCCGCAATCTCCAGGATGCCGTCGTCAGTCATTGGGCAAGCCCATGGCAAGCTGAAAACTGCGCCCTTCCTGATAGCTGAGGTCGTGTATGTGAATGTCGATCACAGTGGTTTCGCCCGATGTTCCAAGATTTTCCAACAGGACCAGGGCGCCGTAGTCATCCGCCAAAGCACGCAACATACCCACCAGCACGTCGCCCGCCCCCTGCGGTCCGCCGATCACGGTCAGCGTCAGGGCCCCCGAAAAATGTTCCCGCAGGTCAAGTTCCGGCAGGGTCAGGCCGGAAACGGCCAGCTGCGCCCGTGCTGGCAATTCGTTGAGCGAAAACAAGAATTCCAGGAAAGTATCACCACCGAAACGCATCAGCCTGCGCACGGTTTCGCATTTCGGATGGCTGATCAGAAAAACGCCGACATCTTCCAACAGCTCGTTCGCCGGCTTGCCAAGTTGTTCCGAAGCCGCTGCCGTCAGTTGCCCGGCCAGAGCATCTGGATAGGATTCCATCGGTTCGATCTTTCGCCCATCCAGCCCAACGGCATCGGCCAGCGCGTCCCAGGTGGCGCGCCCGTAAATTTCCGAAACGAAGGACTGAACAGGCCGGAGCAACAGTCCGTGCATGGCAAGCCCAAGGCGAATTTCGTGTCCCCGGTTATTCCGGCCCGGCCATTAATAAACGGCAAAACCTGTACCAGCCTTTGCCGACGATTTTATCAAAAATCGGTCGGTGCACCGCCCTCGGATATCCGGCGATCCACGAAGGCATCCAGTTCTTCGCGGATTGCATCATCCATGGGTGGCGCCTGAAAATCGGCCAAAATCTCGTGAAAGAGGTTATGCGCCCGTTCGGCCGTCCAGACCGCGCCCTTGGCGGCCCAGGCTTCGTAATTCGACCAGTCAGATACGAAGGGTTCGTAGAATGCGGTCGTATAGCGGTCCTGTGTGTGCTGGGTGCCGAAGAAATGGCCATCCGACCCGACCTCGCGCATGGCTTCCACCGCGATGTCATCGGGCGTTGTAGCCCATGTCGCCGGTTCGAAATAGCGCTGGAACATCTGCAGGACTTCGCAATCCATGATGAATTTTTCAGGGGATGCGATCAGCCCGCCTTCCAGCCAGCCTGCGGCGTGATAGACGACATTGGTGCCCGACTGCACGGCGGCCCAGAGGCTGTTGGAGGTTTCCCACATCGCCTGCCCGTCCGGCACGTTTGCCGTGCAAACGCCGGACGATCGCACCGGCAGCCCATAGAACCGCGCCATCTGGCCGGTCATCTGCGTGGCGCGCAGATATTCCGGGGTGCCGAATGCAGGCGCGCCGGTTTTCATGTCGACATTCGAAGTGAAGGTCCCGAACACGCAGGGTGCGCCCGGGCGAACATATTGGAAGAGCGCAATGGCCGATAGCGCTTCGGCAATCGACTGTGTCACCGCGCCTGCCATCGTGACGGGCGCCATGGCCCCCGCCAGCGTGAAGGGCGTCACGATCACAGCCTGGCCGCGCCGGATGCAGCGTAGGCAACCGTCGATCATCGGCTGGTCATGTTTCAGGGGCGAGGTCGAGTTGATATTCGTGTACATTCGAGGGGTTGCCTCGAATTCCTCATGCGAATGGCCGCCCGCGATCCTGACCATTTCCAGCACATCTTCGACCCGCTCCTTGCCCAGGCTGTAGGCATGGGCGACCTTGTCGGTCAGCACGAGTTTTTCGCGAACGACCTCCAGGTGGCGGGTACTGGCGTGAACGTCGACGGCCTCGACCGGATAGCCACCGGCGAAGTGGATACAGTTGAAATACTGTGTTAATTTCAGCAGGTTGGAACACTGCTCTAAGGTGCCCGGCACCTTACCTGTGCGCAGGTCCCAGTAGTTGGGCGGCGAAGACACGTTGCCGAACAGGATCGTATTGCCGCCCACTTTCAATTGCCGTTCCGGATTGCGTGGGGTCAGCGTGAATTCAGATGGGGCGCGGGCCAGCATTTCCATGACGAAATCGCGGCCCATGCGGACATTGGTGTCGCGCACCGAACAGCCGGCTTCGCGGAATATTTCAAGCGCCTCGTCGTTCAGAAATTCGATGCCGATCTCTTCCAGCACCCGCATGGCGCCGTCATGGATGGCGGCCACGCCTTCGGCGGTCAGCGGTTCGGTGGGGCGGTCGGGATTTTCCGGCAGCCGCCAGGACATTTGCGAAATGGCCGGACCGCCGCGCCTTGTGTTGCCTGCCCGACCGCCTGCACGCCGACGACGGTTATCTGCTGACATGAAAACTCTCCCGCATCTGGTTGGGACAAGACAAGCCCAGCGCGCAGGCCATTGCAGCGGCGAATGCGACCGCAGATGTCGCTAAAGGGCCGCGAAAGGCCGATCCTTTGCCATGGTGGGCAGTGCTGCGCGCCCGGAACGGGGGTGGAAAATCCGGCGGATTTTCCAATCGAATTCCATCACGGAAATCGCCCCCCTTCCCGGTTCAGCGCATTGCGTCGTACCAGCCGGGGATATCGGCGATCGAAGGCAGGACGAGGTCGGCATGGGCGGCAAGTTCGGCCGCCGTCGCCGGGCCGGTTTCGACGCCGATCGTGAACATCCCGGCCGCCCGGCCCGCATGAAGGTCGTGCAGACTGTCACCGACCATGGCGATACGGTCCGGTGCGATGCCCGTCTGATCGGCAAAGGCAAGGCACATACCCGGCCCGGGCTTGCCGCCGAAACCGCTGTCATAGCCCAGCACGGCTTCGAAATGCGATGCGAGGCCAAGGGCCGCAACCTGATCCTGCGCCACCTGTTCGGCGTCATTTGTTGCCACACCCATCCGGAACCCCATGGCACGGAAATGGTCGAACAGAACCGGCAGGTCGCAGACCGGCACGGGCGTTGCCTCTTGTCCAAGGCGCAGGATTTCGGCGCGCAGGGTGTCCATGGGCATGGGCGGGATGAGCGGCGCAAGCGCGTGGGCCACGTCATCAAGTGTTCCGGCGACGATCACCGAATGCGATTCGACGCGGCCGCCGACCAGATCGACGCCAAGATCCATGGCAAGAGCCTCGGCCCGGTCGCCGCCCAATTCACGCACCGCGCGGGCCGCCCACGGGCCCCAGGTGCGCTGAAAATCCAGCAAGGTCCCGTCCTTGTCGAACAGAAATGCCTCAATGCGAAGCGCGCTCATTCCATCCCCTTCGTGTGTCTGTCGCCGTCTTGATGTTCGGCATTCGCCCCTAGGTCCAATGCATTTCGGACGGCCCGGCCAGGACTGACCGGGCCGTCATCGGGTCGGTCGGACCGTAGCCTGCCTCGGTGCAGAAAGCTTCGATCCAGCTGTCATCCATGGTCAGGAAGTCGAGAACCGCGATCAAGGTTTCGGGGTTGCCTGCCGTGGCCATCAGGTCGCGCGGTCCGATGCCGGTCGCGCCAAGAAACACAGGCCCCAGGTCTTCCGAGCCGGCAATATGCGCCAATGCGCGCAAGGCAAGTTCTTCGGCGCGATCTGGGGTCATGGGCAGCTCCGCTCAATGTTCAACGGTTTTTTAACATATCTGGCGGAAATCTGAGTGAACTCAAACGGATTCTAATAAAAGGCTAGCGATCCAGATGAATGCGCGCATTCTGATTGCATGTGAAATCCCCACGAACCGCATTGCGCTTGCCGCATCCCTTGCGGCTTCCGGATACCGGACGCTCAATGCGCGCAGTTCGTCAGAGGCCCTTGCCGCCGCCAAACAGGAACGGCCCGACGCGATGATCCTGAGCGGCCCGTTTTCCGACATCACGGCGCTGGAAATCTGCCAGGCGTTGCGCGCCGAAGACCTGACATGCAACCTGCCTGTCATCGTTCTGGCCGAGACGCCCGAACCGGGCTATCGCGTTCAGGCCCTGTGTGCTGGCGCCGATGAAGTGTTGCCGCGGCGCTGTGAACCGCAGACCATATTGGTGCGCATCCGAAACCTGATGCGCACCCGCACTCTGGCCAACGAAGTGGCCCAACGCCAGAAAACCGCCGCCGACCTGGGGTTCAACGAAGCTCCGGCGGCGTTCGAACGCGCGGCGCAGGTTCTGATTGTGAACGATGGGTCGGCCCCGACGAACAAGGCCGGCGCGAGCCTGAACGAAATTGCCAATTGCCAGGTCAACCAGGTGTCCCGGTCGGGGCTTTATGACTACCTTGCCCGCACGGACACGGGGCCTGACATGTTCCTTTTGTGCTGCGGGCCCAATTGCGACCGGGCGAGCCTGTCGCTTGTCGCCGATTTGCGCAGCCGCAGCGAAACCCGGCAGGCCGCGATCATTGTCGCCTGCCCGCCCGACCAAATGGCCGGGGCGGTATCTGCGCTTGATCTCGGTGCAAATGACCTGATGGCCAATGACAGCCTTCCGGCCGAATTCCTGATCCGGGTGGCGACCCAATTGCGGCAGAAGCGCAAGGCCGACCTGTTGCGCGATACGGTGGAAAGCGGCCTGCATCTGGCGGTAACCGATCCCCTGACCGGGCTTTTCAACCGACGCTATGCGCTGCCACACCTGGCGCGCCTGTTGGACAATGCGGCGGCGACGAAAGCCCCCATCGCGGTGATGGTACTGGACCTCGACCGGTTCAAGACGATCAACGACGAACACGGCCACGCCGCCGGTGACGCAGTGTTGGCCGAAATTGCGCAACGGCTGAAGACCAATCTGCGCGGCATGGACCTGCTGGCCCGCATCGGTGGCGAAGAATTCCTGGTGGCGATGCCGGATACGGATTTGGGCAACGCCCAGATTGCCGCCGAACGGCTGCGGCGGGTGACGCAGGACCGTCCGGTTGTGGTCGACGGGCTGGCAGAGACGGTGGCGGTAACCGTCAGTATTGGGTTGGCCGCTGCCGTGCCCAATGACGCGCCGCCCCTGCAGGCGGAAATGCTGATCGATCGCGCCGACAGGGCGTTACTGTCCGCCAAGTCGCGCGGGCGCAATGTCGTCGATTGCGTGCGGGTCGCGGCCTGACGGGCCGGCCGCCTGCAATCGCCTGTCAAGCCGCGCGACCCGTGGCCAAGGTATTGGTCAGGCCCCGATGGAAAGACGCAGGTTTCAGTGGCGCCGCGCGATCCGGCGCAGAGCGTTTTCAAGCTTTTCGGCGAAAACCACGCGTTCGGCGTCAGACATCGCCGCGATTTCGGCCAGGAGCGCCTGGCTGCCGATCTGTTGCCTTTGGGACAGCCCGGCCTGCATTCGGGTGATCAGATCGGCCAACCGGGTCGCGTCGAACGGCGCGGTGCGCAAGGTCGCCAGGAACTCGTTGACGAAGGCACGGGTTTCATCCCGGTTGCGGTCGAAATCATGTTCGTAATCGCCGATCCGGTTCCCCAGCGAACGGCGCTGTTCACGTGTCATGGCGAGGCTATAGGGCCCGATCCCGGCATCGAATGCAGTGGCGATCTCGGCACGGCGCGCCGGCGGACCGTCATTGCGCAGCATGGCGCCGCCGACCACGCCGACCACCAGCACGTTCAGCGCCAGTGACAGGAACAACGCGATGCGCAATCCGCGTCCGGCGCGTGGTTTGGCTTCTGGCTTGTTGGGCTCGTCAGTCATCCGTCACAGATCCCCTGTTATCCCGGAATATCCCGCATAAAGATCGGCTATGCCATAGCTGCCGGTTTCCAGGCCCAGCGCGGCCCCGGCGGTCGAAACGATCGAAGTGTCGGCATAGCCGATCATCACCCCCATGACCCCGACGGCCACCAGCCCGGCTGCCGCAGGCGCACCCCCGATCTGGCCGAAAAGCGACGACCAGAAACCGCGCGCCGGTGCTGCCACTGGCGCTGCCGCGACGGGACGCGACGGCAGGTTGTCGCGGGCATCGGCCATGATCCGCGCCATCAGCGCGTCATCCGGTTCGGGCACCTTCTGTGCGGCCGCATCGGCAAACAGCGCGTCAAGCGCAGCGTCGTCCAGCGATGTCGTCTTATCCACCGTCATATCCCAACTCCTCTTTCCGGCCGGCCAGTATTTCGGCCAGCTTTCGTTTGGCGCGTGCCGTCAGGCTTTCCACCGCCTCGACCCCGATTTCCAGCGCCTCGGCGATGTCCGGGTTGGACCAGCCTTCCAGGTGCCGCAGGCTGACCGCAATGGCCTGCCGTTCGGGCAATTCGGCGATCGCGTCTGTCAGGGCCGTCATCCGCGCCGTCTGCATCATCTGCGCCACGGCGTCGGGGCTATCATCAGCAGGATCGCCGGCATCGTCCAGCGCCGTGGTCCGGCGCTTGCGCATCCGGTCAATGGCCAGGTTGGCCACCACCTTATGCGCCCAGGTCGATGGTTTTGCCTGGCCCTCGACCCATCCCGGCGCGGCCCGCCAAAGCCGCAGCATCGCCTCTTGCGCCACATCTTCGGCTTCGGCCCGGTCACGCAGCATCCTGAAGGCGTAGCCAAACAGCCGTGGTGTCAGGCGACGGGTCAGTTCCAAAGCCGCGCGTTCATTGCCAGCCCCATAGGCGGCCAACAGCCAGTCATCCGACTGCGCGGCCGGATCAGGGTCAGGGCTGTTGTCCCGCATCGCGATGGGCTGCTCCCGCCTTGTCGCCGTTGCGTCGGCCCCGCCAGCGGCGGGACCGACCTAGTCACCTTATCAGTTGCCGTGGCGACCGTGTCCACCTTGGCCGTTCATGCCGCCATGCTGGCCACCGCGTTCGCCCTTGCCGAAGCCGCCACCCTGGCCACGGGCCATGCGTTGTTGCCCGGCGGCGTCGTATTCTTCCTGGGTGATCTGGCCATCGCCATTGGCATCAAGGCGTTGCGCCATGCGCTGCATTGTCATGCCGGGCATTTCATCCATGCTCAACGCGCCGTCACCATCGGTGTCGGCCCATGCGATCATGCGGTCGATCATCATCGCGGCGCGTTCATTTGCGCGGGCGGTCATCATCGCCTTCAGCTCGTCTGTGTCCAGCAACCCGTTGCTATCGTTATCAAAGCTGGAAAATTGCGTGCCTTGATGTATGGCAATCTCATCCGGCGTGATGACGCCATCGCCATTGGCATCCAGCGTTTCAAAAGCCGGGCGTTCCGGCGCGCCATTGCCGCCGAAGCCCATGCCGCGGTTTTGCCCGTCATGCGCAAAGGTGGCCGCCGCCACCCCGGCGCCGATCAGTCCGGTCAGAGCGAATATGCCTGCAGTCGTCCACTTCATTTTCATATCCTCACGTTATGTTTTCGCTTCGATGCAGCTTGTTGTTCGCGCCGCAATCACTGGGTCTAACGGGCTGGGAACGCGTTTCCGTCGCGGCCGGGCAAACTTTTTTCGGCGCGACATCGGGACGCAAAGCCGTGATTGGCCGTTTTATGATCCGCGTGGCATGATTAACTGGCACCGGGTTGGGCCCCGAATACGAGACTCAGATATGATCGAAGACACAGACACTCGCCCCCTTGGGACAGCCGTGAAACGCGGTTGGCGCGGTCGCTGCCCCAGCTGCGGGCATGGGCCGCTGTTGTACCGCTACCTGAAGGTGCGCGACAAATGCGCGGTCTGCGGATCGGAAATGCATCACCAGCGCGCCGATGACGGGCCGGCCTATCTGACCATACTGATCGTGGGTCACCTGATGGCGCCGACCATCGGCGCCGCCTATGCCATGTATCGGCCCGAACCGCTGACGTTGGTCACGATTTTTTCAATTGGCTGCGTGACGCTATCGCTTTGGCTGTTGCCGCGCATCAAGGGGATGATGATCGGATTTCAATGGGCCAAGCGGATGCATGGGTTCGGCGATGGCCCCGATCCCGCGGAAGCGGCGGAATAGCGGGCCTTTCCCTGCCCTTCCAAATTGCTTAGAGCCTTGGGGATGACGCAAGACGCCCCCATTCGCGATGCCGCCACGGTGGTCGTGATCCGAGATCCGGCGAAAGCCCCGCGCATCCTGATGGGACAGCGCGGGTCTGCTGCGGCCTTCATGCCGTCGAAATTCGTTTTTCCGGGCGGGGCGGTGGACGACACCGACCACGACATTCCGGCGCTGTCCGAACCCGGCGAGAATGATTTGGAGCGCTTGGCCAAGGACCACGACCTTCGAAGGCCCGCGCGTGCCTTTGCGCTGGCCGCGATCCGCGAGCTGTGGGAAGAAACCGGGTTGCGGCTGGGCCGCCCCGGACAGCCGGATGCCCCGCTGCCCGCCGATTGGCGGGGCTTTGCTGCCGCCGGTCTGTTGCCCGACCTTGCGCCGCTGCATTTCTGTTTCCGCGCGATCACCCCGCCCGGGCGTCCGCGCCGGTTTGATGCGCGGTTCTTTGCGGTGGACGCGGCCCATATTCATGGCGACCCGGACGATTTTTCCGAAGCGACCGAGGAACTGTCCTGCCTTCAATGGGTGCCGCTGGATCAGGTGCGTGAATTTGACCTGCCTTTTGTCACTCAGGTCGTGCTGGCCGAGCTGGCCGAGGCGCTGCCGCGTATCGGCCCGCCGCCCTTCGTGCCGTTTTACGAACAGCGCGGTGCGACCAGCCGGATGATCGCCCTTTAGATCCCGATCACGATCACCAGGATCGATGCGGCCAAGAGCCCCATGCCCAGCCATTCGCGCCCCGAAATGCGTTCGCCGAATACCCACATGCCGACCAGGATGGAAAAGGCCAGTTCGACCTGGCCGACCGCATGGACGAGCGCCGCGTTTTGCAATGTGAAGGCCAGAAACCAGCAGATCGACCCGATGATCGAGGTGACGCCGACCAGGGAGGCGACGGGCCATGCTGCCAGCACCTTGCGCACCTGCCCGGGGTCGCGCAGGGCGAACCAGATGGCCATGATGACGGTCTGGCTGATCACGACGCAAAGCAGCGTCGTGGCGGCGCGTTCGAAGGTTCCTGTATCGGTGATGGACAGGGACGCGCCCCGGTAGCAGACGGCAGATATGCCGAACAGCGCGCCAGACAGCAGCCCAAGGCCCGCGGATTTGTCCAGGCCCAGCGCCAGCCGCGCACCGCCGCGATCCGACAGGATCAGCACCGCGAAAAACCCGATTACGATGCCCGCCAGCCCCAGCGGCGACAACCATTCGCCCAGCAGCACATAGCCGATCAGCGCGGTTTGCAGGGTTTCGGTCTTTTTCAGCGTGATGCCGACCGCGAAGTTGCGCATGGAAAACAGCATCACCACGGCGACGGTGGCCAATATCTGCCCCAGCCCACCCGCCAGTGCAAAGGCCCAGAACCGGGCGGTGTCGGGGATTTCGATGGCCTGCCCGGTCATCCGGCCATAGACCCAGAGCCCCAGCGCCACCATTGGCAGGCCATAAAGGAACCGGGCAAATGTCGCGCCCGCCGCGGACAATCCGCTGCCCGCAAGCCGTTTTTGCAGCATGAAGCGCAGGGTTTGCGCCAAGGCAGCGGCAAATGTGATCCAGACCCAGGCCTGCATGGTACCATCCAAAGAAAACGCCCGGGCTTGTCACCCGGGCGCATCTTGGTCGCATGAATGCGTGGTGTGGTCTAGGGCCGGATCACGAACCAGCCGTCATGATCCAGCTTCATCAGCCGTCCGACCCCACCCGGCACCACCGTGGCGAATTCTGCGATCGGCGGCGGGTGGCCTTCGGCCTTGGTCATGCCGGCGATGGTGTTGCCGCAGGCGGTGAATTTCAGGTCCGGCACGGATTCGGCCATGGACTTGACCCGCTCCATCACCGGCGACTTGTCTTCGCGCAGGATGTTCAGCCCGGCATTATAGGCCACGATTTCAATCTGATAGAGATTGCCGGCCTCGGACTGCATACGCGCGAAATTGGCAGCGACGTTCAACGCCTTGGTGAAGGTCGCCGGATCGCCATCGCTGATCTGGATCGCCAGGCTGTTGACGCCGTCGGTTTCGTGATTGGCCAGCGCCGG
>JBNKYL010000177.1:0-3735 GCA_050300875.1 Paracoccaceae bacterium
GGCTGTTGACCCAGCGCCAGTTGTTTTCAACCGCCGAATCCGTTCCGCCCAACCAGACCTGCGTGCCGACCCCGACCTTGGCCAAAAGGAAATTCAGCTCCGCCTGTGTCGTCACCGTGGCCAGATAGCCCGCCGCGCCGTTGAAGGTGCGGGTTTCCGCGTCGGTCTTGGCGACCGACCACAAAAGCGGTGAACTGACATATTCGTAATAGCTGCCGGTTGCCGGGTTATAGGCGTTGCCGCCGGGCACCGCGTCAATCGTCAGCGTGGCATTGCCGCCGCGAAAGGCCAATGTTGCCAGTGCTGTGTTGATGTCGGCCTGGCTGCCTTCAAACCCGATCTCGGCGGCACCATTTGCCCAGTCGGATGTCGAATACCCGGTGGGTGCCGTCAGCCCGGATGTGCTGGTGATCCGCACCGCGCCAGCCGATACATTGACAATCACTCGCGTGGTTCCCGAAAACCCGGAAATTGCGGGCGTGGTGCCGAACCCGGACAGATCGACGAAACTGACCCCATCCCCAACGATGCCGTTCGGCAAGGCGATGGATTGGGCGCGAGCGGGCAAGCTGGCGAAAAGACCAAGGCAAAGGGCGACAAGGGAGATCAGGCGCATCGGGACAGGTCCACTCAAAAACGAATTTTTCGCCTGATAGGCAGCCTCGGTGAAGATTTTCCTAAATCCGGTCGGGTTCTGGCGACTTTCCCTGCCGCCCGGTTTGGCCTATGGGCGGAACCCATGTTGACTGCATCAGACATCGAAGCCCTGTTCACCAGCCCGCACGAATTCCGGCTCGCCCGTTGGGTTCGCCCGATTGTGCCCGTTGTCTTTGGCGTCGATGATAAGACATTGGCGACCGTCAAGGGTGCGATCGAGGCGGTGGTGACGTTGGCTGGCCACAAGATGGCAGAAACCGACCCCGAACAGGGCGCCAACCTGATGGTGTTCTTCTTCCGCGACTGGGGCGAACTGACCGATGTGCCCGATCTTGACAGGCTGGTGCCGGGGATTGCCGACCTGTCGGCGCGTTTGGCAGCAGAGGGCGCGACCAGCTACCGCCATTTCCGGTTCGAAGAAGACGGGACCATCCGCGCGGCCTTCCTTTTCCTGAATATGGGCGGGGCGCTGGCCGATATTCCCGCCGCCGACCTCGCGCTGGGCGAGGCCGCGCAACTGATCCTGCTTTGGGGGCACAAGGCCTTTGCCGATCGGTCGCCTTTGGCGCGGGCGGGCGACACGGTCGTTCTGCGCCCCGAAATCGCAGCCCTGATCGCAGCCGCCTACGATCCGGCGATACCGGCGGCCAGCACTGACCCGGTTCAGGCCATGCGGCTTGCCGCGCGCCTGGCCGCCAAGGGGCAGGGCTGAGGCACAAACCAGCGGATGCCGGTTGGTCCAGTCCGCACATTAACCAGCAACGCCGACGCAAGGGCCGGTGCCAGATAAGGCCATAGGCTGACGGAAAACCAGGCGTTCGGGTCACGAATCCCAGCAAAAAGCGCCATGTTCGAGGCCAGGTTGAAAGCCAAGTGCAACAGGATCGCGGGCAGGATGGACCCACCATACAGGGTGTGGGCCGCGCCGATGATGACCGCATAGGCCGCGCAATGCCCGGCAAATAGCGGCAGCGCGATTTCCGAATGGGGCGTATTTTTCCACGGCGGCAGATGCCAGACCAGCCAGATCACCGCCGGTCACGGAAGAAGAACACCGTTAGAATGATGCACCGTTGCCGACAGGTGTCGGCAAAATAGGCCGCTTGCGAAACCGCCCCCGAGCCGAACAGGCAATGCCCTGCGTCAAATGCGTTGTTGTGTGATCGTGCGGGCGGGCGGCATCAGCACTTGCTGCGCCAATATGCCACCAGCGCGTTGGCGCTTCCGTGAACCAGCCCCAGTTCCGATTTCCGCCAGCCCACGGTTTACATGTGTTTCTCATCCGATCGCACGGTCATCAGGTCCAGCCAATGCCGTATGGCCTGGCGGCATTTCTTTTCTATGGATGGGAAACAGGAGCCAGGGCCCTTGACCTGCTGATCGCTCAACGCGGCACTTTCTGCTGGCTTGTGAAGGCGCCATTGCGGCTGTAAGCGGTGAACACATGAACCAGACCTCACATGAATTCCATGCCCGCGTCTATTACGAAGACACCGACCTGGCCGGGATCGTCTATTACGCCAATTACCTGAAGTTCATCGAACGGGCGCGCACCGAATGGGTGCGCGAACTTGGCATCGACCAAGGTGCGGTCAAGGCGGAAACCGGCGTGGTCTTCGCGGTGCGCCGCGTGGTGGCAGATTACCTGATCCCGGCCCGGTTCGATGATGAACTGAAGGTTCTGACCCGTCCCCTCACTGCCAGCGCCGCGCAGATCACCCTGCGCCAGGACGTTCTGCGCGGGTCCGACAGGTTGTTCACGGCAGATGTCACGCTGGTTGCGCTCAAAGGTGACGGTCGCCCGACGCGCCTGCCCGCCGCGCTGAAACAGGCCGCAGACAGGGGGCTGTCTGCCCCCTGACCCCCGAGGATATTTGCGAAATGGAGAAGCAGGCGGGTTTCGCCGTTTTTCGCGGAATGACGCCGATGTGACCATCATTCCCCCTACACTTTTGCCGCCGCTTCAGGCAGAAAGGGCAAAAGCCGCAGGCAACATGCGGCGAGGCAGTAGAGCAGAGCAATGGAACAAACCACCCTGGCCGCCGCGCAGGAGATTGATTTCTCATTCCTGGCGCTTTTCCTTCGTGCGTCTTTCACCGTTCAGTTGACCATGATCGTCCTGATCCTGGCCTCGTTCTGGGCCTGGGCGATCATCATTCAGAAACACCTGAATTTCCGAAAGGCGCGGGCCGAGGCGGATGCCTTCGACCATGCTTTCTGGTCGGGCGAACCGCTTGACGAACTTTACGACAGCATCGGCGAAACCCCGGCCGGGGCGGCGGAACGCATCTTTTCGGCGGGCATGCTCGAATGGCGGCGCAGCCATCGCAATGATGGCGGGCTGATCGCGGGCGCACATGGGCGCATCGACCGGTCGATGGATGTCGCGATTGCCAAGGAAGCCGATCAGTTGAATGGCGGGTTGGCTTTTCTGGCCACCGTGGGATCGACCGCGCCCTTCATCGGGCTCTTCGGCACGATCTGGGGGATCAAGACTGCGTTTCAGGACATTGCAATCCAGCAGAACACCAACCTGGCCGTCGTGGCGCCCGGGATTGCAGAGGCTTTGCTGGCCACGGGGTTGGGACTTCTGGCCGCCATTCCGGCGGTGATATTCTATAACAAGCTATCTTCCGATAGCGAAAGGATCATCGGCGGATACGAGGCCTTTGCAGATGAGTTCCACACGATCCTGTCACGCCAATTGGAAGCCTGAACCATGGGCGCAGGCGTAATTCACAAACAGATGTCGACGGGCCGCCGCCGGCGGGGCCGGGGCCGTGCGCAGATGATGGGCGAGATCAACATCACGCCGATGGTCGATGTGATGCTGGTCCTTCTGATCATCTTCATGGTGGCAGCCCCGCTGTTGACTGTGGGCGTGCCGGTGAAGTTGCCCGAAACGGCCGCCAATGCCTTGCCGTCCGAACAGGAACAACCCCTGACCATCGCCATGTCCGCCGATGGCCGCGTGGTCATCCAGGGCGCCGAGGTGGAGATGGACAGCCTTATCCCGCGCCTGCGCGCCGTGGCGGCCGAACGCACATCTGACAAGGTTTTCCTGCGCGCCGACGGGGC
>JBNKYL010000178.1:0-4581 GCA_050300875.1 Paracoccaceae bacterium
CTGTCGGGATCGGCGAAATCGTAAACACCGCGATAGCCTGCACCATGGACGTTTTCGAACGGGTTGTCGCCCGTTCCCTTGGTCAGCCCGCGCAGCAAGGTATTGTCGCCGCCTGATGTCGATTGGCGGATATTCACCGCCCAGCCCAACAACGGCACCTCGCCCAGCACCTGATGGGCGTGGTTGGCTTCGTGCAGATCACCCCAACGCAGGCTTTCCAGGTTCGGTCCGAAGCGGTCGGTGATCCAGACAAGCGCGTCATCCAGTGCCGCCACCGCCATGTCGTTGCAGGTTTCGACCGGGGCGGACTGCACCACGTCACACCATGCTGACGCGCCGTCGACGTCGCGATAGACCCGTTCAAGGAAAAGTGGCTCGACCCGTGTGAATTCATTTGCCAGGGGCCCCAAATCGTCGCGGATCAGGCGTTGTTGCAGGGCACGGACCCAGGCGGCATAGATGACGGGTTCGGGCAGATGTTCGTTCATTTCGCCGTTCCAATCCGCCAAAAGCGCCAGGGCGCGCTGGCGCAGGCGTTCGCGTGTGCCTTCCGGCGCGGCTTCGCCAGTGAACCACAGATCCGCGCCGATCAGCGGCAAGAGCGAACGGGCGGTAAAGGAAACCGGGTCAAGCTGGGCTTCGATGAAGCTTTCGCGGGTATGCACTTCGCGCCCTTGCATCAGGCGACGCCAGCGTTCGACGCGTTGGCTGTCGCCCCAGTAAAAGGACACGTGAAACGGAAAGGGGCGGTCGATGATCTTGTTGTTGGTGTTTCCGATAATGCCGCCTTGCGGGTCCCGAAATTCAGGATTGGCGGAATAGTTCAGCAAACCCTGCCAGCGGTTTTCCGGCATCCATCCGCGCGTTGGCAGCCGCCCAAAGCTTTGATGCCCGGCGGCGCGGCGTGGCATGGCGCCGATGGTCTTCAGGGCGATCGACTGGTCATCGGCAAGCGTCAGGTTCTGGGATGGCGCGACGTATTTTTCGCCGGCGGCGATGGCGTTATCCACTGATCGTGCGCGGAGCATGCGAATGCCGAAATCCATTGTCGTATCGCGTGACGACAGCGCAGTCCAGGCCAGCGACACGACATGGCCCGGTGGCGTGATCGACGCCAGGTCATAATGATGGCCCGGCAGTATCGGGCCATTTTCGGACCATTGCAGCGTGATGGTGCGGGCGGGTTGATCCTTGATCTTGATGATCGAGGGCCGTTCGATCAGCGGCTTGAACCCGTCCGGCGTGCGCACCTCGCGCGGGTTGTCGGGGTTCAGTTCCTCGAAATACAGGTCCTGGTCGTCAAGGTAGGAAGAGGTCAGCCCCCAGCCCAGCATCGACGACCGACCCACCAGCATGACCGGCATGCCCGGAATAGTGCCGCCAATGACGCCACCGGTCGACAACTCCATGCGGGCCAGGTACCAGATTGACGGGGCGGAAAAGCCCAGATGCGGGTCATTTGCCAGAAGCGTGGCACCTTTGGCCGACCGGGTGGGGGCGGCAGCCCATGCGTTGGAGGCACCGCCAAAGCCAACAGGGGCCAGTGGCGACAACGGGTCGTCGGGCACGATGGCGGCATGGCGGGTGCCGGGTAACGGCAGCGCCCAGGAAAATTCAGGCAATTCAGCGATACCGTCGCCGGGTGCATCCGGGATCAGGTCGACCAGTCGTTCGGGGGACAGGCGCAGCGAGGCCTGGGTCAGAAGGACCTCCTCGGCCAGGTGGCCTGACAGTTGCAGGGCCATGACCTTGGCGATGGCGACGCTGTCTGCGGGTTGCCAGGGCGCGATTTCAGCGGCGAACAGGAAGAATTCCGGTGCGCCGCGCCCGCGCGCGCCTTCGTTGACCTGTCCCAGCCAGGCATTGACCCCGGCTGCATAGGCGTCAAGCGCATCGCGCGTTTCGGGTTCAAGGCTGGCCACGGATCGGGTCGCCGCGCCGTAAAGGTCGAGCCGCCGGATCAATTCGTCGGTGCGGAAGGTGCGTTCGCCGAAATACTCCGACAACCGGCCCTGCACGGTCCGTCGCAGCATCAGCATCTGCCAAAGCCGGTCCTGGGCATGGGCGAAGCCGAGGCCGAAAAACACGTCGCGATCATTCTGGGCGAAGATGTGGGGCACGGCAGAATTGTCGCGCAGGATTCGAACCTCGCCAGCGATGCCCGCCAGCGTGAAATCTTCGTCATAATCGGGCAGGGACCGGGCCGCGACCAGGTAGATGAGCGTCGCCACGACAAGCCCCAGAAGGGCGAGCCCGGTAAAGATACGCAGGAGCCAGCGGAATAGATTGGCCATGTCTGCCCTAGAGGTTCTGTTGCCCGATTGTTATGGATATGAAACTAAAGGCAGAGGCGCTTGGACGAAAGGGGAAAGCCGTGGCGAAACTTGCATTTCTGGGGCTGGGGGTCATGGGCTACCCGATGGCGGGGCATCTGGCCAAGGCGGGCCATGATGTGACGGTCTACAACCGCACCGTCGAAAGGCGGCGAAATGGGCGGATGAGTTCGGCGGCGCCTATGCGCGCACCCCGCGCGAAGCCGCCAAGGGTGCCGATTTCGTGATGGCCTGCGTGGGCAATGACGATGATTTGCGGTCGGTATGTCTGGGCGCGGACGGCGCTTTCGCCGGGATGGGCGCGGGGTCGGTATTCGTCGATCACACGACGGTGTCTGCCAAGGTAACGCGCGAGCTCTACGCGGCGGGCGATGAAAAACAGATCAGTTTCGTCGATGCGCCGATTTCGGGCGGGCAGGCCGGCGCCGAAAACGGCGTGCTGTCGGTGATGTGCGGCGGCGATCAGGGCGCCTATGATCGCGCCGAGCCGATCATCGATGCCTATGCGCGCATCTGCCGCCGGATTGGTGACAGTGGGGCAGGGCAAATGACCAAGATGTGCAACCAGATCGCCATTGCCGGGCTGGTGCAGGGCCTGTCCGAGGCGCTGCATTTCGCCGACAAGGCGGGCCTGGATGGCCGCGCGGTGGTCGAGGTGATCAGCCAGGGGGCGGCGGGGTCCTGGCAGATGTCGAACCGGTATGAAACGATGCTGGACGATCATTTCGAACATGGTTTTGCGGTCGACTGGATGCGCAAGGATTTGGGGATTTGCCTGGATACGGCGAATGAAACCGGGGCGTCGCTGCCGGTGACGGCGCTGGTGGACCAGTTCTATAAGGACGTTCAGAAGATGGGCGGCGGGCGTTGGGATACGTCGAGCCTGTTCAAACGTCTGAAAGCGATGGGCTGATAATCCTTCCTTAACCGGGATTGGGAATAGGGTGGGGGATGCAGCGCCATGCCTCACCGCTCGACCCCGATCTGTTCCTGCGCAACATCTTTGCCTGCAAGGCGGTGCAGGAAGGTGGCGTGATCCGCCGCAAGGCGCGGGATATCGAGAAATTCGTGGGCAGGGAGGCTTTTCGGGCCGAGGTGGAACGGCGCGGGTTTCAGGCGGTGGAAAATGCAGGGCAGATCGTTGTGTTCTGCAATCAAGAACCGCTCAGGCCGTTTGCGTGAAATCTCTTTGAGATTTCAAGTTGCATTCCATTTTGGAATGCAGTTGCCGGGGGGACAAAATCTCACAGAGATTTGTTTGGCATTCCAAAATGGAATGCCCGTATCAGCCGTTGCCTTTATCCGCGAACAGGCGCGCATCCGCCGCCGCACGGCGAATGGCGTTCGATTTATGGACGGTTTCCTGGTATTCGTATTCCGGGTCGCTGTCATAAACGACACCGCCACCGGCCTGAATATAAAGCGTTTCGTTTTTCAGCACGGCGGTGCGTAGCGCGATACACATATCCATGTCGCCATTCGCGGCGAAATACCCGACCCCGCCGCCATAGACGCCGCGCTTGTCGGGCTCCAACTCGTCGATGATTTCCATCGCCCGCACTTTAGGCGCGCCGGACACGGTGCCTGCCGGCATGCCCGCGAAAAAGGCCGACAGCGCGTCCTGTCCTTCGGCCAGCTCGCCCACGACATTCGATACGATATGCATGACATGGGAATAGCGCTCGACGATGAATTTTTCGGTCGGTCTGACCGTGCCGATCCGCGCCACGCGGCCCACATCGTTGCGCCCAAGGTCGAGCAGCATCAGATGTTCGGCCAGTTCCTTTTGATCCGCCAGCAGGCTGTCTTCGTTGGCCTGATCCTCGGCCGATGTCGCACCGCGCGGGCGGGTGCCTGCGATCGGTCGGATGGTGACCTCGTTGCCAAAGACACGGACCAGGATTTCCGGGCTGGCGCCGATCACTTGGAAGCCGCCGAAATTGAAGAAGAACATGAAGGGCGACGGGTTGGTGCGCCGCAGCGACCGGTAAAGCGCAAATGGCGGAAGGTCGAAAGGTTGCGCCCAGCGTTGAGCGGGCACGACCTGAAAGATGTCGCCCGCGCGAATGTATTCCTTGGCCTTCTCGACGGCATCCAGATAGGCCTGATGGCTAAAATTGCTGACCGGGTCGGGCAGGGCGTCCATTTGCCCGGCGTCGATCGTGACCTCGCGCGGTTGGCGGGCCAGATCGCGGACCGAGTCCATCACCCGTTCGGCGGCCTGCGCGTAGGCGGCGCGCGCCGACAG
>JBNKYL010000179.1:0-4357 GCA_050300875.1 Paracoccaceae bacterium
CACCAGGTCGGTGCCGGTGGTGCCTTCCATCATCTCGCCGGTCAGCTTGAAGCCGACGACTTCCGGGATCAGCATTGAAATCGGCTGGCCCAGCATTGCAGCTTCCGCCTCGATCCCGCCGACGCCCCAGCCAAGCACGGCCATGCCGTTGACCATGGTGGTGTGGCTGTCGGTGCCGACCAGCGTGTCGGGGTAGGCGACGGTTTCGCCGTTCTGGTCAGTATCGGTCCAAACGGTCTGAGCCAGATATTCGAGGTTGACCTGGTGGCAGATGCCGGTGCCCGGCGGTACGACGCGGAAGTTGTTGAACGCCGACTGGCCCCATTTGAGGAATGTGTAGCGTTCCATGTTGCGTTCGTATTCGCGATCCACGTTCATCTGGAAGGCGCGCGGATTGCCGAATTCGTCGATCATCACCGAGTGGTCGATGACGAGATCGACCGGGTTCAGAGGATTGATCTTCTCGGGATCACCGCCCAGCGCCTTGATGCCGTCGCGCATGGCGGCAAGGTCGACCACGGCGGGAACGCCGGTGAAATCCTGCATCAACACGCGGGCCGGGCGATAGGCGATTTCACGCGGGTTCTGCCCGCCCTTGGCGGCCCATTCCGAGAACGCCTTGATGTCATCGACCGATACCGTGCGCCCGCCATCTTCGAAGCGTAGCATGTTTTCCAGAACGACCTTCAAAGCTGCTGGCAGGCGAGAAAAATCGCCCAGGCCTGCGGCTTCGGCGGCGGGAATGGAATAATAGGCCAGGCTGGCGCCGCCAGAGGTCAGCGTCTTGCGGGTCTTGGCGGTGTCGGTGCCGACGGTGATGGGCATGGATATCTCCTGTTGCTCGTAGCGGGCGGTTTGTCGGGGCAATGCCCGATGCGGCCGGGTGTTTCAAGGTGGCTTAGCGGTGTGAGTCGCGATTGTATGCAATTGTGCACAATAGGATGAGAATTACCAGAGCGGAGCGTTGACGCGATGGTATTAACATCGTCTGAACCTGCACCGGATCGGCAGAAAATGCGATGTGTCGAATTGTCGGGGCCGGGGCTACAATGTTTCAGCCTGATCGCAACTGCGTGACATAACGTATGGCTCGCAATTCCTTGATTGGCAGAAAACCCTGTATGGGCTTAGGTAGCGGTGGAGTGAAATTGCACGAGTTTTGACCATGAAACACTGGCTGACCGCCATTTTGACAGGTTTTGTCATGCTTTCCGCGCCCGCCGTGGCCGGGGATCGTGCGGTGCTGGTGGAACTATTCACGTCGCAGGGCTGTTCGTCCTGTCCGCCTGCGGATGCGTTGCTGGAAGAACTGGCAGAACGCGACGACGTGGTCGCCATTGCTTTGCATGTCGACTACTGGGACTATCTTGGCTGGCGCGACACGCTGGGTCAGGCGGCGCATACAGAGCGGCAGAAAGCCTATGCCCACGCTGCTGGCCACAGGACCATCTACACCCCGCAGATGGTGATTGGCGGAACCGAATTCGTGATCGGGCACAGGCCGATGGAGGTGGCCGACGCAATCCGTGCTGTCGCCGGTCGGTTGCCCGACGTCGAAATGGATATCCGTCGCGACGGCAATGCGGTGATCATCACGGCGCAAGCGGCCCGCGTTCTCGACCAGCGCATGTTGGTGACATTGGTGGAACTGGAACCGCTGCATCGCGAAACGATCCGGCGCGGCGAAAATGCTGGCCGCGTCATCACCTATGTCAACAACGTGACAGCGCTGGATCAGTTGGCGCGATGGGACGGGCGGCGCAAGTTGAGCCTGCGTGTCGAGCTACCGGCCGACCGTGGCGCGGCGGTGTTCATGCAAGAGCCGGGTTACGGCGCTGTCGTCGCGGCTGCCATCCTGCAATAAGGCGGTGCGCCAACGGCGCGCCATCCATAACCCCAAGAGATTACTCCAAAGATCTGCCCAGCGGGGCGGCGGCACGTTGCGTTCCGCGCCCCGTGGTCAGCGCTGGTTCTTCCAGCGGCGGTGTGACCAGAGCCATTGCCCGGGGTCGCGGCCGATCTGGCGTTCAAGGCTTTGGGACAGGCCGACCGTCATCGTAGCCGGGTCCGAATGCGCGATTGGCGCGTCGAAGAACAGTTCGAAACTGACGCCATCGGGTTGCCTTATGCCGAAATAGGGCACCAATAGTGCGTCGTAGCGCAGCGCCAGACCAGCGGCCGAGGTTGCAGTGGGCGTGTCATGGCCCAGAAAGGGCAATCTTTCGCCGCCATAGTAGAACAAGTCGTAGGCCAGGATCAGCGTCCCACCATTTTCAAGGTAGTCGGTGAACCGGGGTCCCGACTTGTCGCCTGCCGCAAAGGCCGGGCCACCGCCATTTTCGAGGATGCCGTGATAGTGGCGTTGAAAATAGGCATTGCGCGCGCGCCGGTAGATGACGCCGATTTCATACCCTTTCATGGCCAGCGCCGATCGGGGGGCTTCGTAATTGCCATAGTGGGTGACGGCCAGGATCACGGGCTTGCCCGCATCGAGCGCTTCAAGCAGGGGTCCCACACCCGGCCCGGTCAGGTCGGTGCCTGCCAGACGTTTTCTGAATTCGTCCACATAGTAGTTTTCAAGGAAACTGCGGCCCAGGTTGTCGAGTGCCTCGTCGGTCAGGCGGAACCGGGTCGCGTCGTCCATGTCGGGGTAGATGAAGGCCAGGTTTGTCATCGCCCGCTTGCGCCAGGGCGCGATGCGACCGAAGACGCGCCGGGTCAGCCAGCTGAAGGCCCGGAGCCGGGTTTCATAGGGCAGGATGCGCGCCGCACGGATCAGCCCGTGGAGCGTGGCATTGACCAGCCAATCCGTCGGGGTGGCCGAGCCGAAAGGTTCGCCCTGTCCGGCATCTGCCTGCTGCTTTTCGGTGTCGTTCATGGTTTCCCGGCGCCCCTGACTGGTGGGCAGGCTTATGCCGATTGGCCGGCCATCTCAAGCATGGTCAGGGAATATCGAAGCCGGGCGCGGCCAGTTCGAACCCTTCGAACCGAAAACCGGGGCTGACCGTACAACCGACCAGCGTCCAGTCGCCGGTACTGCGCGCGGCCTGCCATTGGCCGGGCGGAACGATAAGTTGCGGGACCTGACCGGCGGTCAGGTCGGGGCCGAGCGTCTGGTTCTTGCGCGGGCCCGATGCGGTTTCTGCCACCGACAGGATCAGCGGCGCACCAGCATAAAAATGCCAGATCTCGGCGGCATCAACGCGGTGCCAATGGCTGGTTTCGCCCCGTTTCAGCAGGAAATAGATGCAGGTCCCGGCCGGGCGGCCCGGGCCATCGGCCATCCAGGTCTGGCGATAATGCCCGCCTTCGGGATGCGGGGCGAGGTCGAGCTTGGCAATGATGTCATCGGCGGTCATGGTGTTGGCATACAAGGCCGGGCAGGTCGGAACAATGGGGGCAGCATGAGCGATCGGATCATCGTTGTGGGCGCGGGGATCGTCGGGGCCGCGATTGCGTTCAACCTGGCGCGGGCCGGGCGCGATGTGCTGGTGGTCGAGGCTGGGTTGCCGGGGCAGGGTGCGTCGGGGCGGTCCTTTGGCTGGATCAACGCGTCTTACTACCACGATGAACACCATCACCGGATGCGCCGGGCCGCGATGGATGAATGGCGGGCCCTGGCAGGCGATCTGGGCGACGCGTTGCGTCTGCGCGGGGCGCTGGTCTGGGATGTGGGCGCCGAGGAACAGGCCCGCCAATTCGCGGAACTGAACGAGCTGGGCTATTCGGTGGGGCGCGTTTACCGCGACGGCGTCGCCGGTCTGGCCCCGGCGCTGGCGGCACCGCCCGAAGCCGCCTTGTTCATGCGGGAAGAGGGCGCGGTGGAAGCGGAACTTGCCACGGCGTGGTTCTTGAAAGAGGCAGCCCAGCATGGCGCACGGGTTCTTACCGGGCTGGCAGTTGACGCGGTCATGGAACAGGGCGGGCGGGTGACGGGTGTTTCCACCGAAACCGGGTCCTTGAAAGCCGGTCACGTTGTGCTGGCGTCGGGCGTGGCGACGGATCGGCTGGCGGGGCGGGCGGGTGTTGCCGTGCCGATGTTGCGCCGACCGGGGCTGATCCTGAAGACACGTCCGGTGGCGCCGGTGGTCGGGCCGGTTCTGGTCACACCCTTCGGCGAAGTGCGGCAGGATCGCGACGGGCGCATCGTTGCGTCGACCGTGGCGGGCCACCAAGGTGATGATACCGAGTATGTCGAAGGGTCGCCCGAAGCCCACGGCGACGTTGTTCTGGGCAAGCTGCGCGCGATGTTGCCGGAAATCGCATTGGAGATGGAAACCGTATCGCTGGCCCTGCGCCCGGTGCCCCGTGATGGATTGCCGACGATCGGGGCAGCGGGGCCTGCGGGGTTATACGT
>JBNKYL010000180.1:0-3443 GCA_050300875.1 Paracoccaceae bacterium
GCAAAAGCCGCCCGGCGATCACCGCCCGGCGGTATTTTTCGTAAAGCGCCTTCCAGCAGACCACGTTGGACACGCCGGTTTCATCTTCCAGCGTGATGAAGATCACGCCCTTGGCGGTGCCCGGCCGCTGCCGGACCAGCACCAGCCCTGCCACCGTCACCCGCGCGCCGTTCGGCACACGCGGCAACATCGCGTGCGGCGTGGCCGAAGGCGGGCGCGGTAAAGGTGTGGACTGAGCGTCGAACATGAGAACGAATATAGAACATGTATGGCATCAGGCAAGGGTATTGCCTAGTTGCGTTCCGTGAACTCGGCCGCGGAATTGCGATTGGGATAGGGTTCGTCAGGGATATCCACCCCAAGGAAACGGCACAGCGGGCCCCAGCCATCCCCCGGCGAGAACAACAGCAAACGGTCCGGTTCCACGGTCGATTTCACCGCCTCGATATTCGCAAGATAGACCGACAGCACGTTTTCATCGCTCAGATCGCCACCGAATACCTGATCCCTGATCAGCCGGACGCCCAGGCTTTCCGGATCGGAATCGGGCCCCATATGATTGAAGATCGTCCGATTCATGCTGGCCAGCCAATCTTCGGCCGGCCGCCATGTCAGGATCACCTTGGCATCGGGATAATGATCCGCCAGAGCGCGCCAGTAATAGGCCGACGGCCAATCCACGCTGGCGTTGAACCCGGCAAAAGCCGCATCCCAATCGGGCCTGGCACCATCCGCAATGGCCCGCCAGATCCGTTTCTGCGTCGGGTCGCTGATCACCTCATGCATGTGATGACAGGGGCCGAAACCCAGGATGTTCAACGCAGTGCGCAGCGAGTCGGTCCCTGTCCGGCCGAACCCTGCGCCAATGACTTTCAGCCCCATTGCTCCCCCTTGTCGCCCGCGCGACCTGACAATGTCGTAACTGGGTCTGGAACCTTGGCCCGGAACACACTAACTAGCCGACGATGCGCTAAAGAGACGAGACATGGCAAGAATTACCTATATCGAACATAACGGCACCGAGCATGTCGTTGACGTGAAAAACGGCCTGACAGTTATGGAAGGCGCCCGCGACAATGGCATCCCCGGCATTGATGCCGATTGCGGTGGGGCCTGCGCCTGTTCAACGTGCCATGTCTACGTGGCCGCCGACTGGGTCGAAAAGCTGCCCGCGCGTGATCCGATGGAAGAGGACATGCTGGATTTCGCCTATGAACCCGATCCGGTCCGGTCGCGCCTGACCTGTCAGATCAAGGTGACCGACGCACTGGACGGGTTGGTCGTGCAAATGCCGGAAAAGCAGATCTGATTTTCACGAAGCCGTGGTGCCGCGTGACCAGCGCGGCACTGGACAATGTCCGGCATTTCAGGGCACGCATCCGCCATGAAATGGTTGGCCCTGCTCCTGTTCCTTGCGACCCCGCTGCGCGCTGACATCGTCAGCGCCCACTACGATGCATCCACAACCCGTTATGATCACGGCGTCTTGGGTGATGCGGTGGAATGGGGCGAGCTGGTCATGGAAACCGCCGACAAGCGCCGGTTTCGCCTGACCTTGCCGGAAAACCGGGTCTTCGAAGATATCGCGCCGAGGGTCGTTGAAATTCCGGGCGAACCGCCTGTGGTCGCCGTCGTCGAAACCGATCTGTCACAGGGCGCCCGGCTGGCGCTTTATCGCGAAACGGGGCTGGTGGCGGCCACGCCCTTCATAGGGCAGACGCATCGCTGGCTGGCGCCCGTCGGGGCGGCGGACCTGGATGGCGACGGCACGGTTGAGTTTGCATATGTGGACCGCCCGCATCTGGCAAAGACCATCCTTGTCTGGCGCTATGTAAATGGGCAGCTGACCCATCTGTCCAGCCACCCCGGTTTCACCAATCACCGCATCGGCGAAGACAATATTGCCGGGGGCATTCGCGATTGCGGGGAAGGACCGGAACTGATCGTGGCCGATGCCAATTGGGCGCATGTCATTGCCCTGCACTGGTCCGATGGTGCGTTTCAATCCACGCAGCTTGGTTCGCATCGGGACCGGTCCAGCTTTGCCGCCGCGATGGCGTGCAAACCCCTGCACTAACAGCCCGGTTTGGCCAGCACCAACACCCAGTGATTGCCGGTCGGCGCATAGCCCAGCCCGAATTCGGTCGGGTTCGCGTTGAGCATATTGGCCTTGTGGCCCGGCGAATTCATCCAGGCCGTGAAGGCATCGGCCGGTGTCGGATACCCCTTGGCGATGTTTTCGCCCGCCCAACAATAGCGATAGCCGGTGGCGCGGATGCGGTCGAAGGGCGTCTGGCCTTCGGGCGAGTTGTGGCTGAAATAGCCACGGATCGACATGTCATCGGCATGCCCCTGCGCCGCTGTGGTCAGGCGCACTTCGCTTGACACAATGCCCAGACCGTTATTGCCACGTTCGGTGTTCAGCAGCGACGAGAAACTCGACGGGTTCGGCGGCGCGGTGATGGCGCCAGTCGGGCCTGACCCAACGGCCCCGTTGCTGACACAGGCCGATAGCACCAGGACCGGCGCGATGCCGGTCAGTTTCTTGAAAAATCCCATCCCAGGATCCTCATCCCAATCTGCGCGGGCGCGACCAAAGGCCGGCGCCTGCCTGTCCTGGGTCTAGGGACCAATGAAATCGGGCGATTTTATGCCGGGGACGTGTCGCGTTGGAGTTTGAGCGGCTCACTTCGAGCGAGTTTCAGCCAATGAGCGACAAATGGCTTAGTCGTATCATCGGAGCGGGTGGCCGCATACATCCGCCGGGTCAGGCCGTTTTCGGTCAAGGGCCGGGTGATATAGTCGGAATTGACCTTGACCTCGCGCAGCACCCAGTCGGGCAGGACCGTCACGCCACGGTTGGACGCCACCAGCAACAGGATCACCGCAGTCAGTTCGACACGCCGGATCATGCGCGGTTCGACACGGGCGGGCATCAGAAGCATGGAAAAGATGTCTAGCCGCGACCGGTCCACGGGATAGGCGATCAGCACCTCGTCGCGAAAATCTTTGGCATCGATAAAGGCTTTTTTGGCCAGCGGATGGCTGGACGAGGCGACGAAAACCGGCTGGTAGTCGAAGAGCGGCGAGAAATCGACATCAGACAAGTCTTCGGGGTCGGACGAAATCACCAGGTCGACCTCTTCGCGCTGCAAGGCGTTCAGCGCGTCAAAGGCGAGCCCCGCGCGAATATCGACATCGACATCCGGCCAGGCGCGGCGAAACTGTTCCAGCACCGGGAACAGCCATTCGAAACAGGCATGGCATTCGATGGCGATATGCAGCCGTCCGGCCCTTCCTGATCGCAAGCCCAGAAATTCCTGCTCGGTGGCTTCCAGTTCCGGCAACACTCGTTCCGCCAGCCGCAACAAACGGTGCCCGGCGGCGGACAGTTTCAGCGGCTTGGACCGGCGCACGAACAGTTCAACCCCGGTCTGGTCTTC
>JBNKYL010000181.1:0-8351 GCA_050300875.1 Paracoccaceae bacterium
CAGCGCGCCAGCTCGGTCGTGCTCAAGCGCGGCCTTTTCACACCGGGCAATGACGAGATCCTTGCGCTCGGCCTGTCGCCATCGTCGCGCGTCGCCCGCGTCAACCGGCTGCGATCCGCCGATGATGTGCCGATGGCGATCGAATATTCGTCGCTCCCCGAAGACATCCTGCCCTACCCCGAGCGCGTGACGACCTCGCTTTACGACGTGCTACGAGCCGATGGCCGCGCGCCGGTTCGCGCCGTGCAGCGGGTGACGGCGGCCAACCTCACGTCAACAGATGCCGAGATGCTGCGCATGAAGACCGGCGACGCCGTGCTGATGATCGACCGTACCGCCTATCTGGCCCACGGCCGGCCTATCGAGTTTACCCGCGGGCTCTATCGGTCCGACATTTATGACTTCGTATCCGAACTTGTGCTGGAAGCCCCCGAATGACCGACTGCACCTTCACCGCCCATATCGACGGGGCGACAATCGCCTGCACCCTGACGCCCGGCCGCGCCATCGCCGCGCCGGTCCTGTGTTTCTCGCTCATGGCCCCGCCCGCCGTCCTGTCGGGCGGCACCCTGATCCGGTCCGTCGGCGGCTATGGCGAGGTGCAACTGCCCGACCTTATCGCCGGTCAGACCCACCACCTGACGCTCGCCCACGAAAACCCCGATTTCCGACCCGTCAACCGCGCTTGGCTGCCGCTTGGTGCCTATCTGCGCAGCGGTGATACCATCATCCCGCTCCCCAGCGGCCCCGCCGGTGTCATCCAAACCGAAACCGTTCGGCCACCGGCCATTGACGGCCTGCGCCTCGTGCCGCCACCAACTGCTTGGGACCCGACGGGCGACACGATCCACGCTGCGGCCTTCGGCTCGACCGACCCGCGCCTTGCCAGCGCCAATGCGCTGGCGCAACGCATTGGACAACCCGCCTTGCTGTCCCCCGATGGTGTGCGCCTGACCCTCAGCACCGCCGAACTGGACCCCGAGAGCTACTCGCTCGACATCCAACCCGACGCTGTCAAGTTGTCCGCCGCGGACGATGCCGGTTTCCACTATGGCGCTGTGACGCTGATGATGCTGCGAGCCACGCATGCCGGGCTGATCCCCACCGGCCGCATCACCGACACGCCGCGGTTTCCCTATCGCGGTCAGCACCTGGACTGCGCGCGGCATTTCTACCAGCCTGCCACGATCCACCGCTTGTTGGACCTGATGGCGCTGTTCAAAATGAACCATTTCCACTGGCATTTTTCCGACGACGAGGCGTTTCGGCTGCAGGTCGACTGCGCGCCTGACGCCTGGACGAAAACCGCCTTCCGTGGCGAAGGCGAGCTTGTCCCCGGCGTATTCGGCGGTGGTCCCCGCGCGGGCGGCACCTATAGCAAGGCCGATGCGCGCGCCGTCATCGACCACGCCGCCGGCCTGCACATCGCCGTCCTGCCGGAAATCGAGGTACCCGCCCACGCGCTCGGCCTTGCCGCCGCCCTGCCCGGCCTGCGCGACCTCGAAGACACCGGCACGGAACGCAGCGTGCAAGGCTACGCCGCCAACGTCCTGAACCCCGCCATGCCCGCCACATGGGACCTGCTCGAAGCGCTGTCGCTCGAAGTCGCGGACCTTTTCCCGTTGGGCATGTTGCATCTGGGCTGCGATGAACTGCCGCCCGATACTTGGGCGGGGTCGCCCGCCGTCGCCGCGCTGAAACGGCAGGAAGGCCTGACGACCCGCGACGACGTGCAGGAATGGACCATGCAGCGGCTCGCCCGCCACCTGACGCGCAACGGCGTCAAGGTCGCCGCCTGGGAAGAGGCCGCGCGCGGCCAGCATGGCGGTGTCGGCCACGGTGCGCTGTTGTTCAGCTGGACCGGTCAGGGGCCGGGGATCGACGCGGCGCGCGCAGGTTACGACGTGGTGATGAGCCCGGCCCAGCATGTCTATCTGGACATGGCCCATACCGGTGATGCGGATGATTGGGGCGCGGCCTGGGCTGCCTTCGTCAGCCTTGCCGATACCATCGACTGGCAGGTCATCCCCAACCCGGCCATCGCCGACCGCATCAAGGGCGTCGAAGGCACCTTCTGGTCCGAATTCACCACAGATGACCGCCAGATCGAGCCGATGATCGCGCCGCGCATTCTGGGAGTGGCGACCAAGGCATGGTCAGGCGATCAACCGATCACAGCTGACGATCTAACCCGGCTGGCGTGGCATCATGGCGACCTGTTCGATGCCATGGGCTGGAACTGGCGCAGGCCCTAGTGGCGCGTGCGCGGGTCCAGCGCATCGCGCAGCCCGTCGCCAAGGTAATTCACGCTCAGCACCGTCAGCGAAATCAGCGTGCCGGGCCAGATCACCCGCTCGGGATACAGGACCATCCGGTCGACGCTGTCGTTCAACAGCTTGCCCCAGGTCGGGAAATCCGGCGGGAAGCCGAAGCCCAGGAAAGACAGCGCGCTTTCGGTGATGATCGCCGTGGCGATGCCCAGCGTGGCGGACACCAGAATGGGGCTCATCACGTTTGGCAGGATATGTTGCAGGATCAGGTTGCGTGGTCTGGTGCCGATGGACCGGGCCGCCAGCACGAATTCTCGTTCCTTCAACGCCAGCACGTCGCCGCGCACGATCCGCGCGGTCTGCATCCAGCTGGTAATGCCGATCAGCGCCACGATCATCAGGAAGATGCCCATTTCGGGCCCCAACACGGCGGCAATCTTTTCGCGGAACAGCACAGACGCCACCAGGATCAGCGGCAACAAAGGCAGCGCCAGGAACAGGTCGGTCATCCGCATCAACGGCCCGTCCAGTGCCCGGAAGAACCCGGCCAGCAGGCCCACCAGCGCGCCCAAGAGGATCGACAGGATCATCGCCGTCAGGCCCACGGCAATCGACACCCGGCCCCCGTACATCAGCCGCGCCAGGTTATCGCGCGCCAGGTTGTCGGTGCCCAGCGGATTGGACCAGCTTACCTTGGCGCCGCTGTCCCACAGCGCGGTGTAGATGGGTCGCGCGTCGCGCTGCTTGATCATGTCCACCACCGGCGGGATCGCTTGCGGATCGGCACGCCAGACGATTGGCCCAAGGAACACCCCGAACACGATGATCAGCAGGACGACCAGCCCCACCATCGCGCCCTTGTGGACCTTGAACTTGTCCCAGACTTCGCGCCAGCGGTTGACCGGGGCTTCGTCGTCGAATGCGTTGAACATGTCAGTCATAGCGGATCCTCGGGTCCAGGAGCCCGTAAAGGACATCGGCGACAAGATTGAACAGCACGATCAGCACTGCGAAGATAAAGGTGATCGTCTGCACCATGGGCAGGTCATTCGCTTCGATTGCGGTGATCAGCAGCTGGCCGATCCCGTTCACTTTGAAAACATGTTCCGTGATGATCGCGCCGCCAAAGATCGACGGGATGCCCAGCGCGATGACGGTCACGACCGGGATCATCGAATTGCGGACCACGTGGCTCATGACCACGACCCATTCGCTCATCCCCTTGGCGCGGGCGGTGCGGACGTAATCCTGTGACAGGTTATCCAGCATCGACGCCCGCATGAACCGGCTGATCTGGCTGGTGATCTGCAGGGCCAGCACCATCACCGGCAGGAACATCTGCCGAAGCTGAAACTTGAAACTTTCCCAATCCACGACCTGATGGGTGGTGTCATAGATCGACGGAAACCAGCCGAGCTGCACCGAAAAGATAACGATGACGAGCACGCCGGAAAAAAACGGCGGCACGGAAAACCCGATCATGGTCACGAATGTGCCGGCCTGGTCGAAGACCGAATATTGCTTGTATGCCGACAGGATACCCACCGGGATGGCGATCAAGATCCCGACGACATATGCCACGCCCACAACCCACAGGGTCTGCGGCAGCCGCTGCACGACCACGTCGACGACCGGCGACCGGAACTGCCAGGACAGGATGCGCGGCATACCTTCGGCAAAAGTCGTGCCGAAAATGGCATCGAACATGTTCAGCGGCTCGACCCAGAAAAACTGCACCAGCCATTTCCAGTAACGGATATAAATTGGCTCCCCCAGGCCCAGCGCCTTGCGCATCTGTTCGCGCACCTCGGGGGGGATGGTCAGCGGTTGGTTCGCCACCGGATCGTTGGGGGCCAGGTTGAGCAACAGGAACACGACAAGCGAAATGAAAATCAGCGTCGGGATCGCCAGAACCAACCGCCTGATCGTGAATGTCAGCATCTGCGTTTCGCGCCCTGTGTCGTTCTTTTTTTTGTAGGCCGAAGCAGGCCCAGCCGGGGCCTGCTTCAATCGCGATTTCAGGAAAAGGCGGGCAGGCCGGATGGCCTGCCCACGTTCCGGATTACATCCGGTACCAGTCAGCCACGTTCCACAGTTCGCTGTCCCAAACGTTCAGGACAACGCCGCCCAGGCTGTTGGCATGGGCCGACAGGCGACCGCGGTGAACCAGCGGGATCATGCCGCCGTTTTCAACCATCATGTCGTTCAGGGCGCGGCCGATTTCGGCGCGGGCCTCGATGCCTGCGGTCTTGGACAGCTCGGCATGCATGGCGTCATATTCCGGCATGCAGAAACGGCTGATGTTTTCACCCTGCCACTGGGTCGCCGGGCTGGGTGCCTTGTCGCAAAGACCGTTGCCCAGATAGGCCTGCGGGTCGGTGCCGTTGAAGGTGTTGGCGTACATTTCAACATCGGCATAGAACTTCTGGAAGGTGTCGGGCGAACCCGGGTCACCACCGAAGAAGACCGAAGCGTTGACGTTGCGCAGCTCGGTTTCGATGCCAATTTCCGACCACCACTGCTTGATCAGCGCCTGGAAGTCCTGACGGACGGCGTTGGTCGAGGTCTGGTAGAGGATCTTCAGCGGCACGCCATCCTTTTCGCGGATGCCATCGCCATCGGTGTCGACGATGCCAGCAGCATCAAGCATGGCATTGGCGCCTGCGATGTCCTGGGTCGAACAATCGAACGTGTCCGAATCGAACGCGGCAGGTGCCGGAACCCAGTTGCAGGTGACCTTGCCGGCCTGGCCATAGCCAACCTCGACCAGCAGCGGGCGGTCGATAGCCATGGACATGGCCTTATACACCGCCGGATCGCCCAGGAACGGGTGCGGACGGATCACCGAACGTTCATCCGGGCCGAGGTTCGGGTCAGGGTTGGTCTGGTTCAGCATGATGCGTTCCACCAGCGGGCCGAAGCCTGCGACCGGGGTGCCCTTGCCGCCAGCCTGCATCTGCGCGATCACGTCGGGCGCCAGCTGCAGGTTCCAGGCATAGTCGAATTCACCCGTTTCCATGACCGCACGACCGGCGGCCGCCGCATCGCCGCCACCCTTGAAGGTGACTTTGGCAAAGGCAGGTTTGCCGGCTTCGCGATAGTTCGGGTTGGCCGACATGGTGATCACGTCATTGGGGCGGAATTCATCCACCACGAACGGACCGGTGCCGATCGGGCCAAAGTTCTGGTCGGTACATTCAGGCGCAGCAGCCCCCATGCAGCTTGCGAATTGCGCTGCCTGGATGATCGGGCTTTCGCCACCGACAAACGGACCATAGGGGTTCGGCGTCGGGCCGGAGAAGTTGACCACAACGGTGTTTGCATCCGGCGTTTCGACGCTTTCCACGCCTTCGAACTTGGTCACCTGTGCGCAGCCACCTTCGGGGTGGGTGCAATATTCATAGGTGAATTTGACGTCAGCCGAGGTAAAGGCAGACCCATCCGACCATGTGATGCCCGGCGTGATGTTCCAGGTGATCGACGTCAGGTCTTCGGACACGCCGCCATTGCCGACGGTCGGGATCTCGTTGACCAGCCAGGGGACCAGTTCGCCATCCTGGTTGAAGCGGGCCAGCGGTTCGATGATCATCGAACTGGCTTCCACGTCCTTGGTGCCGCCGGAAAGGAACGGATTCAGGATCGACGGGGCCTGCCAGTAGATAATGCGGACCTCACCATCCCGACCACGCTCTTGCGCCAGCGCCGGAAAGCTCATTGCCATCAGGGCAACAGAGCCAAGCAATGAAACCGTACGTTTCATTTGTTTCTCCCATATTGTTGGACTTTTTTAAGCTTCGTGCGTGCGCCATCCCCCGCGTCTGAGAAACGCGGAGAAATCCCCAGGTTAATGGTAAGCGCCCACCGAGCCATGCGGGCGACTGTGAAACGGATTTTCGGGGAATCCAAGGAATTTCTTCGCAACCCGACGTCAACTTGAAGTCGCACATTGCCACAAGGGAAATAGTCGGTAACCTGTGGGCAAGAAATATGCGGACCGCAGGGGGATTGATGCTGGATCAACCAGTTGCAAGATTTGAAAATCTTCGCGTCGAGTTCCAAACCAAGGCTGGCCGCGTCGAAGCCGTGCGGGGAATCAGTTTCGACGTGAAGCCCGGCGAAACCGTGGCCGTTGTCGGTGAAAGCGGTTCGGGCAAGTCGGTCTCCTCGCTCAGCCTGATGCGGCTGGTCGAGTATGGCGGTGGCGAAATCACGGACGGGCGGTTGCTATTCGATCGCGGCGATGGGCCAGAGGATCTGACCCAAGCCAAGCCCGACAAGATGCGCCGTATCCGCGGCAAGGAAATCGGCATGATCTTTCAGGAGCCGATGACCACGCTGAACCCGGTTTTCACCATCGGGCGCCAATTGACCGAAGGTCTGCGCGTGCATATGGGCATGTCACAATCGGCCGCCGATGCTCGCGCCATCGAGTTGTTGAAACAGGTTCGCATCCCCGAACCCGAGCGGCGACTGAAACAATACCCGCATGAACTGTCCGGTGGCATGCGCCAACGTGTGGTGATCGCAATGGCCCTGGCTTGCGAACCCCGCCTGTTGATCGCCGACGAACCGACCACGGCGCTGGACGTGACGATTCAGGCAGAAATCCTGGCGTTGATGAACCGGCTCAAAAAAGAAACCGGGACCGCCGTGATCTTCATCACCCACGACATGGCCGTGGTCGCGCAGATGGCCGACCGCGTGGTTGTCATGTTCCGCGGCGAAAAAGTCGAAGAAGGCCCGGTCGAACAGATATTCGCCAATCCGCAGCATGAATACACCAAGAACCTGCTGGCCGCCGTGCCGCGCCTGGGCGACATGCGCGGCAAATCCGCGCCTGAACCCCTGCACCTGATGGGTCAGGAACAGCAGGACCACGAATATGTGCCGCCCAAAGTGTCGGACGAGGTGCTGTTGGAGGTCGAAAACCTCACCACCCGCTTCCCGGTCAAGGGCGGTTTTTTTCGCCGCACCGTGGCGCAGGTTCATGCGCTCGAAAACGTTTCCTTCAAGATTCAGAAGGGCGAAACGCTCAGCCTTGTCGGCGAAAGCGGTTCGGGCAAATCGACCTGTGGGCGGTCAATCCTGCGGCTGGTCGAACCCACATCGGGCAGCGTGAAGCTGGAAGGCCGGGAAATCCTGACGCTGGACCCCGAACAGATGCGACAGGCCCGGCGTGACATGCAGATGGTGTTTCAGGACCCGTTCGCGTCGCTGAACCCGCAAATGAACCTGGCCGATCAGGTCGCCGAGCCGCTGAAGAACTTCGACATGTGGGACCGGTCCAGCAGCATGGACAAGGTTGCGGCCCTGTTCGACCGCGTCGAACTGCCCCGCAATTTCATGCACCGTTTCCCGCATGAACTGTCTGGCGGCCAGCGTCAGCGCATTGCCATTGCCCGCGCCCTGGCTTTGAACCCGAAACTGGTGATCGCCGACGAAGCCGTATCGGCGTTGGACGTGTCAGTGCAGGCCAGCGTGCTGAACCTGATGCTGGAACTGCAATCGGAACTGGGCATTTCGCTTTTGTTCATCAGCCATGACATGGCGGTGGTCGAACGTGTCAGCCACCATGTCGCGGTCATGTATCTGGGCCGCATCGTCGAAATCGGTCCGCGTGCCGCGATATTCGAGAACCCGCAGCACGAATATACCAAGACCCTGCTGGCCGCCGTGCCGGTGGCCGACCCGACGCAGCGCAAGCTGGAAAAGGATTTCAAATCCAAACCGATCCCGTCCCCGATCCACCCGATCGGCTATGATCCCGGCCCGACGGAGTACGATCAGGTCGGCAAGGATCATTATGTCCTGCGCGGATCGTACGACGACAGGTAGCGGGTGCGCCATGGCGACCGCTTCATCATGTTGTTTTATTTCAATGGGTTAACAATGTGTCCACGTGTGGACATCTACGCGCCACGCTTCGCACGCAGCACCATCCCGAACAGATCACGCGGATCATCGGGGTCCGCGATCATGTCCAGTTCCTGGTACAGTCCGGTATCTTCCAGCCGGTCGCGGATGTAACGCAGCGCCGAGAAATCCTCGATCGCGAAACCCACCCCGTCAAACAGCGTAATC
>JBNKYL010000182.1:0-3860 GCA_050300875.1 Paracoccaceae bacterium
CTGCGGCAGGATCAATCCATAAGCCACCACAACGGCGACATCGGCATCCAATGCTGCAAGTGCAGCATGTTCGGTCTCGCTGCGCAGCGAAAGAGGATGGCGAACCGGAAATCCCAGTGATTCAGCACGCGCCTGAACCGGCGATGGCCGGTCCTTCTTGCCCCGCCCGGCGGGCCTGGGCGGTTGACAATAGACCGCAGCAATCTCATGGCCTGCGTCGACCAACGCGTTCAGCACCGGCACCGAAAAATCGGGTGTTCCCATGAAGATAACCCTCATGCCCGCTTCCTCGCCTTGCGTAGCAGCATGTCGCGTTTCATCTTCGACAGGTTGTCGAAATACATCCGCCCGTTCAGATGGTCGATCTGATGCTGCACCGACGTGGCCCACAGCCCCACCCAGTCGACATAGTCAACATCGCCATGTTCGTTCAGGAACTTCACGCGCACGCCGCGCGGCCGTTTCACCACCGCTGACACGCCCGGCAGGCAGGGGCTTGCCTCGTCATGTTCGCGCAGCACTTCGCTGGCCTCAACGATTTCCGGGTTCGCCATGCGCACGGCCTGGCCACGTTCCGCAGACGCATCCACCACCGCCAGCCGCAGCATGACGCCAATCTGCGGAGCGGCCAACCCGACGCCGGGCATAGCTTCCATCACCTCGATCATCTCGTTCCAGATCGCGCGGATCTCGTCGGTCACCACATCGACCGGCGCCGCCACGCTGCGCAGGCGCTTGTCCGGCCATTGCAGGATCGAACGCGTCATTCCGACCGCGCGAAAAACGGATCGCCTGCATCCTTCAATTCGCAGGCATTGCCATCGGGGTCGATGAACTGACCGACCGTGCCCCAGTCGAAGGATTTCACCGTCACGTCAACGCCCTTAGCCCGCAAAATGGCGGCTGACCCTTCGACATCCGTTACGTTGAACCGGATCATCGTCGGGTTTTCAGCATTGGCCTTGCGCCCGTCCCGCGCCACCCCGCCATGTTCGACCATCAGATACCCGTCGCCGAAATGCAGGCAGCACAGCCCCGGTTTTTCGAACCAGACTTTCAAACCCAGCGTGTCGCGGTAAAACGTCAGGCATTCGTCAAATCGTTCGGTGCCCAGGATGATCCCATGCGTCACGACATCCAGCGTCATGCGCGGGCCTTTTCACGCTTCAGCTTGATCATCTTGCGGGTGATCATCTGGCGCTTCATCGGCCCCAGGTAGTCGATGAACAGCTTGCCGTTCAGGTGGTCGATCTCATGCTGCACGCAGGTCGCCCAGAGCTTGTCGAACTCCTGCTCCTGCGGCTTGCCGTCAATGTCCGTCCACCTTACCCGAACCTCTGCCGGCCTTGTGACCTCGCCATATTGGTCGGGGATCGACAGGCAGCCTTCTTCATAGGTGTTCTGATCTTCAGACGCCCATGTGACTTCGGGGTTGAACAATACCATCGGCTGCGGTGGCGCATCTTCTTCCTTGACGCAATCCATGACGATCAGCCGTTTCATCACGCCGACCTGCGGGGCCGCCAGTCCGATCCCCGGCGCGTCATACATGGTCTGCAGCATGTCATCGGCCAGTTTGCGCAGCTCGGCATCCACCCCTTCGACAGGGGCGGCGACCTTTTTCAGGCGCGGGTCGGGATGGATCAGGATATCGCGGATGCTCATGGCCCGCGATGTAGGCAAATCCCGGCCCGGATGCAATGTCTGGCCTTGCACCCCGGTGACAGGGCAGTATCTTCCCGGCTCGGATCAAATCGCAGGCAATTCCATGGATTTCGACGAAGTTATCGACCGGCGCGGCCAAGGCACGGCCAAATGGGACATGATGCAGGAAATTTTCGGCGTCCCCGAAGAAGACGGCATCGCCATGTGGGTCGCCGATGGTGATTTCCGTGCGCCGGATTTCCTGCAAGACGCCGTGCGCGCTCAGATGGACATTGCGCAATATGGCTATTTTTCGGGGCGCAACACACACTTGGACGCCACCGCCTGGTGGATGAAAACGCGCCACAGGTGGGATGCCGATTCCGACCACATGTTCACCACCTTCGGCCTGGGCAACGCGATCGCGATGATCCTGCAATGCTTCAGCGATCCGGGCGACCACGTGGCGATTTTTACGCCGGTTTATCACGAATTTCGCAACAAGATCGAACGAAACCGTCGCGTGGTAACGGAACTGCCGCTGGCAACGGTCGACGGTATCTACCGCATGGACTTCGCCGCTTATGACGCGCTGATGACGGGGCGCGAAAAGATCATGCTGATCTCGTCGCCCCATAACCCGGCGGGTCGTGTCTGGACGCAGGACGAACTGAACGAAATGGCCGCGTTCTGCGAACGCCACGACCTGATCCTGATTTCGGATGAGATTCACCAGGACCTGGTTTTTGCCGGACACAAGCACTTGCCCATGCCAGTTGCGGCACCTGATTTCGCCGATCGCGTGATTGTAACAACCGCAGCGTCCAAGACCTTTTCCATCGCAGGGCTGCGTACGGGTGTCGTGACCATCCCCGGCGCGAGCCTGCGTGAGAAGTTCGCCGATTACTACAAGCAGTTCGACATTGCCCCGAACCTGTTCGGCGCCGCGCTGACAACAGCGGCCTATTCCCCGGCAGGGGCCGAATGGGTCGATGCGCTGAACATCTATCTGGAAGACAACGCAAGGCTGTTCATCGCCGGCATCAACGCCATTCCCGGCGTCACGGCCATGCCGATGCAAGGGACCTATCTGGCATGGGTCGATTTCGCCGGGACGGGCATGGGTCGGGACGAATTTTCTGACCGCATCTACAAACGCGCGAAAATCGCGGTAACGCCGGGCCATACACTGGGTACGGGTGGCGAAACGTTCATGCGGTTCAACATCGCAACGCGGCGCGGTCTGGTGGCCGAAGCCGTGGCACGGATGACGGAAGCGTTTGGCGACCTTCAGTAGCGGGTCAATCAGGTCAGCAGGGCCACCGGCGCGTTTTCGTCGCGGTAGAAATCCAGCGGCGCCTTGTCCAGCGCGGCGGTGGAGCGTTTGAATTCATACCGCATCTCGCCGTTTTCTTCCTCGGAAGCGACGATAAGGCACTGATACAGGTGCCGCGCCCCGTCATAGAGGTCCACAAGACCACGCAAATGCGGGGCGTCTTCGGCATCCAATGCGAAACCGTCATCCCAGAATTTCAGCACGGTGAATTCCTGTTCACCCACATGAATGCGCAAACGGCTTTTCTTGCGCAGGTCGCTCTTGCGGGCCAGTTCCAGGCCTTCGCGCACCTCTTTCGGCAGATATTCAGACATTCCATTCCCCCCCGGTATTCCAGGGCACATGGTTATGCCCGGGTCCGATTCGGTCAAGCATCCTGTGGATAATTGGCCTAGGTTACAGAACAGTGACGGTGTTCAGCCGGTTTTCGTCGCCACCTTCGGCCGCAAAACGTGCGGAATTGTGGCGTCATACAACGCGCTGTCGGTGAAATCGCGCACCTCACCCAGCACCGGCCCGACCAGGATCAGCGCCGTACGCGTGATCTTTTCGGCCCGCACCTTTTCGCGGATATCGGCCAGCGTGCCACGGATGAACTTCTGATCCGGCCAGCCCACACGATAGGCCACGACCACCGGGCAATCCGCCCCGTAAAACGGCGACAGACGCCGTTCGATATCCAGCAAAGCCCGCACTCCCAGATGGATGGCAAGCGTCGTGCCGGTACGCGCGAAATTTTCAAGTGTTTCACCGGCAGGCATCGACGTCGATTTCATCGACACCCGTGTCAGCACGATCGACTGGCCAATTTCCGGGATCGTCAGTTCCTGCCCCAGTGCCGCAGCGGCGGCAGCATAGGCAGGCACGCCGGGTACGATCT
>JBNKYL010000183.1:0-7596 GCA_050300875.1 Paracoccaceae bacterium
ACCATCGGCGGCATGGCCGCTACCCGCGCCAGCGGCACCACCGCCGTGCGCTACGGCACCATGCGCGACAATGTACTGGCCACCCGCACGGTGCTGGCCGATGGCCGCATCATCACAACCGGCACCCGCGCGCCGAAATCTTCCGCTGGCTACGACCTGACCTCCCTGCTGGTTGGCTCCGAAGGCACATTGGGTCTGATCTGCGAAATCACGCTGCGCCTGCATGGCCAGCCCGAGGCCGTATCGGCGGCCATCTGCGCCTTTCCGGATACCTCGCAGGCGGTCACGGCCGTGATCGAAACCATCCAGTCCGGCATCCCCATGGCGCGCATCGAATATGTCGATGCCCTGACCGCGCGCGCCTTCAACGCCTACGCGGATGCCTCGATGCCCGAAACCCCGCATCTGCTGATCGAATTTCACGGTTCCGACCGCGCCGTCGCCGAAGATGCCGAAAGGTTTGGCGAGATTGCCACCGAACACGGAGCCACGGGCTATGAATGGTCGGCCAAGGCCGAAGACCGCAACCGGCTGTGGAAAATGCGCCACAACGCCTACTACGCCTGTCTGGCCCTGCGCCCCGGCGCCACCGCCATCGTCACCGATATCTGCGTGCCGATTTCCCGGCTGGCCGAAGCTGTCGATGAAACGGTGGCCGATATCGCCGCCTCACCCATCACCGGCCCGGTTCTGGGCCATGTCGGCGACGGCAATTTCCATGCGATCCTGCTGATCGACGAAAACAGCCCGGCCGAAAAACAGGCCGCGCGCGAACTGTCGGACCGCATGGTTAGACGCGCGTTGGCGCTCGGCGGCACGATGACCGGCGAACATGGGGTCGGCATGGGCAAACTGGGCTACATGGCCACCGAACATGGCGATGCCTGGGCGATCATGGGCGACATCAAGCGCGCGCTTGATCCCAACAACATCCTGAACCCCGGCAAGATGGTGCGCCTGAACTAGCCTATCGGCAATAGGGCGCGCCCGACCTGCCCAGCGATGTGTCCAGGTGGAAATGATCCTGATGATGCCGGTCGGCATTCGGCCCCAGCACCGTGGCAAAGGGCCCGCAGGCCACCGCATGAATGCGCCGCAAATCCGGCCCGTTGGTTTTGTCGCGCCAACCGCGCAACACGCTGATCAGCGTGCCATCCGCCAGCCAGAAGCCCGACACATCCACCGCCCGCCCGCGCCCATGTTCGCTGAGCCGCCCGCCCATCTGGTGATTGACCGGCCGGCAGGCATAGCTGCCCGCCACCTCCAGCACCGCCAACCCGCCGCCGCGTTCGCCAAAAACCGGCTTCACCCCGTCGCGTACCCAATCGGCCAGCGCCCGCGCGGTCGGACAATCGACCAGCACCGGGTCGGATAGCTGAACGCCCTCTATCGCGTTCAACTCGATCGGGTTCAGGATGAAACAGCCCCCCGCGCGGTTCACCAACGGATCCCGCCGTTCACCGATGATCGTCGGGTTGCCGCACAGGCCCAGCCCGGCGTCGCGCTCTGTCTGAACCCAAGGGACGGTGTCCAGCGCATCGGGCCTCGGTTCGGGCGTCACCGTCTGCGCTTCGGCTGCCCCGGCCAGCGCCAGAACCAGGCACAGCGCCCTAACGACAGAACCGGCCGCCACGCCCATATCCGTCATTGTCGAAATGCAGGTGATTGGCATGGGCACCATTGTAATTCGGCCCCAGCACTGTGCCAAAGGGCCCGCAAGCCGCGCTGTGCAACCGCCGCAACACCGGCCCCCACTGCCCGCGCCCCCAGTCCTTCAGGACCGTCACGCGCTGACCATCGGCCAGAATGAACTCACCAATATCAATCGCGCGCCCTCGCGCATGAAGCGACAGTTTCGCGCCGGGCCGGTTGTTGCGCGGCCTGCAATTGTAATCGTCATAGACCACCATGGTTTGAACCCGCGCACCCGCATCCGCGAATGCCGGTTTCAGCCCGCGCTGTACCCATGCCTTCAGATCTTTGGCGGTCGAACAATCCATCACCGCAGGCCGCGACAGGCGAATGCCCGCCACCTCATGCACCCGCACCGGGTTGGCCACCGAACAACCGCGCAACTTGCCCTGGATCGGTTCGATCCGCTCGCCCACGATACCCGCCGCGCAAACCTGTCCCACACCCGGCGCGCCGCCGCCCCCCGAACAGGTGGCCAGCAGCATCAGGGCCAATATGGGCCAAAGCCTGAAAATCACTTGCCTCTTCCCCGCCCGAAATCGGGCGCGCTGGTATCTTGTCCGGCCTCGATGATACCACGCCGGATCGCCCGTGTCCGGGTGAAATACTCGTGCAGATGATCGCCATCGCCCTGCCGGATCGCCCGCTGCAAGGCGAATAACTCCTCGGTGAACCGGCCCAGAATATCCAGCGTCGCTTCCTTGTTGTTCAAAAACACATCGCGCCACATGGTCGGGTCGGACGCCGCGATGCGTGTGAAATCCCGGAACCCGGCGGCGGAAAACTTGATGATCTCGCTGTCGGTGACCCGCCGCAGATGGTCGGCCACGCCCACCATCGTATATGCGATCAGGTGCGGCGCATGGCTCACCACGGCGCAGACCAGATCGTGATGTTCCGGCTCCATCCGTTCGGTATCAGAGCCCAGCGCCTGCCAGAACGCCTCCAGCCGGACGATCTCCTCCTCCGGCACGCCCTCTGCAGGCACGATCAGGCACCAGCGGTTGTCAAACAGTTCAGCAAACCCAGATCGCGGCCCGGAATGTTCCGTCCCCGCCATCGGATGCGCGCCGACAAAATGCACATTTTCCGGCAAATGCGGCACCACCGCGCGAAGTACCTCGGCCTTGACCGACCCCACATCGCTGACCACCGCACCCGGCTTCAGATGCGGTCCAATTTCCCGCGCTACGGCCTCCATCGCGCCAACCGGAACTGCCAGAACGACCAGATCGGCGCCTTGAACCGCCTCTGCCGCCGTGTCGACAACCCGGTCCACCAACCCGATCTCGCGGGCCACATCGCGCGTTTCCGCCGACCGCGCCGTGCCCACGATCTCGCGCGCCAGCCCGGCCCGCCGCATCGCCAGCGACATCGAGCCAGCAACCAGCCCCAGCCCGATCAGCGCCACACGTTCATAGATCACGCTCATGCCGCTGCCTCCCGCCACGCGGTCAGCGCCGCAATCACCGCCCCGTTTTCATCCGCGTCCCCCACGGTGATCCGCAACCCTTCAGGAAAGCCATAACCCGTCACCCGCCGCACGATGATCCCCGCCGCCTTCAGCGCCGCATCCGCGGCCCCAGCCTCTGCCTCATCGGCAAACCGCGCCAGCACGAAGTTCGCCCGGCTGTCATCGCAAGCCACGCCAAGCTGCCGCAAAGCGCCCGTCAACCGCGCGCGCTGCTCGCTATTTACGACAGAACAATGGCGCACCCAATCCCGGTCCCGCATCGCCGCCTCAGCGGTATCCAGCTGCGCCACCGAAAGGTTGAACGGCTCGCGCAGCCGGTTCATCACATCGATCACCGCCGCAGGCCCGTATCCCCAGCCGATCCGCAACCCGCCCAGCCCGTGGATCTTCGAAAACGTCCGCGTCATCACGACATTCTCGCGCGCCTCGACCAGCGCCGCTCCACCATCGAACCCGTCGACATATTCGGCATAGGCCGCGTCATGGACCAACAGGCAGCCGTCCGGCAGCCCGTCGGCCAGCCGCGCCACCTCGTCCAGCCCGATCATCGTGCCCGTCGGATTGCCGGGATTGGCGATGAATACCACCCGCGTCCGGTCCGTCACCGCGCCCAGGATCGCATCCACATCCACCACACGGTCACGTTCCGGCACCCCCACGGGCGTCGCCCCCGCCGCGTGGGCCAAAATCGGATACATCGAAAACCCGTGCTCGGTATGGATGATCTCATCCCCCGGCCCCGAAAACCCCTGCGCGATCCAGGTCAGCACCTGATCCGACCCCGCCCCGCAAATGATCCGACCCGCATCCAACCCATGCACCTCGGCAATCGCAGCGCGCAGCCCGGCATGATCGGTCGGCGGATAGCGGTTCAGCCCCGCGCCTGCCGCCACAAAGGCCGCGCTGGCATCGGTCGAACACCCCAACGGGTTCTCGTTGGAACTCAGCTTGATGACCGTCTCATGGCCCGCGATCTTCGCCTCGCCGCCCTGGTAAAGCGCGATATTCATGATCCCCGGCTGTGCCTTCATGCCCGCCATGCGCGCGCCCTTCTCTGTGTCCGGCCCGTTACTTAGCGGCGGCAGGGTGCCAAGGCCAGCGCGAAGTGGCCGCACCCCTTGACAGTCTGGCCAATCAAGGAAATGCTGCACCGCAGCGAAAGGACGAGCACATGTCCGGCAAGATCATCACCATCGCGCAGCAAAAGGGCGGCTCCGGCAAGACCACGCTCGCCGCCAATCTCGGCACGGCCTTCGCCCGCATGGGCAAATCCGTGGCGCTGCTGGACACCGACCCGCAAGGCAGCCTCGGCCATTGGTTCATGACCCGGCTCGAAGCGACCGGCGGCGGACCGGGCCTCGATTTCGCCACCGCCAGCGCCTGGGGCACATCCTATGAATGCGCCAAGCTGAAAAAGACCCACGACCTGATCCTGATCGACACGCCGCCCAAGATCGACGCCGACCTGCGGCCTGCCCTGCGCGAAAGCGACCTCGTGCTGGTGCCCGTTTCGGCCAGTCACCTCGACCTCTGGGCCACCGGCGGCGTGCTGGACCTCGCCGACCGCGAAAACCGCCCCGCGCTGATGGTCCTGAACCGCGCCAACCCCCGCGCCCGCGTGACGGCAGAGATCCGCACCCAGCTGGCCGACCTGCCCGCCACGCTGGCCGAAACGCAACTGGGCAACCGCGTCGCCTTCGCCGACGCCTTCGGTCAGGGCCAGACCGTCGCCGAACGCCCCCGCAGCCCCGCCCGCGACGAAATCACCGCACTGGCGGATGAAATCCTGTCCAAACTCGCCTGATCACTCCCGCGTCCAGTAACGCTGGATCGCGCTGACGGCGAGATAGGGGATCTCCATCTCCAGCGTTTCATTGCCCAGCGGCCCGCGCATCGTCTGCACGGTAAAGGTCGCCTCGGTGTGGCGCACCAGCCCCCCATCAATGCGCTGCCCGCTATTGAGGTAAATTTCATAACGGGTGGTCTGGTTGCCGTCGGTGCCTTCACGGCGAAACGCCGTGATGATCCGGTCGCGCAGCGCTGCAAGATATTCTTCCATGTCGAAATTCCTTGATCGGGTTGCAATGCCCCGATCCTGCGCGCGCGCCGTTCCCGATCAAGTCCGGAAAACCCTAATGCAGCTTCGCGCGTACCTTGAAGGCATCGACCGCCTCCTCGCCCAGGGCACGCAATGCCTCCAGCCGATGCAACCCCTCGACCAGCACGTATTTCTCCCCGTCGACCCGGACCGAGATCGGAACCTTCTGGCCATGTTCCAGAATGTCTTCTGCCAACACCTGAACCTTGGCATCATCCAAGGTTTTGACCCGCTTCACAGGCACACGGATATCGGCAATGAGCAGACGATGTTTTTCCATGGTTCAACCCTGCGCCGGTCTGCCCACGATGGAAAGGCAAATCGCAAAACCGGAAACGGCATTTGCTGTTCGGTGTGCATCCCGCCGACACATGCCAATATCCGGTCATGGCCGAAAGTGACACCTTGCCGGACTTACGATAATGGTCCGCTGCGCGGACAGAACTTCCGTTCAACAAACGCGAAACCAAAGCATTCAATTGACGTATTGGCGAATCCGGGCCACCTAGTTCTTGCTCATGCAAATACAGAAAAAGGACGCCGAAGGTGCGTGGTTTTGTCTTTCTTTTTGCCGTCCTAATCGGCGCTGCTTCACTCGCAAGAGCAGACGTAGATCGCGAAGCCTGTGCTCAATTTGGCAGTTGGGACGAAAGCGTGCCGCAAACCCTTGTCATGGAGCAGGAAGGCAAGAGAGTCCGTCTAAACGTCCCGCGGCACTATCTTGAAGATCTACACGACCTGAGGCCGGAAGCCGAGCACAAGGCCCAGCTTTTTCGGGTGAAACGCAACGATTTTCAGCCGCTAACGAGATATCAATCTTCGCTTCTGGTTCGTGAAAGAAACTATGACTATATGAGTTTCCTTTTGCACGATCCGTTCTCGCTTGAGGAAATACTGGACTTTTCGTTGAGTTTTCACAGCCCAGGGGCGTCCATGGAAATGGAAGGATTTCGCGACAATCCGACGGACTATTTTTCAGAAGAAGAGGATTCGTATGGCCTGTCGCTCCTTCGCCCGACCACCGAGTATCAGGCATTTCGCGATGTTTTTGTCGTGCGAAACGCAGATGAGACCTTGCAGGCGGTGATTGTGTGCCGCCCAAACGGGTCAGTGCTTTATCCCGGCTGCAATCACGATTTTCGGTCCAGCGGAGTCGACGTTCGCGTCATCTACAGGCGCTTTAACCTTGAAAATTGGGAATCCATCCAAGGCGATATCTCCCGTTTCATTGGGTGCATTGTCGAGAACTAGCACACGCCGCTTTCAGTTTGCCGGTGCTGGCGGCTTTTTCTGCGAGCGCACAAATACGTCGCTTTGGGCTCTTTGCCACCATTCGCGGCACGTTCGACTGATGGAAACCAAGAGCCCACCTCATCGCACCCCTCGGCCCGCCCTGCACCGGAACCACACCCCCTTGCCAACCCCCATATTCCAAAGCATATGAACGCCCATGACCGACCTCGCCCATATCCGCAATTTCTCCATCGTCGCCCATATCGACCACGGGAAATCCACGCTTGCCGACCGGCTCATCCAGATGACCGGCACCGTGGCTGAACGTGACATGAAGGAACAGCTTCTCGACGCGATGGATATCGAACGCGAACGCGGCATCACCATCAAGGCGAACTCGGTCCGCATCGAATACCCCGCCAAGGATGGCGAGACCTATATCCTGAACCTCATCGACACCCCCGGCCATGTCGATTTCGCCTATGAAGTCAGCCGCTCCATGCAGGCCGTCGAAGGCTCCCTGCTGGTCGTCGACGCGACCCAGGGCGTCGAAGCCCAGACACTGGCCAATGTCTACCAGGCCATCGACGCCAATCACGAGATTGTCCCCGTCCTCAACAAGATCGACCTGCCCGCCGCCGAACCCGACCGCATCCGCACCCAGATCGAGGATGTGATCGGCATCGAGGCCCACGATGCCGTCGAAATCTCCGCCAAGACCGGCCTCGGCATCCCCGATGTGCTGGAAGCCATCGTTCACCGCCTGCCCGCCCCCAAGGGCGACCGCGACGCCCCGCTCAAGGCGATGCTGGTCGACAGCTGGTACGACCCCTACCTTGGCGTCGTCGTCCTGATCCGCGTCATGGATGGCGTGATCCGCAAGGGCGACCAGATCAAGATGATGAAAACCGGTGCGACCTACAAGCTTGACAAGCTCGCCGTCCTGAAACCCGCCATGAAGGATATCGCCGAACTTGGCCCCGGCGAAATCGGCGTCTTCACCGCGTCGATCAAACAGGTCCGCGACACCCGCGTCGGCGACACCATCACCCATGAACGCAAACCCTGCGCCACGCCCCTGCCCGGCTTCAAACCCTCG
>JBNKYL010000184.1:0-4658 GCA_050300875.1 Paracoccaceae bacterium
CTGGACCGCCTGTCGGACACGACCCCGGCCCAAAGCCCGCGCAACAAGTTATTGGCCGTCCTGCAACGCCTGTTACCGCGAAGCACCTGACGCAACGCCGCCGGTGGTTCCTGCGAAGAACCGAAACGCGATTCTCAGCGACCCAGGAGTTTCATGCCCGTTTCGATGCCCGACAAGGTCATCGGCACCATGCGGTCTGGGCCAAAAACCTCCTGTATCATCGCCACCGATTGCGTGTATTGCCAATGCCGTTCCGGCAGCGGGTTGATCCACAGATTCGACGACCATTGATCGACCGCACGGGTCAACCAGACCGATCCCGGTTCCTTGTTCCAATGCTCATTGGCCCCGCCCGCCATCGCAATCTCATAGGGCGACATGGATGCGTCGCCGACGAAAATGCATTTGTAATCTGGCCCATAGGTGCGCAGCACCTCCCAGGTCGGGGTCTGCTCGGTCCAGCGCCGCCGGTTGTCGCGCCAGACACCTTCGTACAGGCAGTTGTGGAAATAGAAATATTCCAGATGCTTGAACTCGACCCGCGCGGCCGAAAACAGTTCTTCGACGACCTTGATATAGGGGTCCATCGACCCGCCGACGTCAAAGAACATCAGGACCTTCACGGCATTGCGCCGTTCTGGCCGGGTTTTCACATCCAGATACCCATGTTCCGCCGTGGCCTGGATCGTGCCGTTCAGATCCAGCTCTTCATCCGCGCCGTCCCGCGCCCAGCGGCGCACGCGTTTCAGCGCCACCTTGATGTTGCGCGTGCCCAGCTCGACATCAGCGTCAAGATTGCGGAACTCACGCTTGTCCCACACCTTCACCGCGCGCTGGTGGCGGCTTTCCTCCTGTCCGATGCGCACGCCCTCGGGATTGTAGCCATAGGCGCCAAAGGGCGACGTGCCCGCCGTGCCGACCCATTTCGACCCGCCCTGATGACGACCGTTCTGTTCTTCCAGCCGCTTTTTCAGCGTTTCCATCAGCTTGTCGAACCCGCCCAGCGCCTCGATCTCGGCCTTTTCTTCGTCGCTCAGATGCTTTTCGGCCATCTTGCGCAGCCAGTCTTCGGGCAAGTTCAATGCCTCCAGAACCTGTTCGGCACTGATCTCACCCAGCCCTTCGAAGGCGGCAGCAAAGGCGCGATCGAACTTGTCGATATTGCGTTCATCCTTCACCATCGCGCCACGCGCGAGGTAATAAAAGCCGTCCACGTCATAGGTCACCAGCCCGGCCCGAACCCCCGTCAGGAAATCCAGGAACTCGCGCAGGCTGACCGGAACCCCATGGTCCCGCAATATCTGAAAAAACCTCAGGAACATCGACGCGCTACGCGAAAATGGACGCGACGATGATGATGATCAGCCATGCGGCGAACAGGAAGGTCACGCCATAGCCCAGCGAATATTGAAACATGTCGGCACGGTTGCCGCCACGCTTCGACGCCACGCGCGCGCCCCAGATCAGCCCGATCACCCCTGCAACAATCGCCAGCATTCGCTATCCATCTCCTTCCGCCGCCCGGCCAAGCCGTTCGATCTCGGCCACCTGTTCGACAATCTCGCTGCGTTCGGCATAGGCATAGCCCGCCCATTCCAGCGCGTCGACCCGGGCAGCCTGCGACCTCACGTCATCGCCCATCCGCGCCAAGGCAACAGACCGGATCATCTGCACAGAAAACAGCAGCCCGGCATTCTGTGCGCCCCGTGCCACGCCCATGGCACCATCGGCGAGTTCAAGGGCCGTGTCTTCCTGCTGTGCCAGCAACGCCTGCGCGGCCAGCTGCACGTCCACATGCGCCAGTTGCACCGCCGTATCGGGCCGGGCCGCGAAGATGCTGCGCGCTTCGCGCAAGGCCACGAAACCGGCATTTGGATCGGTCCGCGCCACAAGCCGCCCATAGGCATAAAGGCTGAACCCCAACCGGTTGTCGCGCCAGCCTTCTGCGCGCGCAATCGCCACCGCCCGTTCCGCCGCCGCTGCGCGCCCCTGGTTTCGGGCGCTGGCCCCCAATGCCGCCTCGATCGCCGCGCGCCACGCATCTGGCGTCTGGCCCGGCAAGGGTCCGGCCGGCCGGCCCTGTCCGCCCGGATTGGCGTGCGCCACCACCTGCGGAAGCCGCGCGGCGACCGCATCGCGCCGCATGCCTGACGAAAGGGCCGGGTCATACAGGACCCGCAGCACCGACATGTCGAATCCGGTCAGGATCGTGTGGAAATTGTCGTCGTTGAACACGCTGTCGGGCAAATCATACAGATCGTTGACCGGCCCCAAAGCCTGCGCGATTTCTTCGTGCAGGCAGTCGCGGATTTCCTGCGGGCTGACATCTGCGGGAACGAACACCGCCATCTGGCGGCGCACAGTCAGATTGGACCAGTTCAGTTCCGGCGCATTACGCCGCGCACGGAACGCGTCCCAGCTATCGACATTGGGAACCACGAAACAGGCTGCGTTCGGCACTGCCCTTTGCAGGGCCTGCCGCGATATCAGCTCAACCGAGATCGACGCCGCCTGATCAGACGGAACCCGGCTGATCTGCAACCCGCCTTCGCGCCGCAGCCGCGCCAGAAGCGCATCAAGATCGTGGCCCACGGTTCCCGGCCCGGCCTGCCCGGTCAGCCGGACCGTGACGGGCCCTTCGAACCGCGATAGGACATCCAGCCGCCGCCCGCTTTCCAGTTCGAAGACCAGCCGCATGAAATCGCGGGCCAGCGAAACATTGTCGCGTTGCGTCACGACAACTGGCGCGTCCTCAAAGACCCGGATTGTGGCAGGCAAGACGACGTCTGGCCGGGGCGCAACCGTGGCAGGTTCACAACCTGCCAGTCCAAGTGCGGCAATAACCGCCAGCGCCGCAATCCGCGTCACGGCCGGTCATACCGGATAAAGGGCGTCAACTTGCCGACATGGTCGTAAAGCCTGCGCGCCGTGGCGTTGAACTCCTGCGTCAGCCAGTAAACCCGCGGCACGCCAGCCTCGTCGGCCTTGGCATAGACCCCCTCGATCAGCGCCTTGCCGACCCCCTGTCCACGCGTGGACGCATCGGTGAAAAGGTCCTGCAAATAACAAATCCCTTCGGCCCGCCACAAATGATCATGGAAAATGTAATGCACCAGCCCGACCACTTGCCCGTCGCGTTCGGCCACCAACCCATGCAGCTTGCTGTCCGGTTCGAGCAACCGGCCAAAGGCCACGGCTCGGTCGGCATCGGGCAGGCTGGTTTCATAATAGGCCAGGTAACCCTGCCACAACCGATCCCATCCGGCGTGGTCATCGGCAGCAAGAGGACGAATTTTGATCATGCAAGCACCGCAAGCGAGAAGAGTGACAACAGGCTGGTCCAGATGATGACCGGGGCAATGGTTTCGGTGCGAACACCGTAAAGTAGCGCCAGGGAAAAGGCCATCGCGCCCGATGGTCCGGCGGCGTTCAGCACGAACAGGTCATGCATCCGGCTGTCCGGCGCCAGCAGGGCAAACCCGGTCCACACGGCCAAGGGCATAAGCGCCAGCTTCATCGCAGATATTGTCACGATGGCGGGCGTCGGCATGGCCGGATGGGTGGACAGGACCACCCCAAGCGCAAACAACGTCACCGGCGCGGTGGCATGTCCCACGAACCGCGCAGCCGTTTCGATGGGTTCGGCGACAGGTATAGCCAGAAGGTTGACGACCACGGACATTAGAATGGTCAGGATTACCGGGTTACGGGTGATCTGGCGCGCGCCATGCGCCACCCCGCCGCCCGATGTCAGTTCCATCGCCATGATGAACACCGCGAATGTGATCGTGGCATCCAGCGCCACCACGGTCGTGATCGGCGCCGCCCCGGCCTCGCCATAAAGCAAGACCGTGATCGGCCAGATATAGAGCAGCGAATTGACGAAGATGACCGCCATGCCCAGCAGCGCGCTTTCGCGTGGACCGAACCGGAACCCGAACCGCGCGACCGCGAAGGCCGCCCAGAACACCGCGAACTCACACAGCGCATAGATCCCGATCGCGCCCGGATCCATCATCGACAGATCCAGCCCGGAAATCAGCAGGAAAAGCAGTGGCGGCTGCAAGACCAGAAATGCCACCCGGTTCAGCGCCCGCGCCTCGTCCAGCGCCACGACCTTTCCGCGCCCCATCCCGAACCCCACCGCCAGGATCGCGAAAACCGGCAGGATGTCATGCAGCAGGGTCTGGATCATGGGCTAGCGACCACTACGGCTCATGAAAGCCAGCCGCTCGAACAGATGCACATCCTGTTCGTTTTTCAACAGCGCGCCATGCAGCTTGGGCAATAGCGACGCGCCCTCGCGTTTCAGGTCCTCGGGCCCCAGATCTTCGGCCAAGAGCAGCTTCAGCCAATCCAGGATCTCGCTGGTCGACGGCTTCTTCTTCAGCCCCTGCTGATCGCGAATCTGGTAAAACTGCGTCAGTGCAACGCCCAAAAGGTCATCGCGGATGCCGGGGTGATGAACCTCGACGATCTGGCGCAATGTCTCTTCATCCGGAAACTGGATGTAATGGAAGAAACAGCGCCGCAGGAACGCGTCGGGCAATTCCTTTTCGTTGTTCGACGTGATGATGACGATTGGCCGTTGCTTGGCACTGACGGTTTCCCCGGTCTCGTAGACGTGAAATTCCATCCGGTCCAATTCCTGCAACAGG
>JBNKYL010000185.1:0-2660 GCA_050300875.1 Paracoccaceae bacterium
CTCGCCCAACAGTCCCCAGTCATCCAGCAAAGCGATGGCTGGGCGCATCAAGGCATGCGTCGACAACGTATCGTTTTCCGGCAGGTCACGGTCTATCATCAGGACCCGCGCGCCCATCCGCGCCAGTTCCAATGCGGTGGCAGAGCCAGCACAGCGCGCTCCGACAATTATCGCGTCGTAGTGTTTGCGTTCAAACTTGGTCATGATTTTTCCTTTCGCCTATGCGGCCAGTTTGTGGGCAAGCTTGCCGGCCATATGCGCGGCCAGATCCGCGGCATCGTCGGCTGCCCCATCGATGAAGGTGGATTTGCGCCGCCGCAGAAAGGGCAGGCCCATGACGTAAAGACCGGGGGCCACCACGCCGCCATCGTGGCGAATCTGGCCCTTGTGATCGAAGACCGGCAAATAGATCCATCTATGATCAGGCCGGTATCCGGTGGCCCATATGACCGTGGTGTATCCATCACGTTCCAGGTCGATCGAAAGACGCGGCGCGGCCGGAATGCGGGTGCGATCCGGGCGATGGGCCGGGTCCATGAACGGGTCAAGGCCCGCCGAAACCGCCCAATTGTCGAACATGGCCAGCAAACGGTCCATCTTTAGGTCGGCCAGTGCACACATATTGGCCAGCGATCCGGAAAACTGAGCGCGTTCGCCGGACAGACCCGCCATGCGCCCGACCAGCTCGATTCCGATATCCCGCAAGGCGTTCAGGTCGATGGCGCCATCGGACCCCGTTAGTTGCAGCGACGGCAGTCGCCGCTGACGTTCCAGGTCCTCGACGGCCTTGTAGCCGTCGGACCAGCGCCCGGTCATTTCCATCCAGGCCAGAACATCGGCGTCGCGATACCGGCGCGGTATGCGGACATGTTCGCCCACGGACAGCGTGACATCGCGCCCGGACATCTGAATTTCGCGGGCGATCTGTGCCCCGGACGCTGATGCGCCCACGACTAGGACCTTGCCCGGCGGCAGGTCGGCAGGCCGCTTGTAGTCCAGCGGCGTGAATTGGGCGATCCCGGGCGGCATGTCGGCGGCAAAGCCGGGGCGGCTGGCACGCGACGTCGCACCGGTCGCAATCACGACATTGTCGCACCGGATCGTTCCCTGATCGGTGACGACACGATAACCCGCCATTTGCGGCGATACCCCCAGGACCGAGGTTTCGGTCATCACCGGGGCGTTCGTTGCGGCAACAGAACGGTCAAACTGCGCGACCAGTTCGTTGCAGGTCATGTACCCGTCCGGGTTGCGTCCGCAATAGTGCGCGCCTGGCAGGTTGTTCATCCAGTTAGGCGTCAAAAGCCGCAGGCTGTCCCAGCGTTCGGTGCGCCAGCTGTTGGCGATCTGGCCGCGTTCCAGGATCACGTGATCCACGGCGCGCGTCGTAAGTTCCTTGCTCATGGCCAGCCCGGATTGTCCGGCGCCGATGATGACGGTCGTAATGTGTTTCATGGGGCTCTCCTGTGATTGGGTGGCGTTCACGCGCGGCGTGGTGAGCGGGCGCGACCGGGTTGGTTTCCCGGACACGCCCTGTTTGGGTCAGGCAACGGTCACGTTGACATTGGTGGGGTTGGTCAGGATGTCGAAGACAGCCGACCGTTTCTGCGACTGGGCGACCAGGGCTGCAATATCGGCATCCGACGCATCGGCATCGATTTCGAAATTCACGCGGATGTCCGAGAACCCGTTGCGCAGGTCCGGGTCCATGCCCAGGATGCCGCGCACGTCGATGTCACCTTCGACGATCGCGCGTACGGAATTCAGCTGAATGCCACGGTGCTGAGCGACCGACGCTACGCCGCCGGTCAGGCAGCTTGCCAGGGCAGCCAGAACGATTTCCGGCGGTGTCGGTGCGCGGTCAGCGGCATGGAAGACTTCCGGGTGATCGGATTCGATCTTGTAGGTCTTCTTGCGCTCATGCTCCTGACCCAGCCCGGAATAACCGTTCAGGCTGTTGGAGCTGTAGGTGCCTTCAATCCACGAACAGTCGCTGCGGAAGGTAAAAGCCGCGGCTTCTGGCATTTTCTCGAATGCGCCACGTGCGCCCATGAGAGCCTCAGTATCGACGCCGTTGTTTGCTTTGATTTCAGATTGGTAGGTCATTTGGTTTCCTTTCGGTGTTTGATTGAGTCTTGTTGAGTTTGGTAGGTTGAGGGGGGGCACACCCTTTCTGTGGATGTGCTGGGGATTGGCCTAGCGAAGCAGGGCCAGGTGGGCGGGTTGCAGTTGGACAAGCACGCGCCGGTCCGTTCGCCACCCTTCGTTGGCCATTGCATTGGGACCAACTGGTTCGCGCCGATAGCGGCGGAATGGGTTTGATTTCAGGGGTTTCATGTCTATCTCCTTGAAAAAGTTCGAATTCAGGATGGGGCGCGGGCGGTGATCAGCCAGGATGAACTGTCCATCCACAACCCGCCCTCCCGTTCGATGACGCCTTCGAACAGGTCTGAAAGGGCCATGACGATCTGTGCCCGGCAGGCTTCGCCCAGGGTGCCGGCTTCGCGATAGGTTTCGCCCGCCGGTCCAACGGCCAGCTGGAAACAGACCGCGTCCTCGACATCGCGCCCGACATTGACTTTGGCGTCGATGCGTTCGAATTCGATGTCGGTGAACCCGGCCGCCGTCATTTTGGCGCGCGTTTGATCTTCGTCCGCCAG
>JBNKYL010000186.1:0-4801 GCA_050300875.1 Paracoccaceae bacterium
TCTGTTCGACGGGCGACCACATCACGGGCTTCGACCCCTGATAAAGAGTGCCGTTCATCAGGAATTTCATGAATTCCTCGGCGATCACCCGTTCAGCATGGAAATCCATCGTCAGATAGGGGTTGTCCCAGGTACCGGTCACACCCAGACGCTTGAATTCCTCGCGCTGGATATCCACCCATTTATCGGCAAAGGCCCGGCATTCTTGCCGGAAATCGATGATCGGAACATCGTCCTTGTTCTTGCCCTTCTTGCGATACTCTTCCTCGATCTTCCATTCGATCGGCAGGCCGTGGCAGTCCCAGCCGGGGATGTAGCGGCTGTCATGGCCCATCATCTGGTGCGACCGCACCACGAAATCCTTCAGGATCTTGTTCAGCGCGTGGCCTATATGCAGGTGCCCGTTGGCATAGGGCGGCCCATCATGCAACGTGAACGGCGGGCGCCCGGTCTTTTCGCGCAGGCGGTCATAGACGCCGATCTGCGCCCAGCGCTCCAGCCAGCCAGGTTCGCGATTGGGCAGGCCTGCGCGCATGGGAAAATCGGTTTTCGGCAGGTTCAGCGTGTCTTTGTAGTCAGGGGTGTCGGCGCACATGTTTCAGCGTCCTTCGAATTCGGTCATTTCGGGTCTTAGGGGAAGGGCGGCGCATGGTCCATACGCCAATGTCCCGGCAACTCAGATCAGAGCGCCGGGCCGGTAATTCGAATGATGATCGCCGGGTTCCACATGATGGGCGCGCTTATAGGCCCGTGGCCGGGCCGGGTAAAGGGGCGCTGCCCCTCTTGACCCGGGGCGCCGCCCCGGGCCAATTCACTCGGGCGTTTCTTGGCAGAAAGGTGCGGTATTTCGCATCCCTTGGAAGATGGCGGCTGTCTCGCCCGGGATCAGGCTGCGTGTTCCAATGCCAGAAGCCCGCGATAGAAGGTCAGGTTGTCATCGGCCAACCCAAGTGCTGCCAGCAATTCGGCCATGAAACTTGTGGGCGCCGTGCCTGCCGCCGTGACGATGCGCCCGTCACGCACCGCCTTCGGACCCGGCACGAAGCTGGCCGCGCCGTCATAACCTTCGACATCGAGCGTGTCGGCATCGTTAGATGTGTGAACGACACCGTCCAGCAAACCCGCCCCCGCCAAGGCACGCGTCGCGTCACAGATCGCGCCGATAACGACGTTTTCGCCCAGCCCGTCCAGCGCCACGCCGATTTTCGGCGGATCCTGCCGCCAGGCCGTCCCGCCTATCAGCACCAGCGCGTCACCGACATTCGCCGGATCCAGCCGGTCCAGGTCCGCCGTGGCAAGCCCGCCCGCCGAGGTGACCGCGCCGCCTGCCGGTGTGACAAATGCCGTTTCAACGCCGTACCAGCTACGCGCCGTGGCGGCCAGGCTGGCATATTCCCAATCGGCAAAGCCGTTGCTCAGAAGGAATGTGATCTTGGTCATGGTATTCTCCGTCAGTTGCGATGCACTCACCTGTAGGCTACCCTGCTGCCAAATAGTGTCAGCAGTGAATAAATGGCGAAATCTGAACGGCTTTTAGAGTTGATGGATGTCTTCCGTCAGGCGCGGCGTCCGCTGACAGGCCAGGAATTGGCCGACAAGATGGGCGTGTCGCTGCGGACGCTCTATCGCGACATTGATGCCCTGCGGGCGCTCGGCATGGCCGTCGATGGCGAGGCGGGCGTGGGGTACTTGCTGCGCGGGTCTGTCTTCCTGCCGCCCCTGACCCTGTCCAGCGAGGAAATCGAGGCGCTGACATTGGGCCTGCGCGGCCAACTTCTGGGCCCGGACAAGGCGCTGCGCGGGGCCGCGCGCGGCGTGCTGTCCAAAATCGAGGCAGTGCTGCCCGATGACCGCAAATCGGAAATGCAGGCGCTGGGGCTGTTCGCCCTGCCCCGCAACCAGCGCACCGACCCGCATCTGTCCACAATCCGCGCGGCCTTGCGCGACGAAGAGGTCTTGCACCTGGTCTATCAGGATGGGTCAGGCGCCGAGAGCCGCCGCGACATCTGGCCCGTGGCGCTGGGATTCCTGACGGACCGGCAGGACCTGATCGCCTGGTGTTGCCTGCGTCAGGGATACCGGCGGTTCGTCACAGATCGAATGGTCGAACTGACCCCCACCGGGCGGCGCATAGCCCGGCCACGCCGCTATCTGCTGCAGGACTGGATCCGGGAAAAGGGGTTGCCGGATCTGACCTAGTCCTCGGGCCGGTCCCATTGCGCATTCATCTGCCGGACGATCCAGGCCAGGCCCGCCAAACTCAAACCCAGTCCCAGGAAAGACGCCACCCGGTACAACCCGGCCAGGCCAGACATATCCAGCAGAAACACTTTGGCAATCGTCAGGGCGATGCCGGCCACAGCGATCTTGCGCAGCATATCGGAACGCTTGAAGAAGGCGATGAACAGCGCGGCGACCGAAGCAACCAGCAAAGCGACCGTATAGGTGTAGAGCTCGCCGTCGAGCACCGTTGCACTGGCCAGCATGTCACCCTGCCAGAACCGGCGGATTTCCAGCCCGACATAAAGCGCGGCGAAACCGGCGGCGGTGCTTGCCGCAGCGGTGCGCGACCAGTTGGGCAAATGCCCGAAGCGCCAGGCGACAAGCGCAAAGGGCAAGGCCGGCAACAGATAGGCCACCATGAGCGTGTCAAAGATCAATGGCCCGCGCACCAGTTCCGTGGCACGCAGCAACGGGTTCTCGTCAACCAGCGAACTTCCCAGCGCCAAGGCCGCGATGGACGCAAACACTGCGGCAAGGATCAGGCGCGGCACCATCAGCTTTCCGCCGATCTGCAATCGCCAGAGCTGATTGACGGCCGACGACAGCCACACCAGGGCATAGAGCGACAGAACCCAGTGGCTGAACTCATCCTCGGCACCGATCGTCCGGCGCAGCAGGACATTGGCAAAGACCGCAAGGCCCAGCCAACCGGCCGACGACAGGATCACGCGCGTCCCTGCGCGCGCCTGCGGTGCCAGCCACCAAGCCGCCCAAAGCAGCCCCAGCGACGCGACAAAGGTGAAGCCCATTTCAAGCCAGCCCGCGTAGGTGGCCCACCCATATCCGGGATCGACCACCAATCGCCAGGTCACGGCAATCGCGCCGAAGGACGCGAACCGTGCCACCAGCGCCATATCAAACCGCCGATCAATCGCGGCGGCACCCGCGACCATGACCGCCAACGCGACCGTCAGCGCGCCCTTGCTGAACAGCACGACCAGCGCAAAGCTGATCATCACCAGGGCCGCCACGACCAGATAGGCCGCGCGCCGGTGATCGGCACCGTCCTGCCGGGCGATCCGTTCTGCGCCAAAGGTCATCAATGCCGCCACTGCCATCGCGTGCAGCGCCCAGGCATAGGGGCCCATCACGTCAGCGGGATCCCAGAACAGTTCCAGTGCGATCATCACCGCAGGCGCGGTGACCGCAGCTCCACCCGCCCAGCTATGTTTCCAGTCGCCACGTCCCAGCGCCCGGATCAGCGCCAACGCCGAGATGTATGCGCCCATGGCGGCCAAAATGCTGGCCTGTCGGGGGAAAGGCTCTTCAGCGAGCCGGTTGATACCCGCCCTGAACTCGGCATAGAGCGGATCGTAGTCCAAACCCATATACATAACCGCCAACACCAGAAGGCTCGGCGCGGCCAGTGCCACGTCACTGATCGCCGGTGCGGTTGGGGTCCAGAAGACGACTGCGGTGTAAAGCAGCAGGATCAGCGCCAGCCCCAGCCAGGCGACCATGGCGTCATAGGTTCCCGCCATGACAACAAATCCGGCGACCGAAGACCCGATCAACGCCCCGAAAGCCAGCCGCGTCGGAAATTCGGGCCAGCCGGCGCTGCGCCATTTGCGACGCACGGATTGCAAGACCAACGTTCCCGAATGTGTCGGCGTCAACTGCAACGGCGGGATCAGTACGGCGGCGACACCCAGGATCAGCGCGAAAGCCACGAGATGCGCGTCCCCTGCGCCCAGCACGTAGATGTAGTACGCCGCGGCATAGGCAAAGATCAGGCCTAGCGCCGACACCCACGCCCAGCGCCGCACGGCATCCACCGCCAGCCCGGCCATGCCGACAATGGCGAAATAGTAATAGAACAGTTCGGGCGCATCGCTCGACCCACCGATCAGGAACGGCGCGGCGGTTGATCCCAACAGCCCCACGACCGCCAGGAACGGCCCGTAAAACCAGCCCAGCACCATCGCCACGACCGCGATGGCCACAAGCCAGAACAGTGCCTCGCCCGACCCGATCAGCGCATAAAGGTGATGCGCCGACAACGCGGCGGCGAACAGGGCCACGATACCTGCGCCTGAAAACGTGGACGGCAGAAATGCCGTGCCGGCACCGCCATCCCCCCAGCGGCGGCGCAGAAACTCGCCGCCCCAGATCAGGCCAACACCCAACGACGCCGCGCCCATGACGCGCCAAAACGGGGTAAGCAGGCCGTTTTCGATGCCGTATTGGACCAGAAACACGGCCGCCAATACCAATGACAGTGCCGCCACGGCCAGAAACCAGTTGTCTCGCAGCCAGGCGCTCACCGCATCCATGTTGGACTGCCGGAACACCACCCGACGTGGCGGGCTGGGCGGTTCACGCGGCGGAATGGGCAAATCCGGCAGGTCAGCGGGTTCGGTGACCCCTTCCATCTTTCCCACAACGCCTTCGAAACTTGGGCGCTCGGGTTCCGGTGCAGGCTCCGACCACTCGGCCATTTCGTCAACGTCAGGCGCCCTTTGCGGCGCCTCTTCAACCGATCCAACCCCCTCAAGTCGCTGCTCAAGCGCGACAATGC
>JBNKYL010000187.1:0-4420 GCA_050300875.1 Paracoccaceae bacterium
TCAAACAGCGTAATCTGCCGATCCGACACCCGTCCCGGCGCCGCGCCGGTCATCACCTGCCACATCTCGGTCACCGGGAAATCGTCGGGCATCTGCTGAATTTCGCCTTCGATCCGCGTCTGAGGGGTGTATTCTACGAAAACAGAAGACCGGCTGAGGATATCCCGGTGCAGTTCCGTCTTGCCCGGACAATCGCCGCCAATCGCGTTGATATGCACGCCCGCGCCGACCATGTTGTCGGTCAGGATCGTCGCGTACTGCTTGTCCGCCGTGCAGGTGGTGATAATACCGGCACCTTCGACAGCCTCTTCCGGGCTGGAACAGGCGACCAGGTCAAACCCGAAGCCGGCCAGATTGCGCATGGCCTTTTCGGTCGCCGCAGGGTCGGTGTCGAACAGGCGCAACCGATCCACGCCACAGATCGCCTTCATCGCCAGCGCCTGAAATTCCGACTGCGCGCCATTGCCGATCATCGCCATGGTCTTTGCGCCCTTCGGCGCCAGATACCGCGCCACCAGTGCTGATGACGCCGCAGTTCGTAGCGCCGTCAGCACCGTCATTTCCGACAGCAACACCGGATAACCCGTTTCCACCGTCGCCAAGAGCCCGAAGGCCGTGACCGTTTGCAACCCTTCCTTGGTGTTCTTGGGGTGGCCGTTCACATATTTGAACCCGTAGACTTCACCATCCGAGGTCGGCATCAGCTCGATCACCCCATCGCGCGAATGCGACGCCACGCGCGGGGTCTTGTCGAACAACTGCCAGCGCTTGAAATCGGCCTCGATATAGTCGGCGAGATCACGCAGCATCTGCTCGATCCCGATCCGATGGACCAGTTTCATCATGTTCTCGACACTGACAAAAGGCACATAGGCCAGATGCGACGGTTTGGGCGGGGTCATGGGAATGGCTCCAATCAGAAGGTTTTCGTCGGGCGGTCGAACACGCGACGGCCCAGAAGCGATGCGGTGAGGTCCACCATCAGGCTGGCCGTGCGCCCGCGTTCGTCCAGGAACGGGTTCAGTTCGACCAGATCCAGCGAGGTGACCAGCCCGCTATCGCCCAGGATTTCCATGGCCAGGTGCGCCTCGCGGAAGGTCGCGCCACCGGGCACCGTTGTGCCGACAGCAGGCGCAATCGAAGGATCCAGGAAATCCACGTCCAGTGACACGTGCAGCATCCCGTTTGCAGCTTCGACCTTCGCAAGGAACTCGTTCAATGGCGCGGCAATCCCGGCCTCGTCGATGCGGCGCATGTCGATGGCAGTCATCTCGCTATCTGCCAACATGGCGCGTTCGGCGGCATCGACGGACCGCAGGCCGATCATGCAGATATTGGCCGCAGGCACCGGGTGGTCCATCGGCGGGAAGGCATCAAAGCCAGCCGCGCCGGAAATATAACCCAAGGGCGTGCCGTGCAGATGGCCGCTATCGGTCGACGCCGGCGTATGGAGATCGGTATGGGCATCCAGCCACAGCACAAAGAGCGGACGGCGTTCGGCGGCGGCGTGCCGTGCGACGCCGGCTACGGTGCCAATGGACAGCGCATGATCGCCGCCCAGAAATATCGGGAACCCATCCGCGGCACCGGCCTTGGCGGCGGCACCCAACGCTTCGGACCACGCCACGGTATCCGCCAGTTCGTGCACCAGCGGGTTGTCAGGGGTCACATCGCGCACCGGCGCAGGGGTGACATTGCCGCGGTCGGTCACGGCATGGCCCAATCCCTCGATCGCGGCCGCGATACCGGCGGTGCGATAGGCATCGGGGCCCATCAGGCAGCCCCGGCGACGCTTGCCACTGTCTACGGGCGCGCCGATCAGAATGCAGGTGCGGTTGGTCATGGAAGGCCCCACAAAATCACATTTCCCCCTGTTTCTTTCCATTTCGGGACATCTGACAGTGCTCATGTTGGCAAAATTGGATTGCAATCTTACGTATCGGAATTTATTTCTTCCGCTATGGATAGTATTGACCAGTCCATCATCGCCGAATTGCGCCGCGACGCGCGGCTGTCGCTATCGGATCTTGCCACGATTACCGGGGTGACCCGCGTGACCGTGCGCAACCGGCTGGCGCGGCTGGAACAGGCGGGTGTGATCCGGGGCTATTCCGTGGTGCTGGCCGATGACATCCGTGCCCATCCTGTGCGCGGCATCATGATGCTGGGCATCGAAGGCCGCGGTGCCGACCGGGTCATCCGTGCGCTCAACGGCATCGGCGCGGTGCAGGCAGTGCATACGACCAATGGCAAGTGGGATCTGATCGTCGAACTTGGCACCGAAACGCTGGACGCGCTGGACGAGGTTCTGGCGCGCATCCGGCGGCTTGACGGGGTGACGACCAGCGAAACCAACCTGCTGCTTGCCACGCGCATGAAGGTTGGGCGCGGCGGCTGACGGGGGTGGAAAGTGGCACCATTTCCAACGCGATTTCCGTGCCGGAATTCGCCGCTGTTCCGTTAGGCGCCGACCGCTTTCAGCAAGGCCCGCGCCGCTGCCTGTTCTGCCTTGCGTTTGGACGGAGCCGAGGCGCTGGCCGTCTTGCCGTCGGTCAACCGCGCCTCGATGGTGAAAACCGGCGCGTGGTCGGGACCGCTGCGCGCGGTTTCGACGTAGTCCGGCGGCGGCATTCCGCGTGCCTGCGCCCATTCCTGCAATTGCGTCTTGGCGTCCCGCGCATCTTCGGCCACCGACGCAATACGCCCCTGCCAATGCGCCATCACGACCCGGCGCGCTGCCTCGAACCCGGCATCCAGATATACCGCCGCGATCACCGCCTCCATGGCGTCACCCAGCAGCGCCTGCTTGCGCCGCCCGCCCGACATCATTTCCGACCGGCCCAGCCGCAGCACCTCGCCCAAAGCGATTGCCTCGGCCACCGCCGCGCAGGTTTCCTTGCGCACGAGCGCATTGAAACGCGGCGCCAGCAGCCCCTCGGCCGCATCGTCATCGGCGGCGAACAGCGCCTCGGCCATGACCAGACCCAGCACCCGGTCTCCCAGAAATTCCAGCCGCTGGTTGCTGACACGCCCGTCGAAGGACGAATGTGTCAGCGCCTGCCGCAACAGGTCGGGATCAGCGAAGCCATGGCCCAGCCGGTCCTGAAAATCCTGCAATGCGCGTGACAGCTTCATTCCACCGCTTTCCAAATACGGTCCGGGCGCCAGGCCCAGACATAGGCAAATGACCTGCCAGCGGCGGAAATGACAACCCTTTCAACCCTGCCGCGAATGCTCGCCTCGGGGATGAACCCCAGCCCCATGGCAGAGCGCGACAAGCGGCTATCCATCGAATTGTCACGGTTGTCGCCCAGCACGAACACATGGCCAGCGGGCACCTCGAACGGGCCGGCATTGTCCAAAGCGTCCAGCCCGACATCCAGCGTTTCATAGCTGCGTCCGCCGGGCAGCGTTTCGGTAAACAGGTCCTTTGTGCAGACCCCACCCAACGGCACGCCCACTTCGCGGCATCGGGGCAGCGTGCCGCCCGGACCCTGCCGCCGATAGGTTTCGGTGAAAACCGCCGGTGCACTTCGCCCGACTGGCTGGTCATTGATTTGGACCACATCGGCACGCATCTGCACCCGGTCGCCCGGCAATCCAATCACGCGTTTGACGTAATCCTTTCCGTCGGACCCATTGCGAAACACAATCAGGTCACCCCGTTCCGGCGCGGCCGCCATTGGATGGGCCAGAACGTAGTCTCCTGGCATCAAGGTCGGTTTCATGGATGCTGACGGTATCCAATAGGGGTGCCAATACATGCGGGAAAGGACCAGCATCATGACCGCAACGACCAGTCCGTAGCCCAGCAATTGGGCAAACCACGGGGCCGGGCGATAGTCGATATCGCGGCTGGGAACTGTCAGCATCAGAAGCTCGAAAACCAGATTCACATAGGGGACGGCCACGAGAACCGTCCAGAACCCGCTCAACCCGATATCGTGCAAGCGTCGCAACCGGAACCCGACGAGCGGGATGACCAGCAGGACCAGCGCCGCAAATGCCGCGATCCGGGCGTTGCCTGTGAAAACGCCATCAAACGTGGCGACCGCCAGCGCGATCCAGCCGAAACCCAGGATGATCAGCGCGCCAAGGTAGCGCAGGCGCCCGGTGCGGCCTGACCAGACGAACCCGTCGGTCAGGAGCCAGGTCACTGCAGCTTCTCGAAGAAGCGATCCCCGCGCCAGGTCCAGAAGAACAACATCGACCGGCCGGCAGAAGAAAAGATTACCCGGTCCGCCCGACCGATCAGGTTTTCGCGCGGCACGTAGCCCACGCCATTGGCGATCTGCGGCACGCGGCTGTCGGTGGAATTGTCGCGATTGTCACCCATGAAGAAGAAGTTGTCTTCGGGCACAACATAGACCGGCGTATTGTCCAGCGTCTGGCTGCGGATGTTCAGGATCGAATGCGTGGT
>JBNKYL010000188.1:0-11777 GCA_050300875.1 Paracoccaceae bacterium
GAGGTCGCCATGCGCGCGGCCTTCATCGCGGCGATGTCAGGCGTGCAGGTTGCGGTGATTGCACCGACAACCTTGCTGGCCCGCCAGCATTACCAGAGCTTTGCCGAAAGATTCCGTGGATTCCCGATCACCGTGCGGCCCCTGTCGCGGTTCGTCTCGCAGGCAGCGGCGTCTGAGACGCGCGAGGAAATGGGGGCGGGGACGGCGGATATTGTCATCGGTACCCATGCGCTGCTGGCCAAGAATATCCGCTTCAAAAACCTCGGTCTGCTGATCGTCGATGAAGAACAGCATTTCGGCGTCGCTCATAAGGAACGGTTGAAACAGCTGCGGTCCGATGTCCACGTCCTGACGCTGACCGCCACACCGATCCCGCGCACCTTGCAGATGTCACTGACAGGCGTGCGCGACCTGTCGATCATCGGCACCCCGCCGATCGACCGGCTGGCGATCCGCACCTATATCAGTGAATTCGACGCGGTGACGATCCGGGAGGCGCTTTTGCGTGAACACTACCGGGGCGGGCAGTCGTTCTTCGTCGTCCCGCGTATTGCCGATCTGCCGGAGATTGAAAACTTCCTGCGCGATCAGGTGCCCGAGGTGACGTTTGTCACCGCCCACGGGCAGATGGCGGCGGGCCAGCTTGATGACAAGATGAACGCCTTTTACGACGGCAAATACGATGTGCTGCTGGCCACGACCATCGTCGAAAGTGGGCTAGATATTCCGACCGCCAACACGATGATCGTGCATCGCGCCGACATGTTCGGGCTGGCGCAGCTTTACCAGATCCGGGGGCGCGTGGGCCGGTCCAAGACGCGGGCCTATGCCTATCTGACCACCAAGCCGCGCGTGAAACTGACCGCGACAGCCGAAAAGCGGCTGCGGGTATTGGGGTCACTGGACACGCTGGGAGCCGGGTTCTCGCTGGCGTCACAGGACATGGATATTCGTGGCGCGGGCAACCTGGTGGGTGAAGAACAGTCGGGCCATATTCGCGAGGTCGGGTACGAACTGTATCAATCCATGCTGGAAGACGCGATTGCCAAGATCAAGGCGGGCGAATTGGAGGGCCTGTCCGATGGCGACGACCAATGGGCACCGACCATCAACCTTGGCGTGCCGGTCCTGATCCCGGAAAGCTATGTGCCCGATTTGGATGTACGGTTGGGGCTATATCGTCGGCTGTCCGGGCTCACGACCAAGGTGGAACTGGAAGGTTTCGCCGCAGAACTGATCGACCGTTTTGGCAAGCTGCCGAAAGAGGTCAACACGCTGCTCTTGGTCGTGCGTATCAAGAGCGAATGCAAGAAGGCGGGCATTGCCAAGCTGGATGCCGGGCCCAAGGGGGCGACGATCCAGTTTCACAATGACAAGTTTGCCAACCCTGCCGGGTTGGTAGAATTCATGCATGCCCAGGACGGGTTGGCCAAGGTGCGCGACAACAAACTGGTGGTGCGACGCGACTGGAAGGCGGACAAGGACAAGATTCGTGGGGCTTTCGCCATTGCGCGCGATCTTGCGGTGCAGGCGGCGAAGAAGGCCTAGTCGTCTTCGGGCTTGTCCAGCGTGCGGCGCATCAGCAGGAAAGCCAGAAAGGACAGGCAAAGATTGCCCACGATCAGCGGGATGGGTGTTCCATTGAACGCTAACGCGATGGGCACGGCCAGCAGGGCGGCGCCCACCGTGGACACGCCGGTCAGGATGGAAGATGCGGTTCCGGCGATATGGCCCAGCGGGCGCAGGGCCAGCGCGTTCAGGTTCCCGGCGATTAGGCCGATGGCGAAGAAGTTCGAAGATGACCAGATGAACCAGATGGCAAACAATAATGCGCCATGAACGGCCCCGGACAGGATCAACCCCAAGGTCAGTACGGAGTACGCCATTTTCGCCGTGATGGCCGCCAATGCCAGCCGACGCATTCCCAATCGGGTAACCAGCGTGGCGTTGGTGATGGTACCAGTCGTGGCAATTAGAGCGCCAAGCGCGAACCACATGGGAAAACTGTCCGCCTTGTCAAAAAAGCTGTCATAGACAGGCTGTACCGACGAGACGACAGCCAAAAGTTCGCCAAACACGAGCGACAGGATGACGAGGTAAAGCATTACGTCGCGATCGCCGAATACCTCTCGCGCGGCGCGCATCAGCGCGGGAACGCGCAAGGGATTCCGGCGGTCGGGTGGCAGGGTTTCCGGTTGCCGGATGGTGATCCACGACATGCCAAGCACAGAAAATAGGATGAAGCCGATGAAGATGGCGCGCCAGCCGAAATGATCCGTGATCATCGCCCCTAGATAGGGGGCTGCTGCGGGCACCAGCATGAAGACCGTCATGATGAAGGACGTGATCTGCGCCATCGCCCGGCCCTTATAGAGGTCGCGCACCATGGCAAGCGGTGCAATGCGTGGCCCGGATGCACCCAGTCCCTGCAGGAACCGGCCGACCAGCAACATTTCCAACGAATTCGCGACGAACGCGATCAGCGACCCTACCACGAAAATCGCGACGCCGCCGATCACCACCGGCTTGCGCCCATAGGCATCGGCCAGCGGGCCAGCGATGAATGTGCCAAGGCCCAGTGCGGAAATGAACGCGGCCACGACCAGGCCGACGCGGTTGGGGGCAACGGGGGTCAGTTCGGCGCTCATCGCCGGGAAGGCGGGCAACATGGCGTCGGTGGAAAAGGCCACCAGCGCGAAGGCTGCGGCCATCATCGCCACGAATTCCGGGCGCGACAGGCGGTGCGGGTCGGGTGCGGCGCCGCCAATGGGATGGGTTTGGTCCGACATTTCGGTCTAGGTTTCCGCCTCGGTGTTCTGGCGCAGCTCGGCGATAACGTCTTCCCACAACTCGCGGCTTTGCGCACCGATGACAGCGTGTTTGTTGCCGACAATGAAGGTCGGCACGCTTTGCACGCCCATCTTGCGGCTGTGAATATCGCGGGAGGTTATGTCGTCGCGGTCGGCGTCCCCGGCCAGGAGCTTGGCCACCAGGTCGCGATCCATGCCCATGGCCGCACCAATATCTGCCAGAACTTCGGGATCACCGATGTCTCGGCCTTCGTTGAAATAGGCACGGAACAGGGCGGACACCACGGGGGTCTGGCGGCCTTCCAGCCCGGCCCAATGGATCAGCCGATGTGCATCCATCGTGTTGGGTGTGCGCTTGATGCCCGCAAAGTCGATGTTCAGGCCCAGCTTTTCGGCCCGTTCCAGGATCGGCGCGTAGCTTTGCGCGGCCCCTTGTTTGCCGCCGAATTTCAGTTCCAGATACTCCACCCTGTCCATGCCATCTGCGGGCATTTTCGGGTTCAGCTGAAAGGGATGCCATTCGATCAGAAACGGGTGATCGGGGTTGGCTTCCAGTGCGCGATCAAGTTCCGTCTTGCCGATATAGCACCAGGGGCAGATCGGGTCGGAAATGATATCGAGCTTGATCGGGGTCATGGTCGAGCTAAATCATGCCCCGCGCTTGCCCGCAAGGTCCGGCGCATCACCTTATTATTAGCGCCGCGCGGCAGGGCGTCGATGCGGAAGAACAGTCGCGGTTGCTTGTAGCGGGCCAGGTGTTCGGCGGCGAAGTCGGCAAGCGTGTGGTCGTCGGTTTCGGTGCCGGAATAGTACAGAGCGATGACAGTCGTGCCGGGTTTCACCTCGTGCTCGACGGCAGCGCATTCGCGGATGGCGGGGTGGTGCGACATGGCGGCCTCGACTTCGATCGGGCTGACGCGGTAGCCGCCGGCGTTCATCATGTCATCGTTGCGGCCCAGATAGTTGATGGACCCGTCATCGGCCATGGATCCCAGATCGCCGGTCAGAAACCAGTCGCCGGAAAACCGCGCCGCCGTTTCGTCCGGCGCGCCGTGATAGCCCAGCATCAGGCCGGGGTCGGATGCGGCAACGGCGATCTGGCCGTGTTCACCCCTTGCCACGGGTTCCGTGTCGCCCAGAATGGCCAATTTCCGGCCCGGTTGGGCAAAGCCCAGAGTGCCGGGCGGGGCCTGATGGCCGGGCGCACCGGAAATGAAGGTCGAACATTCGGACATTCCGAAGGCTTCATAAATGTCCAGACCGGTCGCTTCCGCCCAAGCGCGCCGGGTCGTGTCGGGCAGTTTTTCGCCGGCGGAAAGCCCGTGGCGCAGAGCTGGGAGCAGAGGCATTTCGGCGCGCAGCATCTGGCGATAGACCCCGGGTGCTGCCGCAAAGATCGTCGCGCCGTGGTCGGCCATCAACGCCGGCAACTGGTCAGGCGCGGTGCCTGCGCCGGGGATAAGGGCCGTGGCGCCGGCCGCCCAGGGGTCCATCAGGCCGGTGCCGAGTGTATAGGTCCAGTTGAACGCCCCGGCATGCAGCAGCCGGTCCTGATCGGTCAGCCCGTACCAGCCGTCCCACATCATCCGCCGCGCCCAGACGGCGCGATGCGCGTGGACCACGGCACGCGGCTTGCCTGCGGTGCCTGAGGTGAAGATCATGTAGGCCGGACGGTTCGGGTCGCCCATGTCGACGTCACCCGCAGGCAGCTCGCACATGGCGCGCAGCGCGTCCAGCGCAACGACCGGTGCATCGCAGTTTGACAGGGCTACATCCGGGGCGGCGAGGATCAGACCGGACGCAATCTGATTGGCCATGGCGGTGATTTCTTCACCGGTCAGCTGCGACGATGTGGGAACCGGGATCAACCCGGCGGCAATCGCACCAAGGAAGGCGATCGGAAAATCGGCGGTATTCGCCAGACGCATCAGGACCGGTGTGCCCGGTTCGGGCAGGATGCGCTTCAAACCGGTCGCAGTGCCCAGAACTGCGGCGCGCAGGTCGCGATATGTCAGGTTTTCGGCATGGCTGGCGCCGACCACGGCCAAGGCGATCTTGTCCGGCCGGGACTGACCGGCAGACAGCACATAGTCGGCCAGATTGAACGGGGTCGGGCAGGGTGGCGGCGGGCCGTTATCGACGAGGGCTTGCATGGACCATGGCACTAGGCCAGCCTTTGGGGCGGTGCAAGTGGTTCGGATCGGCATGCCTGCGCACGTGTTCGGCGCTGAGGCTCGCGCCACCGGAATCACATGACTTTGCGTTTGCCCGAACGCGCGCGAATGAGACGAGCGACCGCCGTCACATCATGTCATTGACGGCGCGCGCTCCGGCGGAAATATCGCGTCCGATACCTTCGATCGTTGCGCATCCCGCCAGCGCAAGCAGGCTCAACAGGGCCAGGGTCCGCATGGGAAGTCTCCTCTGCTCGTTCAGGCCGGTTATTGCAGGAATTGCGCCGCAGCGGCAAGCCCGGGCATGGGCGCGATTCGGGGGTGCCAGCATCATGAAAGATCGGGCCCGGCCCATCGCATGATGCTTCTGCGACACAGGGCGGCCAAGAACACAAAGAATTGGAATATTTGACACCTTCGCAGTCTTGGCGAAGAACGGCAGGCAGTCAGGCAAATGACGTCCCACCATATCAGGTATTGCGCGGAATGGCTGTCACAATGACTTGGGGCGCGCTAAAGCATTCCGGAAGGGCTGACCCGGGTTAGGATGTGCAAAGGGCGCTACATCGCAGGTCCTTTGGCGTTCAAATCCGGAAACAATGTGTGGTCGAGATGCGAGATTGGCCACGATCTCGAACAACGCAGATAAGCATTTCAAACTTTTAGCTTGGCCGCCGTGATCGGGTGGCGTATAAAACAATCACTGCTCGATAGGTTTCTTGCCTGTATGAAACCTGCCTCAATAACTTAACGCCGGCTTCGTGCCGGCGTTTTTTTTGGCCGAAATCCCGTATCGGACTTGTGCCGGGTTCGCGTCTTCGCCAGATCAGAGTGACATTCCAAGCACCATCACGAAAGGACGCGACATGGCACTTTCCGGAAAAACCGCCGTTATCACCGGATCGAATTCGGGTATTGGCCTGGCGATTGCGCGGGCCTTGGCGGGCGAAGGTGCGAATGTCGTTCTGAATTCTTTCACCGACAGCGCCGAAGACCACGCATTCGCCCGAAGCGTCGCTGACGAGTTCGGCGTCGAGGCGCGGTATATTCAGGCCGACATGTCCGACCCCGCCGCCTGTCGTGCGCTGGTCGAACAGGCCGGGGCTTGCGACGTGCTGGTCAACAATGCGGGCATTCAGCACGTTGCGCCGATTGACAAATTTCCGGTGGAACAGTGGGACAGGATCATCGCCATCAACCTGTCATCTGCCTTTCACACCACGGCGGTGGCCCTGCCGATGATGCGGGCCGCAGGCTGGGGTCGTGTTGTCAATATCGCGTCCGCACACGGGCTGACGGCGTCGCCGTTCAAATCCGCCTATATTGCAGCCAAACACGGGGTGGTCGGGCTGACCAAGACGACGGCGCTGGAAACGGCGGAAGAGCCAATCACCTGTAATGCGATTTGCCCGGGCTATGTGCTGACCCCGATCGTGGAAAAACAGATCCCCGACCAGATGGCCGTGCATGGCATGGACCGCGAAACGGTGATCCGCGAAGTGATGTTGTCGCGCCAGCCATCTCGGGAATTTGCCACCGTTGAACAGATCGGAGGCACGGCCGTGTTCCTGTGTTCGGATGCGGCAGCGCAGATCACCGGCACGACGATCAGTGTCGATGGCGGCTGGACGGCGCTTTAGACGTTTGTCAGAACCTCGTAGGCGAGCACCATCATCAGGATGCCGACGCCTGTGTCCAGCCAACGCCAGGCGCGCGGTGATTGCATGATCGGGGCCAAGATGCGCGCGCCGTAGCCGAGTGCGAAAAAGAAGATGAAAGAGGCGAGCACAGCGCCGACGCCGAAGGCGACCTTGGCGGTGCCGTGAAACCCGGACGAGATTGCTCCGATCAGCACCAACGTGTCCAGATAGACATGGGGGTTGGCCCATGTGAAGGCGGCGGCGATGGCAATGGTGCGCCCCAAAGCTTGCGACGAGGCGCCGTTTTCCAGTTCATGATCGCCTTTCCAGGCGGCATAGAACCGGGTCAGCCCATAATAGAACATGAACGCGGCCCCGCCCCATGCCATGTAGCGCGGCAGGTCGGGGAGCACCGAAATGATTGCGCCGAACCCGGTAATACCCGCCGTAATCAGGATCGCGTCGGATCCGGCGCAGAAAAGGCATAGCCAGAACACATGCTCGCGTTTCAGCCCCTGGCGTAGCACAAACGCGTTCTGCGCCCCGATGGCCAGGATCAAGCTGAACGAGGTCGCAAAACCGGTGAGCCAGGGTCCAAACACGCGATCAAGCTTTGTTCGGCGGTTGAGTGGGGTTCTGCCCGTTCGGGTAAACGAGCCCTGCCGAAATTACCAATTTCGCGGCGTCCTCGACGCTCATGTCCAACTCGATAATGTCGGACTGGGGCACGAAGAGTAGGAAACCGGATGTAGGGTTGGGCGTGGTCGGCAGAAAGACTGACACCATCTGGTCATCGGGCGGGGCCTTTTCATTGACCTCGCCTTTGGCATTGGTCGAAATGAAGGCGATGGCCCAGAGCCCTTTGCGCGGGTATTCGATCAGGCAGGCGCGGTCAAAGCTGGTTTCGGATTGCGCGAAGACTGTTTCAGCGATTTGTTTCAGACCGTTATAGATCGATCTTACAACCGGCAGGCGTTCGACATAGCCTTCGGCCCAACGCAGGAAACTGCGCCCGATGAAGCCCTTGGTAATCCAGCCGATGAACACGGTGAACATCAGGAACAGGACCACGCCCACGCCGCGGACGTTGACGTTCACATCCTCGCCGCCGGTGATCCAGACATACCAGCCCTGATCACCGAACAGGTCGCGCAGCAGGGCATCGGGATGGTATTTACTGGGGACGAATGGCAGAACCCAGCTGTCGATCCAACCGACCACGGTCCAGATCAGATAGATGGTCAGCCAGATCGGCACGATGACCACCAGACCTGTCAGGAAAGATGTGCGAAGCCAAGCCAGTAGGCGAAATCGCCTGCGGATCGGGTGGTCTTCCATTTCGTCGAACGGGTTGTTCATCTATCGCAGCCAGCAAATCCGGTCGGGTCTATGTAGGGGCTTTCAGCGCGGGTGACAATTGCGCTTACGGCCGCGTCACACGGGATTTTGAAGTTCTGTGGCGATGGCGGCGGCAAGGCGCGCGTTGTTGCGGACCAATGCAATATTGGCAATCAGCGACTGGCCGCCGGTAAACTCGAAAATCCGGGCCAGAAGGAAAGGCGTGACGGCTTTGCCGTCGATTTTCTTTGCTTCGGCTTTGGAAATGGCTTGCGTGATGATCGGTGCCAATTTCGCAGAGGCGATTTCATCCTTTTCAGGGATGGGGTTGGCGATCAGTTGGCCGCCGTCGAGCCCCATGGCCCGTCGAATCCGGAACGCGGCGGCAATCTCGCCGGGGCTGTCCATGCGCAACGGCGCGGCTTGCCCGGACGATCGCGACCAAAAGGCCGGGACCTCGTCCTGCCCGTAAGCGATGACGGGAACGCCTAGCGTTTCAAGTACTTCCAGCGTCTTTGGAATGTCGAGGATGGCCTTGGCCCCGGCGGCGACAACGTTGACCGGGGTTTTCGACAGTTCATGCAGGTCGGCGGAGACGTCGAAACTGGATTCCGCGCCCCGATGGACGCCGCCGATGCCGCCGGTGGCAAAGACCTCGATCCCGGCCATGCGGGCGGCGATCATGGTGGCGGCGACGGTCGTGGCACCGTTGCCGCCGCGTGCAAGTGTAGCGGCGAAATCGGCGCGGGACAGTTTGGCAACGTCCTGCGCCTGCCCAAGCCTGTCCAGTTCGGCATCGGTCAGGCCAATTTTCAAACGTCCATCCAGAACGGCGATGGTCGCAGGCACAGCCCCGGCATCACGGATGTCCTGTTCGACCAGTCGCGCGGTATCGACATTCTGGGGGAAGGGCATCCCATGCGTGATGATCGTGCTTTCAAGCGCGACGATGGGGCGGGCATCGGCGCGGGCGGATGCGACCTCTGGCGAGAAATCTATTCGGATCATGACGGATGTTCCCCGGAAACATAGGCAGCGGCGGCATTCAGGGCGCTGGCCAGCGCCGTTTCCCGGTCGGCCCCGCGTGAGCCGGCCGCCATGTGGGCCGCCATGAACGTGTCGCCTGCGCCAGTGACGCGGGTTACCAGCACTTCGGGCGGTGCCGCTGTAACCACGCCATCCGCGTCGCATAGCGCGGCGGGTTTGCCGCCATCTGTGACAAGCGCGCGGGCGACGCCCGCGTCGTGCAAGGCCTTGGCTGCGCTTGCCGCATCGGAAAAGTCGCAATGACAGAGCAGACCGGCCTCTTCGCAGTTTACGTAGAAGGTTGCGCGCGCATGACCCATCAGCGGGCGCAGCCGTTCGGCCTTGCCCGGGCTGGCGGGCGCCACGCGCAGGTCGGCGGCCGCAAAGGCGGGGTGTGCTGAAATCTCGGCCAGCAGCTTTTCAGTCAGGTTGCCGTCGAGAGCGATCAGGCCTGCATATGGCGCCTGAGCGCTACCCAGCTGTCCGGTGGTCAGCGGGTTCAGGATTTTCGCGCCTGCCGCTTCCAGGGAGTGCGCATCGGCGATGGCCGCGATCAAGCCATTGCCGCCTTCGACCGCCATGTAGCGGTCGGTCGGCAGGTCGTCCGAACGGTAGGCGTAATTGGTGCCGACCCCCAGTGACTGGCAAGCGGCGATCAGTTCATCGCCTTCCGCGTCGCGCCCTATCGCGGTCAGCACCTGCGGTGCCATTCCGAACCGGGCGAGCGTCATCGCGATGTTCATCGCCACGCCGCCGGGCAACCGGGTGATGCGACCCGGCACGTCTGATCCCGCACGCATATGGCTGGGGGTGCGGCCGATGATGTCCCAGAGCACCGACCCGATGCAAAGAATTGTGTCACGTGTTGTCATGATTGGTTCATGCGACCGTGCATCGGCAATGGCAAGAGCCCCGATGGGCTGTTAGTCTGTCGGGGCAGGGAGGATCAACATGACATTTCAGGGGTTCCCGCGCGAAACATTCGCGTTTCTGGAAGGCTTGAAGGCGAACAATGAAAAGGCGTGGTTTGACGCGCATCGCGCAGACTATGACCGGTATTTCCGCGATGTGGCCTTTGACCTGATCGCGGCCTTGAGTGGCCTGATGTCAAATTTGACCCCGGCGCTTTGTGCGGAGCCGCGCGTCAACGGTTCGCTCAAGCGGATCAACCGGGATGTGCGGTTTTCAAAGGACAAGACACCCTATAATGCGCGTATGCATCTGGTGTTCTGGTCTGGCGACCACCCGAACCGGTCGCCTGCGATGCATGTGGTGATCGGCCCGGAACGCATGGGGTTTGGGGCCGGCACTTTCGGGCTGTCGCCGGGTGATCTGACCCGCATGAGGCGGCGCATTTGCGACCCGAACGACCGAGCGGGCCTGATCGCCGCACAGGCCTATGCCGAAGCGATCGGCTGTGAGTGGGACGCGCCTGATCTGAAGCGCCTGCCGTCGGGGTTTGAGGCCGATGGCGACTGGGAACACCTGCTGCGGCGCAAGTCCTTCGTGATGCGTACGCTGGACGACCCGGCCTTGCCCGATTGGATCAGGACGCCCGATTGCGCCGACAGGATCATGGACCTGACGCGCGCCTGCCTGCCACTGATCGCCTGGCTTGCGGGGGCGGACTGACGATCAGGCGTCCAGAACCCGAAAGCGATCCGGTTCCTCGAATATGTCGATCAGCCGTGTATCTGCCTTGATCCGCGCACTGTGCGTTACCCCTGACGGAATGTCGTAACTGTCACCGGGGCGATAGGTTTTCGTGTCATCCCCGATGGTCAGTTTCAGTTCGCCCGACAACACGATGCCCCATTGGGCCTTGTGCGCATGTGGGGCCAGTTCGGTGTCTTTCAGGATATGGAACAAAACCACCAGCCCACGGTCGGACCGCATGGCCGATGTGCGCACCACATCCGGGTCGAAATCGACATCCAACCCGGGCATTTTGCGAATGAATTCGGGGAATCTCATGTTCGGGGGCTCCTTCAGCGCGGTTTCTGCCCAAGTTTGCGCCTGAAAAGCTCGGCAACGCCAGCAATTCCCTTGATTTCACGCCGAATCACCCGTAAAGCCGCCCCACTTCACAGGCGGGGTTCGGGCCCTCGGGGGAGACATCCCTGAACGGTCCACCGGTTGAGCGACAGCTCTGATGATCCCGCCGAGGCGCAAACCGGAAAGGAATTTGGACATGGCGCTCCCTGAATTTTCTCTGCGTCAGCTTTTGGAAGCTGGCGTTCACTTTGGCCACCAAACCCAGCGGTGGAACCCCCGCATGGGCGAATTTATCTATGGCGATCGCAACGGCATTCACATCATCGACCTGACGCAGACCGTCCCGATGCTGGACGCAGCGTTGAACGCGATCCGCGAAACCGCCGCAAAGGGCGGGCGTGTGCTATTCGTCGGCACCAAGCGTCAGGCCGCTGGCCCGATCAAGGATGCGGCCGAGAAATCCGCGCAGTTCTACATGAACCACCGCTGGCTGGGTGGCACGCTGACCAACTGGCAGACCGTGTCGCAGTCGATCCGTCGCCTGAAAGAGCTGGACGAAAAGCTGGCCGAAGGCGCCGAGGGCATGACCAAGAAGGAACGCCTGGGTATGGAACGCGACCAGGCCAAGCTGCAGGCTTCGCTCGGCGGCATCCGGGAAATGGGCGGCGTGCCTGACCTGATCTTCATCATCGACGTGAACAAAGAAGATCTGGCCATCGCAGAAGCCAAGAAGCTGGGCATTCCTGTCGTGGCGATCGTGGACACCAACTGTTCGCCAGACGGCGTTGACTATG
>JBNKYL010000189.1:0-10892 GCA_050300875.1 Paracoccaceae bacterium
GATCCTGCCGGGCCGGGCCCCGAACGTGACCGGGATCCCCGAGGATTTCACCAATCGCGACCTCACCGTGCAGGATATGTTCGAGGCCGTGGGCCGTCACCAGAACGGTCAGATGTCGGATGCGGCGCTCGACGTGCTCGAACGGGTGGCCTGTCCGTCGGCCGGGGCTTGCGGCGGTCAGTTCACCGCGAACACCATGGCCTGCGTATCCGAAGCCATCGGCCTGGCGCTGTTCAACTCGTCTGGCGCGCCCGCGCCTTACGAAAGCCGCGACGCCTATGGCGAGGCATCCGGCGCCGCCGTCATGACCCTGTTGGAAAAGGGTATCCGCGCGCGCGACGTCGTGACCCGCAAGGCGCTGGAAAACGCGGCCCGCGTCGTGGCCTGCACTGGCGGGTCGACGAATGCCGGCCTGCACCTGCCCGCCATCGCGCATGAGGCGGGGATTGATTTCAGCCTGCAGGACGTTTGCGACATCTTCCACGACACGCCCTATTTCGTCGATCTGAAGCCGGGTGGCCAATATGTCGCCAAGGACCTCTACGAGGCCGGCGGCGTGCCAGTCGTGATGAAGGAATTGCGCAAGGCCGGGCTGATGCATGAAGATTGCATTTCCGCCAGCGGCAACACCATGGGCGAAGAGCTCGACAAGATCACCCGCGAGGCCGATGGCCGCGTGATCTATCCGGTCGACAACCCGATAACCAAGACCGGCGGCGTGGTTGGCCTGATGGGCAACCTGGCGCCCGATGGGGCGATCGTGAAGGTCGCAGGGATCGAGCAGGAACAACAGGTCTTCACCGGTCCGGCACGCGTCTTCGAGTGCGAAGAAGATGCGTTCGAGGCGGTCAAGAAGCGCGAATACAAGGAAGGCGAAGTGATCGTCATCCGCAACGAAGGCCCCGCAGGCGGCCCGGGCATGCGCGAAATGCTGGCCACCACCGCAGCGATTTCCGGGCAGGGCATGGGCAAGAAGGTCGCGCTGATTACCGATGGGCGGTTTTCGGGTGCGACACGTGGGTTCTGTGTGGGCCATGTCGGACCCGAGGCCGCGCATGGCGGTCCGATTGCCCTGCTGAAAGACGGCGACGTCATCACCATCGACGCCATCAAGGGCGAAATCAGTGTCGACCTGACCGACGCCGAACTGGCAGCCCGCAAGGCTGACTGGAAAGGCCCGCGTGACACAATCTATGCCTCGGGCGCGCTGTGGAAATACGCGCAATTGGTCGGCCCGACCCGCTTGGGCGCGGTGACCCATCCCGGCGGCAAGGCAGAAAAGCACGTCTACGCAGACCTTTGATGACGTCACGGCGCATCTTGCCCACCGCGCTGTTACTCGCGGTGGGCTTTTCCCTTCAGGGCTGCCTCGATGCGTCGCTGTTCGGCGGAGATGCCGAAACGCTTGCGCCGCGCGCCGTGACCTTGGCCGGAAGCAACGTCACCCTGCGCGGACCGAACGGCTATTGCGTCGATCCTGCAAGCATCCAGCAGAACAGTGGCACCAGTTTCGCCCTGCTCGGCGCTTGTTCGTCGATTGCCAACACCTCACGCGCCGCCAGCCCGCCCGAAAAGGCCGTGCTCAGCGTCGCCATCTCGGACACGGTCGAGCTGGAACTGGAATCTGCCGCCGCCGATCTGCAGGAATTCCTCGTGTCCGATGCGGGGCGCGCAACGTTGGCGCGCGACGGCGATCCGGCGTCCGTCGATATCGACAAGGTCGGGTTTCAGGACGGGATCGTCATCATCAACGCCCATGACAAGACGCCGCTACCGGGCCAGGCTTTTCAGAACAGCTATTGGCGCGGCTTTTTCAACCTCGGCGGCAGGTTGGCGACGATATCGGTCTATGCCCGATCGGGCGACGCGCTGGACGACGGGCGTGCGCAGGCGCTGTTGTCCGCCTTTGCGCGCAGCCTGCGTCTGGCCAACAGCGCGTGACATTCCGCGCAGGCACGGCCATTCGACTTGAATTTTCACCGATATTTTCGTTTCTTAAAGCAATTCCTGCGCTAAGCGCAGGCAAAGGCAAGAATTGAGGCAGATTTGGCACCGCGTCTGACATCCCTGGCGGAGGTTCTGGGTCACAAGCGCACCTTGCGGCGCCTGGAAGGCATGGCGGAGCTTGCGCCAAACGCGGATCTTGTCTCGTTGCATGCCATGCGCAACCGCGCCCGCGAACTGCGCCGCGCCACGGACCGGGTGCTGCGCACGGCCGAGGGCCGCATGGCACTGCCGCTTCTGGGGTCGAACACGGTCGACAGCCCGCTGCATTCCGACTGGGCCTATCGCCCCGACCTCTGGCGCGAACCCGCCGACAAGCCCGGCCATGCCGGGATCGCCAACAATACGCGCGTTGCCCCGGATGCCGTCCTGTTCCACAACTGCCCGCTTCGCGAACTGACCTTTCGACAGCTGCGCAACAGGCATGAAGAAGACCTTGCGCCATTCGGGGCCTGCCTTGATGTGTTCCGCTTCGACGGGACGTTCCTGTCGTTGGTCATTGACCTGCCGGACGAAGCTATCGCCGGACTGAAACGCCGGCACCTGATCCGCATGGCCGGGGCAATCGAAAGCGAACAGCCGCTTGAAATCTTCGCACGCCTGAACGTGAAAAACGGACCCAACACGGCGCAGGTGGTCCGCGAGTTGCCATTGAATGAGGTTCACTTTGCCGTCGATTTCGACCTGGCATATTCGAACCTGAACGAAAAGCGCGTCGAACGCGCCTGGATCGACCTGATCTTCGAAGCGCCGGACATGAACCAGATCACCATCCGCGACATCACCCTGTCGCGTCGTCCACGGGCGGAGGTATAGGCCATGTCGGATTTCGTCGTTGCCCGTACACGCATCTTCGCCGGCATCTGGGAAGGCGTCGTGCAGGCGGTTTCGAAAGACAACGCGGCCGAGCCCAGTTTGGAGGTGACACATCTTGGCGAAGCCATCCGCAGTTTCTCGGTAGAGGCTGATCCAGCTCGCGCCGGGCAATGGTTTCTGCGCATCGCGCTTCCACCGGAACGGATCAATGACGGGGTGCAGTCCTTTCTGATCAATGACAGCGAAACCGGCGAAACGCTGTCCAGTTTCTCGGTCGCCGTCGGCGAAACCCTTGACGCCGACCTCTACGCTGAAGTTGAGCTGCTGCGCGCCGAACTGGACATGCTGAAACGCGCGTTCCGGCGCCATTGCCTGGAAGGCTGACCACCGGGCCGGTCAGAAATCATAAGGCAAATCATCCAGTGAAACGTTTTTTGCGTCGGGCGCGGGCAGGTGGTCCAGTCGTCTTGCCTTGATCGTGGTGTGCCCGTCCAGCCAAGCGCGGGCGACGCGGTGCATGCCGTCAATGATGCGGCCTTCGGGGCAGATCAGGATCGGATAGCTCAGGTCGACGTGTGCAATCTGGCGGGCATGTTTGGCCACGGCGCGCGTGGTCGCGGGTTCGCCCGTTGCGTCGAACCAGTAGGGTTCGTCCATTTCGCGGATAACGGACAGGGGCCAGTCGACCACGGGCTGATGCGCCGCCAATGCCACAAGCCGCGTTACGTTCCAGATCAGGATGTCGTCGCCCGCGCGGCGGACGTGGTATTGCGGGCGCAGCGTCAAAGCCGGTTCAGCAAACTCGCCGTCGGCCAGGCATCGGCGGGCAGGCCCAGCCGCATCTGTTCGGCCCTGACGGCCGCGCGTGTGCCTGATCCCAGGATCCCGTCGACCTCGCCTACGTCATGTCCGCGCGCGGCCAGTTTGCGTTGCAGTGCCTTCATCGCGTCGCTGTCCAGCCCCGGGTCAGGCTTGCGCGCATCATAGACCGGCGCGCCTTCGATCCGCGTGGCGAAATAGGCGGCTGTGGTGACATAGGTGAAAGATTGGTTCCATTCGAAATAGACCTGAAAATTCGGATAGGCGATGAAGGCTGGCCCATTGCGCCCCATCGGCAGGATGACCGATGCCTGAAGGCCCCCGGCCCCCAGCGATCCGCTGCGCGCCCTGACGCCCAGCCGTTCCCAGTCGCGCACCGACTTGGTGCGTTCCACACCCGTGTCGGCCCAGTCCAGACCCTTGGCGGGCAGTACGATCTCCTGCAACCAGGGTTCGTTTGGTCGCCATCCCATGCCGCGCAGCATCGCAGCGCCTGACATCAACGCATCCGGCACGGATGTTTTCAGCAACACATGCCCGTCGCCATCACCGTCGCGCCCGTATTCGATGATATCGCCGGGCAGCATCTGCACCATGCCGATTTCGCCCGCCCAGGCGCCGGTGGTGTTGGCTGGGTCGAAATCACCATGTTCGAACAGCTCGATGGCGGACAGCACCTGCGGCTGGAACAGTTCCGGCCTTCGGCAATCATGGCCCAGGGTCACCAGTGAATTCAACGTGTTGAAATCGCCCTGCACGGCGCCGAAGTCGGTTTCCAACGCCCAGAAGGCGATCAGCACGCCACGCGGCACCCCGAAATCGCGTTCGATCCGGTCAAACAGGCTGTCCAGTTGCTGAGCGTATTTCTGGCCGTTTTGCAAACGGTAGCTTGAAATCACCCGCCGCGAAAACTCGATGAAGTCCCAGCGAAATATCCCCTGCGCACGGTCAGCCTTCAACGTTGCGGGGTCCTGCCGGGCCGAAGCAAAGAACGTGTTCACGGTCTGCCGCGAATGCCCCTTGGCCTGCGCTTCGGCCTTCATCGCGTCGATGAACCCGGAAAAGGACCCGCCGCAGGGCGCGGCGAAAACGGGGCTGGCGAAAGCCAGCAAGGCAGGCAGGATCAAACGGCGCATCGTGAACTCGTCCTCAAAGGTTTTGGACAACCTAGCAGGCGCGGGCGATCAGACAAGCCATGCCAGAAGCGACAGGACCAGCACCACGGCCCAGCCGCGCCAGAGCATTCGGACCGAGGCCCGGATCGCAGGTGCCCCGACCGCTTTGCGCCCTTCCGGGTAGACCCAGGGGAAATCGCGGGCGACCCCGTCATAGCTGCGCGGGCCAGACAGCGACATGTCCAATGCCACCGCCATCGCAGCCTCGGGCCATCCCGCATTGGGCGACCGGTGCAACGGGGCGTCGCGCAGGATGAAGGCCCAAGCGCCGGGTTTCTGCGCGGCGATCATCAGGATCAACGCCGACAGCCGCGCCGGGATCAGGTTCAGCAGATCGTCCAGACGTGCCGCGGCCCACCCGAATTCCAGGTATTTCTCGGTGCGGTAACCGATCATGCTGTCGGCGGTGTTGGTCATCTTGTAGACCAGCAACCCCGGCAACCCCGCCACCGCCAACCAAAACGCTGGGGCCACGACGCCGTCGGAAAAGTTTTCGGCCGCGCTTTCCACCGCCGCCCGCGCAATCGCCGCCTCGTCCAGGTTGCTTGTGTCACGCCCGACGATTTGGCCGACCGCCTTGCGTCCGGCGGGCAGGCCATCGGCCAGCGCATTGGCCACATCGCGCACGTGATCGGCCAGACTTTTCTGCGCCAGCAGGATCGCGCCGACGATGACTTCTGCCGCGAATCCCGGGATCGCCATCAGCGCCAGCCCGAGCCAGATCATCAAAAGGTTCAGGGCGATGACAGCGAACACGCCGCGTCCGCGCCGCCCGCTGCCCTTGTTAAGGCGCGCATCAACCCAACCCACCGCGCGACCCATCAGGACGGCCGGATGCGGCAGACGCGTCCAGATGGGCTTCGGTTCGCCGAAAATCGCGTCAAGGATAAGGGCCAGTGTCACGCTCATGTCAGGGCGGCCTCCAATTGGTCCCAGCGGTCGGGATGGGGTAGGCCCAGCCGCAGCCAGCGCTTGTTGTAGGGGAAGATACGGCTCCACACATGCCCGCGCGCCAGCCGGTCCTGCCATTCGGCGGCATCCCGCACGGCATAGGTGCGGAACAGATGCGTGCCAAATCCCGTGCCGGCACCCGCTGCTTTCATCAGCGCATCAAGTCGCTGGTAATCTTCGGTCAACCGCTTGATCGTGGCGTCTGCCCAGGCGCGATCTTCCAGCGCACGCGCGCCCACATCCAGCGCGATGCCCGAAACCGGCCAGGGCCCCATCAGCGCGGCGACATCGTCGATCAGGGATTGTTCGCCGATCACGAACCCCAGCCGCACCCCTGCCAGCCCCCAGAATTTCCCGAAACTTTTGACCACCGCCATGTGTCCGCTGGCGGTATGGGCGACATAGCTCATGTCCGGGTCGGCATCGCAAAAACTTTCGTCCAGAATGACGAATTGGGCTTCTGGCGTCGGCGGCGATGCGAACCATTCGGGATCAAGCGAAGCGTAGAGCCCGTTCGGGTTATTGGGATGCACGTAGACCCCGACCTCGGCGATCGGGTCGTTTTCCGGCGCCGACCATCCGGCCTGTTCGAAAGATGCCCGCCATTCGTTATAGGTCGGGCGGCTGATCCAGACCTTGCGCGGCACGCCCAGCACGCGGGGCAGGTGCTGGATGATGGCGGACGCGCCGGGTGCCGCCAGCACCGCCGCATCACCCGGCACGTTCCAGAACGCGCGCGCCGCCGCGATCAGCCGGTCCTGCGCTTTCTGGTCGGGCAACGATGTCCACGCGTGGACAGGCAAGTCACCGACCGGATAGGCCACAGGGTTGATCCCCGTTGAAAGGTCCAGCCAATCGGCGCGTGTGCCGCCAAATTGCGCGATGGCTGCATCCAGATTGCCGCCATGATCGCGTTTTATCATTCCGGCACCGGCACGTGGCGGGATACGAAATGGCCCTTCACGCCTTGCGGCCACTGGCGGAACGGCACCTGCCCGGTTTCGCTTTCTGAATGCATCACCGCGTATTCCACAATTGCTTGCGCGTCTTCTGCCACGGGTTCGAACCGACCCAGAGAATATCCGATCTTGCCCGCCGCCTGAACGATGATGTTGCAGGATCGTTCGCAGCCCATCGTGCACGATACCCGCCGGGTCCGCAGGGTAGTGCCTTCTGCCGCCGCTTCGATCAACGCGGCCAGTTTTTCGCCATCGGTCTGCTGCGCCGTTTCGGCATCCCAGCCGTCGCGTTTGCAGGTGTCACAGATGGTAATCCAGCTTGTCATGGGGTCCCCGGCGCGAATCCTTGTCGGCGCTTATGAGCAAATCTTCGCCCGTTTCGCAATCGCGCGCTCCGTTAGGGAAATATTAAGAAGCTGTTAACCACTCGTAAGGGATATGTTGTCACCGGCGGCGCGCGCCGGAAAGCGAAGGTGAAAATGCGAGTACTGATTGTCGTCAGCAATCCGGACCTTGGTGAGCTTTGGGCCAGGCACCTGTCCCGAAACGGCGCCGATGTTGTCGTGGCGAGGTCAGAAAGCCAAGCCATCAACGATTTGCGGCACAATGAACCCGACATCATCGTCGTCGACGTGGTGCTTGCCGAAGGCAGCGCCATCGCCATCGCCGATTTCGCATGTTACCGCCGCCCCGGCGCCAAGGTGATCTTCGTGTCCAATTCGTCCTTCTTTTCCGATGGTTCGATTTTCCAGCATATTCCCAATGCCTGTGCCGTCATGCCCCGCGAAGTGCAGCCCGACGACCTGGAAGCGGTCGCCACACATCACGCCCGCCTGTCTGCCTGAGCCATCATTCGAAAACGAATCCCATTGCGGCATGGCGGTTGACCCGCTATGCCCGACCGTGACGAAGCTCCGGCAATCGGGGCCAGAACGGTTGGCAGCCGCAAAGTAACCGACCCATTCAGGGGGTTACCGCGCTGCGTCGTCAATGGGACGGTTCTGCCATCCCTGTCTGGTCCTGTGCCGTTGCGTAGCCATGACACGGGGGAACCAGACGATGAAAAAAACAGCGCTTGCATTGATCCTTCTTTCGCCTGGCGCGGCACATGCGCATGTCGGGCATCTGGGTGAGATGGCTGGACACGATCACGTTGTGGCAGGTGTCGCGTTGGGCGCGGCTGTGGCAGTTGCGGCCTGGGGCTGGCTGAAGGGCGGCAAAGCCGAAGAATCTCACGCGTCGGACGACGACGAACCCGAAACCGACGCAGAAGAAGCCGAGGCCTGAGCCATGAGCAAGACCGGGGTGATGATCTGCGGGCACGGGTCACGTTCGCAAGCTGCCGTCAATGAATTCAAGGTGCTGGCCGAAGAGCTGCCGGGCTATCTGCCTGACGACTGGATGGTCGACTATGGTTATCTTGAATTTGCCAACCCGGTGATCCGCGACGGTCTGGACCGCCTGCGCGAAGCAGGGTGCGACCGGATACTGGCGGTGCCGGGGATGCTGTTCGCGGCCATGCATACAAAGAATGATATCCCCACGGTGCTGAACAGCTACGCCGCGAAACACGGGATAGAGGTGAAATACGGCCGCGAACTGGGCGTCGACCCCAAGCTGATCGCCGCCGCAGGCGCCCGGATCAAAGAGGCCGTGGACCGGGCCAATGTGAAACACGGGACCGCCCCAATCGAAGAAACCTGCCTGGTCGTCATCGGCCGCGGCGCGTCGGACCCCGATGCCAACGGCAATGTCGCCAAGGTGGCGCGATTGTTGTGGGAAGGCATGGGCTTTGGCTGGTGCGAGGTCGGTTATTCCGGCGTCACCTTCCCCTTGGTCGAGCCGTGTTTGCAGCACGTCGCGCGGTTGGGATATCGCCGGGTGATCGTTTTCCCCTATTTCCTGTTCTCGGGCATCCTGATCGACCGCATCTATGGCTTCACCGATCAGGTTGCCGCCGAGCATCCGGGCATTCAATGGGAAAAGGCGGGCTACCTGAACGACCATCCGAAAGTTCTGGAAACCTTCGCCGAACGGGTGATGGAACAGACCGGCACCGTGCCGGTTCCGAACTGCGGGACCTGTGCCTATCGTGAACAGGTGCTGACCATCGAGGGCGAGGGCCACAAGCACATCAGGGCGGAAGACCGCGAAAATCACCCCGCCTTTGCCGATGTGCCGCCGCCCAATTGCGTGCTCTGCAAATACCGCGTGCAGGTTCTGGGCTTCGAGGCCGAGGTCGGCGCTGTGCAGGAAAGCCATCATCACCATGTCGAAGGTCAGGGCGCATCTGCACCGGGGCCGACGGTGGGAAATTGCCGGTTCTGTATCGATTTCTGCACCGGGGAATGCCGGTTGCATATGGGGCATGACCATCACCACCACCATGATCATGACCACGATCACGAACATCACCACCATCACCACGCCGAATACCCCCATGCAAAACATCCGCATGGGCCGGAAAGCGCGCGCAAGCGCGCGTAGCGAATCTTTGAAAAATCCGCGTCTCCGGCGGGCATATTTTTGAACAGAAGAAGGCAGGCGATGCGCCCATACCTGAAAGACCCCGCGGCGATCTATGCCGAAAGCTTCGCGACCGTCCGGCGCGAAGCGCGGCTGGATCGGTTCGATGCAGGCATGCAGGCGCTGGCGATCCGGGTGATCCACGCCTGCGGCATGGTCGAGGTCGCCGATCGGCTGGCCTTTTCAGAAGGCGCGTTTCGCAACGGGGCTGGGGCTTTGGCAGGCGGGGCGCCGGTGCTGTGTGATTGCGAAATGGTGGCTGCCGGGATCATGCGCCGAGCCTTGCCTGCCGAGAACGAAGTGGTTGTGACGTTGAATGGCGTGGGCGTGCCGGACTTGGCGTCCGGGCTTGACACCACGCGGTCTGCCGCCGCCGTGGAATTATGGCGCGACCAGATTGACGGGGCCGTGGTGGCCATCGGCAACGCGCCGACGGCTCTGTTTCACCTGCTGGAGCGGTTGGATGAAGGCTGGCCTAGGCCCGCCGTGATCCTGGGATTTCCCGTGGGATTCGTCGGTGCCGCCGAAAGCAAGGCAGAATTGGCAGATCGCCCACGAGGCTGCGATTTCGTTGCTTTGCGCGGGCGGCGGGGCGGGTCAGCCGTTGCCAGCGCCGCAGTCAACGCATTGGCCGCTGGCCTTCCGGGGGAAAGCACATGAGCGCATGGTTGCATATTGTCGGCATCGGCGAAGACGGAATGGACGGGCTGACGCCCGCCACCCGTGCCGTGGTCGAAGCAGCCGAGGTCATCATCGGCGGAGAGCGACACCACAAGCTGTCCGATGCCGTGACCGCTGAACGCCTGTCCTGGCCACATCCCTTCGATGCGCTGATCGATCAGCTGCGGGCGCTGAAAGGCCGCCGCGTTGTCGTGTTGGCCACGGGCGACCCGCTGTGGTTTTCCGTTGGCGCACGGATCGGGCGGGCGATTGATCCGGCCGAGATCACTTATCACCCGCAGGTCGGCGCGTTTCAGTTGGCGGCCGCCCGGATGGGCTGGTCGATGGCGGATGTCGAAACACTGACCGTGCATGGGCGGCCGGTGGAACAGATGATCGCCTTTATCCAGCCCGACCAACGATTGCTGATCCTGACGACGGGTGAAGACACCCCGGCCCAGATTGCGCGGTTCCTGACCGAACGCGGGTTCGGGCAGTCGCGGATGACGGTCTTTGCGGCCATGGGCGGCGAACGAGAACAGCGGTTCGACGGGCTAGCCGAAAGCTGGGCGCATGATGTCCCGGCCTTCAACACGTTGGCGGTGGACTGCGTGGCGGCCCAGGATGCGGCGCTGTTGCCGCGTGTGCCGGGCTTGGCAGATGAGCTGTTCACCCATGATGGCACAATGACCAAGCGCGAGGTCCGGGCCGTGACGCTGGCCAAGCTGATGCCGATGCGAGGGGCGCTGTTGTGGGATATCGGCACGGGCTGCGGGTCGGTCGCGGTCGAATGGATGCGAAGCGCGCGCTATGCCCGCGCCATCGGGATCGAGCCGCGCGCCGATCGCCGCGCGATGGCCGCTGGGAACGCATTGGCGCTGGGCGTGCCGAAGCTGGAACTGATCGAGGGCGAGGCACCCGATTGCCTGGTGGGGCTGGACGCGCCGGATGCGATATTCATCGGCGGCGGGTTGTCGGCCGG
>JBNKYL010000190.1:0-3270 GCA_050300875.1 Paracoccaceae bacterium
CATCTTGGTTGACGGGTGGTTCTGCACGAAATTGGCGATCGGTTCGGCCGCAACCATCATCACCAGGATGGCCACGACAACGGCGGCGATCATCACCTCCAGATGATCGGCGATGCCCACGGCGGTGATGACGCTGTCCAGCGAAAAGACGAGGTCCAGAACCATGATCTGGAAGATCACGGCAAAGAAAGTGGACTGGCCCATGGTCTGTTCTTCTTCGTGGCCCTCGACCTCGTCGAATATCTCGGACGAGGCTTTCCATAGCAGGAACAGCCCGCCCGCCAGCAGGATGAAATCGCGCCACGAAAAGGCATGGCCAAACAACGTCAGGACCGGTTGGGTCAGCGATACGATCCACGCAATCGACAGCAACAGCAGGATGCGCAGCACCAGCGCGCCCATCAGTCCGACTGTCCGGCCCAGCTTGCGCTGTTCCGGCGGCAACCGGTTGGCGACAATCGAAATGAAGATGACATTGTCGATGCCCAGAACGATTTCCAGGATCGTCAGCGTAAAGAACGAGGCCCAGACCGCCGGGTTTGACAGAAGTTCCAGCATCTGGCCCCCTAGATCACCGACATGACAATGTTGATCGCGGCCAATGCGCAGATTGACCCCAACGTGAAATACATGCCCCATTTGCGCAGCGGCACGATCTGCGGGGTCGAGCCAAAGCCATAGGCATGCAGTACACGGCCCGCCAACAGTGCCAGCCCGGCCAGATGCAACGCCCAAGGAACAAGCCCCTGCAATTCGGCCAGAAGCAGCAGCATGATGCCGGTCCCTGCATATTCGACGAAATTGGCCTGCGTCCGCATCCGCTTGACCATGTCCTTTTCCGCGCCGTCGCCGACAGAAATCTTATGCAGACGGCGGCCGCGCACGACATTCAGCGATAGCCACATGAACAAGAACGCCAAGAGCCCGGCGTAAAGGGGGGTCACCTGTATCATGGGGTCAGGATGTACATGGGTCGCACGGGCGATCAAGTCCAATCTGGCGGGTCATTCCCGCAGCCGCAGGGGCGGAAAAATATCCCTTATCGTTGGCATGCCCTGATCGTCATAGCCGGGGTACAACCTGCGCCCCTGACGAAGGCTGGCCAGCCCGTGCACTGCCGACCAGACCAGCATTTCGGTGCTTTGCGGGTGGTCCGATACCAGTTCGAACGGCGCGCATGCGTCGCGCAGCACGCCATAGGCGGCTTCGGCGTTCTGGCTCATTTCTGCGCTGGGCGGGATCGCGTGGCCGGCATTGAACATCAGCGTGAACAGGCCCGGATGATCGGCCGAAAATTGCATGTAGCCATCGCAAATGGCCAGCAACCGGGCGCGTGGGGCATCTTCTGCGCGATCACGATGGGCCAGCATGGTGGCCGTGAAGATCGCGTAGCCTTCGGCGATGATGGCCGATAACAGCCCCGGCAGCCCTTCGAAATGGTGGGCCGGGGCAGCATGGCTGACACCGACGCGCGCAGCGCAGGCGCGCAAAGTCAGTGCGTCGCGCCCCGATTCGTCCAGTATTTCCAACCCCGCGCGGACCAACGCCGCACGAAGGTCGCCGTGGTGATGCGGTTTTTTGCCTTGGATTTCCGTCATGTGGGGATGATGCGCAGAATAACTTGACAGCGTCAAGATGGACTGGCATGTCTGACTTTACACTGTCAAGTTAGAGGCGCGACATGACCCTGAACAAAACCCTTTTCGGCCTGATGGTCTTTCTAAGCTTCGTGGTCGCCCTCGTCGCCTTCCGCTTCCTTGCCGTCGGCATGGCCGGGTTCCCAGGCATGGAAGGCCATATCGAGCTGCGGCTTCCGGCCTTTTACACACATATCATCGCCGCCCCGATCGCCCTGGCGCTGGGCGCGGTCCAGTTTTTCAAGGGATTGCGCGCACGCCGACCGGGCCTGCATCGCTGGATGGGCCGGGCCTATGGCGCCGCGATCCTGCTGGGTGGGTTGGCCGGGCTGGTCATGGCGCTGGGCATTCTGGCCGAACGGCCCGTGGCGGGGCTGGGTTTCGGCCTGCTCGCCGTGCTGTGGATAGGCGTCACCGCACGGGCTGTGCAACTTGCAATGGCCCGGCGGATCGGGCTGCACCGGCGCTGGATGATCCGGTCCTTTGCGCTGACCTTTGCCGCGGTGATGCTGCGGCTGGAAATGCCGCTGGTGATAATGGTGACAGGGCCGGACTACGTGGACGCCGCCAATGTGCTGGCATGGCTCGGCTGGGTGCCGAACCTGATCGTCGCCGAATGGCTGTTGACCCGCAAAACCCGCGCGCAGCTGGCCTAACCCGCCCGCGTCAGCCTTTCACCCAGCCTGGCCAACATGTCGCAACAGGCGGCCATCTGGTCACGGCTGACGAATTCATCCGGTTTATGTGCCTGTTCGATCGATCCAGGCCCACAGACGACCACATCGGTGCCCAACCCTTGGAACAGCCCGGCCTCGGTGCCGAAGGCCACCAGATCGGTGGCATTGGCCCCGGTCAGTTCGGCCACCAGATCGCGCGCGGCGTTCTTGTCCATCGGGACCAGCCCCACGACCTCGCCAATGGTTTCGGTGATGACGCTGGCGGCGGGATGCACGGCTTTCATCGCCGGTTCCAGCACACCGGTTACATAGGCCGCCAGATCGTCCTTGACGAAATCCGCGTCGCTTTCCTGCACGGGCCGCATGTCCCATTCGACCTCGGCCTTGCCGGCGATCACGTTATGGGCGACGCCACCGGCAATCTTGCCGATATTGATCGTCGTCCAGGGAGGTTCGAATTTGCTGGTCGTGGGCGTGCGCGCCTTAAGTTCCTCGCGTAACTCCAGCAGGCGCATGGCATATCGGGCGGCGTACTCTGCGGCGTTCACGCCGCTGTCCGGCGCGCTTCCATGCCCTTCCAGCCCGGTGAAACGGGTGGTGTATTCGTAACACCCCTTGTGACCTTCGATGATCCGCATGGATGTTGGTTCGCCGATGATGGCGATATCGGGCTGGATGTCGTGGTCGCGCAGGGCCTCGACCAGATGGCCCGCGCCCAGACAGCCGGTTTCCTCGTCATGGGTAAAGGCGAAATGCAGCGGGCGGGTCAACGCCGCCACATCCAGCGTTTCGGCCAATGCGATGGTGGCGGCGATAAACCCCTTCATGTCACAGGCGCCGCGCCCATAGATCAGCCCGTCGCGTTCGACCATTTCAAAGGGATCGGACGTCCAGTCCTGATCGGCCACCGGCACCACGTCGGAATGCCCCGATAACAGGATGCCGCCGGGGGCGTC
>JBNKYL010000191.1:0-15964 GCA_050300875.1 Paracoccaceae bacterium
GGCACGGCATTTGTGTCGGCATATGTGCCGATCAGCGAAAGTGTCCCGTCACCGAGGATGCGAAACAGGCTGAACCCGTCATCGCTGCCCGACGCAACGGCATATGTGTTGCCACCGGACTGCATCACGTCGATCACCGCCGGGTTGGCGAAACGCGTGCCCAGGTCGTCCAGAATGTGATCGGTTGCTGTAAATGAGCCGTCCCCTTCCAATCGCAGCACAGATAGCGAATGCGTATCGGGGCTGGCGAGCAAAACGTAGGGCTGCCCACCGATCATGAAGGGTTCCAGCGCGGCCGGGTTATTGATCCCCAACCCTTCGATAGCGCCATAGCTGGCCTGATGGGTCAGATTGCCCAATGCATCCACGGTGTAGGACTGCACGGCATCAACGCCCGGCGTTGCCGTTACGATCCATGTTTGGCCATAGGCGGTAACCGTCGCCACGTCGCTGACGGGTCCCAGCGCCGGATCATAATGCGTGCTGACCAGGCTCAGGCTGCCATTTGCCGCGCGAAAGAAAGTCGCAATCCCGTCCCCACCGCCTGCCACGGTGCCAACCAGAAAATCATTGCCGGCCATGTCCAGCCCGACCAGCGTTACCTGATCAGCGGCAAGCCCCGTGTTCTGGCTGAAGATCGTCCAACCATCCTGCATCTGTGCAGGCGCGACATTGATGATTTCTGCGGTCAGCGTGGCGGAAAGATAGGCCGTGATCGGCCCATAATTGGCGGTGACGTATCCGTCCTGCCCGGCGCCCAAGGCAATATCGCCAATATGTGTCGCGCCTGATGTCACGTCGAAAGTGGCAATCCGGTTTGTGCCATAGCCGGCCAAACCCCAAAGCGTCATGGTGCCGGGCAATATGGTCAGCGCATGCAAGTCCGCGCCATAGCCCGAAAACGGTGCGCTGATGGTTTGCACATACTGGATCGTTGCCATTCAAGCCCCGGCACCTTGGCCCATACCCGTAGGCCCGCACAAGCCGGCGGGCTATCACAGCAATGCGCAGAAATTGCCTAGCAATTGGTGAATATGCGGCAGGACTAGCGTCCCTTCCAGACCGGGTCGCGCTTTTCGGCAAAGGCGCGCGCGCCCTCTCTCTGGTCGTCGGACTGGTAAAGTATTTCGACCGTCTTGAACTGGCTCTTGGTGATCCGATTGAGCGCATCCTGAAACTTCATGTTCTCGGCTTCACGCACCACTTCCTTGATTGCCGCCTGCACCAAAGGCGGCCCCGCGGCCAGTTCGCGAGCCAGGTTCATCGCTTGGTCCATCAGTTCCGCCGCCGGAACGACCCTGCTGACCAGCCCCCAACGATGAGCCTCTTCGGCATCCATCCAGCGCCCGGTCAGCAACAGGTCCATGGCGATGTGATAGGGGATGCGTTTGGGCAGCTTCAGGCTGGCCGCATCGGCGACCGTGCCTGACCGGATTTCCGGCAGAGCAAACGTGGCATGATCGGCAGCCAAAATGATGTCAGCGGAAATGGCAAGTTCCAGCCCGCCGCCACAGGCGATGCCGTTGACAGCGGCAATCACCGGCTTGTTAAGATGCGGCAATTCCTGCAATCCGCCGAACCCGCCTACGCCGTAGTCTCCGTCAACCGCATCACCATCGGCGGCCGCCTTCAGATCCCAGCCGGGGCAAAAGAACTTCTCGCCCGCCGCAGTCAGTACCAGCACGCGCAGGTCGGGATCATCGCGGAAATCGCGAAACGCTTCGCCCATCACCCGGCTGGTGGCCAAGTCGATCGCGTTGGCCTTGGGGCGGTCCAATGTTGCCACCAGAACCGCGCCTTCGCGTGCCAATTTCAACGGGCTGTCGGTCATCGGATTTCCTTTCGTATCAATGCGTCAACGGCAATGGCACCATCCGGCAAGGCCAAAAGCGGATTGACCTCGGCTTCGACGATTGCGCCCCCTGCCTGCACGACGCAATCCTGAACGGCAAGCACGACATCGACGATCGCGTTGATGTCCGCACCAGGCTGACCGCGGTAGCCTTTCAGGATCGGCGCGATGTTCAGCGACATGATCGCAGCCCGGATTTCCTCGGCTCTGGCGGGCACCAGCAAATGCGCCGTGTCCTTCATAACCTCTGTCAACTGTCCGCCCGCGCCCAGCGTCAGCACATAGCCATGCGCTGCATCTACGGTGATGCCGACAAGCAATTCGGCCAATGTCCCGGTGACCATCTGTTCCACAAGAAACGTGTCGCACCCCATCCGCGCCGCCGCCTCGCGCACCGACACTTCGTTGGAAAGCCCCAGCACGACGGCGCCAGCTTCGGTCTTATGCGCAAACCCTTCGCCTTTCAGAACCACAGGAAACCCCAGCGCCGCCGCCGCGCGCGCCGCCCCGTCCGGCGACCTGGCCTGCGCCGCGCCGGGCAGCGGCACCCCATGCGCCGCCAGCAGCGACTTCGACGCGGCCTCTGACAGGGTATCGGCAGGACCATTGGAATACGGGATCATCAGGGGCACGGGATCAGGCACGCCCAATCCGGCACAAAGCGCCACGGCTTCCAGCCCTTCGGCCATGCCCGACAATGGCACGATCCCGCGCGCAGCGATTTCTTCGGACCAGTGCTCCGGCAATGTTTCGGGCAGGCTCGCCAGGATTGCCATGCGCTTGCCGCTGGCTTCCGCGGTATGCGCAACGGCCTCGACGACATGGGCCCAATCGGCATCCGAACAGCGATCGCCGCGCGGGAAATCGAGCACCACGATGCCTAGCGCGAGATCGCCCTGCATCATCCAAGTAAAGGTGGCCGCCATGCGGTTGGTGTCCGGCCAGATATAGGTGTTGTAATCCAACGGATTGGCTAGGCTGACCTTGGGGCCGAGCGCATCGCGCAAACCGGACGTCTGCGCGGCGTCCAGTGCCGGAAAGACCAGCCCTAACGGTTCAGCCATGTCAGCCATCAGGCTCGCCTCGCCGCCCGAACAGGACATGGAGGCAATCCGGTTCGACGGCAATGGACCCACAATATGGGCCAGCTTCAGGCATTCCAGGAATGCCGATATCGACGAGGCACGCGCCATTCCCAACCGCCGGAACAAAGCGTTTGCCCCGGCCTCGGACCCTGCCAGCGAAGCCGTGTGGGATACGGTGGCGACCTGTGCAGCCGCAGATTTGCCCACCTTCAGGACGATAACGGGCTTGCCCATGAAGGACGCCCGGCGGGCCAATGCCTCGAACGCGGCAAGATCGCCGACGCCCTCGATGTGTAGCCCCAAAGCGGTGACGCGGGGATCATCGAGCAACCCGGTGCCGATCTCGGCCATGCCGGTTTGCGCCTGATTGCCTGCCGTGACGACATAGGCCAAAGGCAGCCCACGCGCAGCCATGGTCATGTTTATGGCGATGTTCGAACTTTGCGTGACAATCGCCACGCCCTGATCTACCCGCTTGCCGCCCTGTTGATCAGGCCACAAAAGCACGCCATCGAGGTAATTGATGAACCCGTAGCAATTTGGTCCCAGGACCGGCATCTCGCCAGCCGCCTCAACCAACGCCGATTGCAGCGCGCGGCCATCGCCTGTTTCTGCCTCCGCCTCGGCGAAACCGGCAGCAAAGGCCACCGCACCGCCCGCGCCCCTGGCAGACAATTCGGCCAGCACGCCAATCGTGGCGTCGCGGTTGACGCCGACAAATACGGCATCCGGCGCGCCTGGAAGGTCGCCAATGCTGCGAAAAGCCTTTTCGCCGGACACCTCGTCGCGGGATGGATGCACGGGCCAGATCGGGCCTTTGAAGCCCATCTTGCGGCATTGGGCAACGACATTGGTGCACCAGAAGCCGCCGCCGATAACGGCGATGGAAGCCGGGCGTAGCAACCGGTCCATCCGGGCGCTCATCGGTCAATCCCGGCGTTGCCAGCCGGTTCGGGAGCCTCCGGCGGACATGTTTTTGAACAGAAGAAACGCAATCCTAGAAAGATTGTTGCCCTTTGGCTGGGCGGAACATGTAGGCATGCAGGCGACCACAACAGGAGAAGCCCTTTTGCCCCGGACGAGCGCCGCCATACGCGAGGGGTGAAAGGCACCCTGTTTTTTCTGTCCACAACTATGCCGGGGGTGAATTCGGCCAAGGGCCGAAGGGGGGGCGGCGGCCCCTGAACGACAGTCCCGGTCATCCGCCGATGGGCCTGAGCAGGTCGCGGCTGATAATATGGCGTTGGATCTCGGAGGTACCTTCCCAGATCCGTTCGACGCGCGCATCACGCCAGATCCGTTCCAGCGGCAATTCATCCATCAGCCCCATGCCTCCATGGATCTGGATCGCCTCGTCCGCGATCATGGCCAATGTTTCGGTGGCCTTGAGCTTGGCCATCGACATATCCGCCTCGGTGACCGTGCCCTGATCAAATTTCCAGCCTGCTTCCCAGGTCAGCAGATGCGCGGCCTTCAGCGCCAGCGCCATGTCGGCAAGCTTGAAACTGACGCCCTGGAACTTGGAAATCTGCTGGCCGAACTGCTTGCGCTCTGCGGCATAGGCAAGCGCGTGATCGAAGGCGCGTTCAGCCCGACCAAGACAGGTCGAGGCGACCTGCAACCGCGTGGCGCCCAGCCAGGTATTGGCAACGTCGAAACCCTTGTGGACCTCGCCAAGCACCTGTGACCTGGGCAGGCGGCAATTGTCGAATTCCAGAACCGAATTTGTGTAGCCCCGGTGCGAAACATTGCGATAGCCGTCGCGCACTGTGAAACCCGGCGTCCCCTTGTCGACGAAAAATGCCGTGATCTTCTTCTTGGGCCCGCGCGGCGTGTCTTCCTCACCCGTGGCCATGAAGACGATGGCGAAACCGGCGTTATCGGCGTGGCTGATGAAATGTTTCGTCCCGTTCAAAACGAAATCACCGCCATCCTCTTTCGCCGTGGCCGTCATCCCGCGCAGGTCCGACCCGGCGCCCGGTTCGGTCATCGCAAGGCAGTCCCAGGTTTCACCACGGATACAGGGATAAAGGTAGCGCTCCTTCTGTTCGTCGGTCCCAGCCAGCAGGATGTTCGACGGCCGGGCGACGCAGGTCCAGTGCAGCGCGTAATTGGCGCGGCCCAGTTCCTTTTCATACATCAGCCATGTCAGCGTATCGAGCCCCGCGCCGCCGACCTCTTCTGGCATGTTGGCCGCGTAAAGGCCTGCTTCGATCGCTTTGGCCTGAAGCTCCCTGATCAGTTCCATCGGCAGATGGCCGGTGCGTTCGATCGAGGCTTCGTGCGGGAAAAGCTCGTTTTCCACGAAAGAGCGGGTCGTTTCGACGATCATCCGCTGTTCGTCTGTCAGGGCAAAATCCATCACGCGGCTTCGGGGTTAGGCAGGTCGGCGTGTGCGGCGGCAAGTTCGGCAAGACGTGCGGCCAATTCTGCTGTGGGTTCACAGGTGCGGCGCGTTTCCAGCGAGACATGCAGCAGAAACTGGGAACAGGTGGCCAGTAGAGTGTCGTCCTCGGCCAGCATCTTGTGGAACAGTTTCAGTTTCTTGCCCTTGGCCAGCTGGCAGGTGGTTTCGACCCTAAAGGGCCGGGCTGCATGCGCCTCGACAATGAAACGCGTATTGGTTTCCACGGTGAAATAGGACAGCCCGCCTTCGATATAGGCCTGATCCGCACCCAGCCGCATCATGATGTCATCGGCCGCATCCGACCAGACCTGCCCGTATCGGCTTTCGTTCATGTGATTGTTGTAATCGGTCCAGTCGACCGGGACGGTGGACCGAACGCTGACGATCGGTGCGGACGGGAAGGGCGCGCTGCGATCGGGCGCAAATGTCGCCTCGTGATCCCTGATGATCGCCCCGGCCGCGCGTCCCCGCCCACGCAGGGCGCGCATCATGGCGACAAGGTTTTCATCGCGGATGCGTTCCAGTTCGCGGATCGAATGCATGCCCGATTGCGCGTCGGACTGGTCCGCAATTTTCTGGACGAGTTCCGGCGTTAGGTCGGGCACGTCCATCAGTTTCGTCCAAGGCCAGGCAAGGCATGGCCCGAACTGTTCGATGAAATGCGCCATACCGGCCTCGCCCCCGGCGATCCGGTAGGTTTCGAACAGGCCCATCTGCGCCCAACGCAGACCGAACCCATATCGGATGGCGTTGTCGATTTCTTCGGTCGTGGCGATGCCGTCGTTGACGAGCCACAGCGCTTCGCGCCAGACGGCTTCCAGGAAGCGGTCGGCGATGTGGGCGTCAATCTCGGCGCGCACATGCAGGGGGTAGAAGCCGACCGATTTCAGGATGGATTGCGCGTGAGCAACCATTTCGGGAGGGTTATTGTCGGACGGCACCAGTTCGATCAGCGGAATCAGGTAGACCGGGTTGAACGGGTGGGCGACGACGATCTGGTTGGGCCGGGTGGCGCAGCCCTGCAACTCGGACGGTTTGAATCCGGATGTGGATGACGCGATGATAGCGTCCGGGTCGCAATGTTCCTGGATGGTCTGATAGACCTTCCGCTTCAGCTCCAGCCGTTCGGGTACGCTTTCCTGAATATAATCCGCGCCTTTGACAGCGTCCGAGATCGTTTCGTGCCAGGTCAGTTCGCCTTCGGGCGGCAGCGCTGTGTCATAAAGCATCGGCAGCGCATAGCGCGCATTGGCCATGACCTCGCCGATTTTGCGCGTCGCCTCCGGGTCGGGGTCGAATATCCGCACGTCCCAGCCGTTCAGAAGGAACCGCGCGGCCCAGGCCCCGCCGATGACGCCGCCGCCGATGATGGATACTGTTTGAGCCATGAATGTTCTGTCCCTGTTTGGTTAGGCCGTCGTGCTGTTATCGTGGAATGACATGTAAACGGTGTCCGTCAGCGAAGGATCGCCATAGGCGTTGCGATTGGTGACAGGGCCGGGCGTTACAAGGCGCCAGACATCGTCGGGTGTGGCAGGTGGGGTTTGCCCGGGCGAAAGGGCGTCCTGTACAAACTCGTCCGAGAGATCCTTGAAATAGGCATGGACGTGGTGCGACGCGGCCAGCCGGTTGGCTTTGCCGAACGCGAGGAACCGGGTCAGCAGGCGCTCGATGGTATCGACGGACAGGCCGGGGTTGTCTTCGGCATCCAGCGAAACGACGTGATCGCCGAAAAACGGCACCGCGCAGGTCATGCTGCCCCCGTCGATCAATACCTGCGCCATGTCCCTTTCGTTCATTCGGCCAGCGCCTTTCGCACCTCGGCGGCCATGGCCCGGCCAAGTGTTGCATGGGTTGTCTCGGAAAAATGCACGCCGTCCAGCGGGTCGCAGGCCGCGACCGTTCCGGCGTCAAAGAACGCGGCCCCGGTTTCGGCGGCGAAATGGGCGTACCATTTCGGCATGGTCTTGCCGCGCTCGGCGGCGCCTGTGAACATTTCGGCCAGACAGCCGGCCTCGAAGGCGGGCGGCGGGCAGACCAGCAGGAGCTTGGCGTTCGGCACAAAACCGGGCACACATTGCGCCAGGTTGCGCATGCCCGCGGCTATGTCGAAGCCGGTCAGCGAAAACCGTTCCTTCTGGTCATTCGTGCCCAGCATGATCAACACCAGGTCCAGCGGCTTGTGGCTTTTCAGGATGGCAGGCAGCACCGCCAACCCATCCATGAACGCGCCTTCAACTGGGTCCGGGTGGCATGTGGTGCGGCCCGGCAGCCCTTCCTCGATTACCTCGTACCCAGCGCCAAGCTCAGCACGCATCACGCCGGGCCAGCGCGTCGCCGCATCATAACGTCGGTCTTCGCCCAAAGCTGCAAGCGGCGGCGTACCAAAGGTGTTGCTGTCGCCGTAACAGAGTATGCGCATCAGCCCAGGCCTTCGGTGTGGCCATCAACCGGCACGGCCAGGCCGCTGACCTTGGATGCCTTGTCGCTGGCCAGAAACTCCACCATGTCTGCAATGTCTTCGGGGCTGATCCACTGTTTCATCGACAGCCGCGCCACGAAATTGTCGCGTACCACGTTGTCGGACACGCCGCGCGCCTTGGCCTCATTGGCGATCACCCGGTCGATGCGCGCGCCTTCGACGGGACCGGGACAGATGCAGTTGACGCGGATGTTGAATTCGCCCAGCTCCATCGCTAGCGTCTTGGTCAGACCGATGATCCCCCATTTCGCCGCCGCATAGGGCGACCGGTAGGGAAAGCCGAAAAGCCCGGCGGTCGACGACATCAACACCATGACGCCAGACCGCTGTTCGCGCATGATTGGCGCAGCCCAGCGGCACGTCAAGTAAGTGCCCAGCAGGCTGACATCGACGGTCTTGCGCCAGTCCTCGAACCCGATCTCGTCGATTGTGCCGGCTGGCCCGCCGATCCCGGCATTGGCATGCACCACGTCGATGCCGCCGAATTCTGCGCCAACACGGGCCAGGAATGCGTCCATCGCGGCCTCGTCAGTGACATCGACGCATTCGGCAATGGCTTCGGGATGGGCATGGGCAAAAGCATCGACGGCCTCGGCATCTGCATCGCAGATGGCCACCTGCGCCCCTTGCCCAAGGAAACGCTTGGCAACGCTCAGCCCGATCCCGCCTGCCCCTGCGGTGATAAGCACTTTGTTGGTCATGTAGTCCGTCCTCCCATTGCTGCGCCTTTGCGCATGTTCCGGGTCGCATGATGCGACCTCTTGCGGCCAATAAGGCGCAAAGGAGAAAGACAATGGCAATCACTTTTCATGGCCTGCCCACTGCCGCCGTAACCCGCATCCGCCAGACCATGAAAGACAGCTATGGCGAACCGGTCGAAGCCCACATTTCGGATGGCGAAGGCGTGCCTTGCCGCCACTGCCTTGAAATGATCACGACAGGCGCGGCCTACCTGATTCTGGCGCACAGGCCGTTCCTGACTGCAAACCCCTATGCGGAAACCGGCCCGATTTTCCTGTGTAAAGATGACTGCCCCGCGCATGAACCTGGCCCTGAGCTGCCCGCGATCCTGCAATCGCCTGGCTATATCGTGCGGGGATACTCCGCTGATGAACGCATCTGTTACGGCACCGGCAAGGTGACGCCAACGCCCGACATCCCGGCATATGCCGCGCATTTGCTGGACCGACCGAACATCGCTTTTGTCGATATCCGGTCGGCGGCGAACAACTGCTATCAATGCCGGGTCACGCGCGCCTAGCTGCATCGGCTACCCACGCGGTGCGCGCTTGGTCAGGCCCAGTTTGGCGCGGACCTCTTCTGGCCCGATGACGCGTGCGCCCATGGCTTCGATGATCGTGCGCGCGCGCGTCACGAGGTCTTCGTTAGTCGCCAGTACGCCCTTGTCGAGCCACAGGTTGTCTTCCAGCCCGACCCGAACATTGCCGCCCGCCAGAACCGATGCTGCCACATAGGGCAGTTCATTGCGACCGATGGAAAAGGCCGACCAGGTCCAGTCAGCGGGTACGTTGTTGACCATGGCCATGAAGGTGTTCAGGTCATCAGGCGCGCCCCAGGGCACGCCCATGCATAACTGTACCAGCGCCGGACTTTTTAGCACACCGCGCTCGACCAGGTTCTTGGCATACCACAGGTGCCCGGTGTCAAAGGCTTCGATCTCGGGCAGCACACCCAATTCGGTCATCATCCCGCCCATCGCATCCAGCATGCCCGGCGTGTTGGTCATGACGTAATCAGCCTCGGCGAAGTTCATCGTGCCGCAGTCGAGCGTGCAGATTTCGGGCAGGCAGTCAGCGACGTGTTCCATCCGCTCTTCGGCAGATGCCATGTCGGTGCCATTCGACAATGGAAGGGGGGCCGAGGGTGGCCCAAAGATCATGTCGCCGCCCATCCCCGCAGTCAGGTTCAGGACCACATCCGTGGCGCTGTCGCGGATGCGGTCAGTGACTTCGCGGTATAGCTTCGGGTCGCGCGCCGGACGCCCGGTTTCGGGATCGCGGACATGGCAATGCACCACCGCCGCCCCGGCCCTGGCCGCCGCGATTGCGCTTTCGGCGATCTGTTGGGGGCTTCGCGGCACATGAGGGCTACGGTCCTGCGTTCCGCCCGACCCGGTCACAGCACAGGTAATAAAGACCTCGCGGTTCATGTTCAGCGGCATGATCGCCCTCCCATTTCTGACTTGCAGGAAAGCCTAGTGAAGTGGCAAAGGCACATCATGCATAAACAGCACAAGATCATGCAGGAATCCGAGACGACCGAAAAATTCGTCAAGCGCGTGGGCGTCCTGCTGTTCAATCGGTTTTCGAACCATTGCCTGGCCAATGCCGTCGAACCGCTGCGCGCGGCCAATACTTTGTTGGGACGGCGCGCCTATGACTGGCAGTTTCTGACCCTGGACGGCACGTCGGTAACATCATCTTCGGGGCTGCCTGTCGCCGCCAATGCCGCGCTTGGCGTTGGCGGAAAAGGCGATGTGCTTTTCGTCCTGCCATCCTATGGATTTCGCGACATTGCGGGCGCTGCTGCACCCGCCCTGCGCGCAGCGGCGCGGCGCTACCGCGTGATGGTTGGCATGGACGCGGGCAGCTGGCTCTTGGCCTCGGCCGGGCTGTTGTCGGGCAAACGGGCGACCATCCACTGGCAGGAACTGGAAGATTTCTCCGAAACCTTTCCCGACGTGACCGCCGAACGCCGCCGGGTCGTGCGCGACGGAGCGATCTGGTCCTGCGCCGGGGCAATGACCGCCTTTGACCTGGTGATCGACATGATCCGGGATGATCACGGTCCGCTTCCCGCTTTGGAGGTTGCGGCGTTCCTCATGCACGGTTCTGCTGGGGTCGAAGCGCCCTTGCCTGAAGCACCTCCCATGGGGCAGGGGGCGCTGGTGACAGCGGCGATATCGGTCATGCGCGACAACCTTGAAGACCCCTTGCCGCTCGAAGGCATCGCTCGTCTTCTGGGCGTTCCGGCATCGCGGCTGGTGCGCCATTTCGGCGCCGAACTGGGCCTGCCGCCGGGACATGTCTATCGCCGGATGAGGCTGGCCGCGGCGCGCCGCTATGTCGAACAAACCGGGTTGAGCGTTGCCGAAATCGCCGTGCGCTGCGGATACATGGATGCTGCTGCCATGACCCGCGCCTTCCACGCCGAATTTGGTGCCCCACCTCGCGCCTTGCGCCGCGCAGGGCAGGCTTGACCCGCCTGCCAGCATGCGCTTGGCTTCACGTATGACCAACGCGACGCCCATGACACCTGCGCAATACCGCGCCTATCTGGATTCGGATGTCTTGGCCTTCATCGATGAAACCGACAGTTGGTATCCGCCAGACACCTACGGCAAGGGCATCGAAGAACAACGCCGCATCTATGACGCCATGTGCCGCGCCTTTGTTCGGGGCTACCCACCAGACGTGACCGCGCGGGACAGGCTGGCTGGCCATGTCCCGTTGCGCCATTACCGGCGCACACAGTCAGACGCGCGCGCATCGGTTCTTTACATGCATGGTGGCAGCAACGTGCTGGGCGGGTTGGACAGTCACGACGATGTCTGTGCCGACATTTGCCAAGGCACCGGGTTCGACGTGGTCGCGGTAGACTATCGCCTGCAACCGGAACATTCGCGCGCCGACAGCCTGACCGATTGTGCCACGGCTCTGGATATTCTGCGCAGTGAAACCCGAGCGCCGGTCCTCCTGGCAGGCGACAGCGCCGGGGGCTTCCTGGCGGCAGCCTTGGCGGTGCTCAATCGCGGTGCCGATGATCTGGCCGGGCTGGCGCTGATCTACCCGAGCCTAGCGCAATCGACGGATTTCTCATCCATGACCCGCCACGCCAATGCACCGCTTTTGTCGGCGGACGAACTGCGCGCCTATCTGGACATGCGGGGCAAAGGCGGGCCGCACGCGCCAATGGACGCGCCATCATTGTCAGGTCTTCCGCCTGTTTACGCAGCCCCCGCCGAATGCGACCCTTTGGCGGATCATGCCCGTGCCTTCGTCGACCGTATTCGGGCCGAAGGTGGCGTTGCGGTGTGTCATGAAGAATTGGGTCTTGTCCACGGCCACCTGCGTGCCCGAAACCGCGCAACCCGTGCCGAACAGGCCTTTGCGCGCCTGCTGCGCGCAATGTGCGCGATGGGGCGGGGCGTGTTGGATCAAGCTGCGTTGGAAACGGCCATCGACGAGCGGCAATCAGGCCGGGCGTAGCCCCAGCATCGCCCGTGCCTCGGCCGTCTTGGCTACGGGCCGGTCATAGCGGTCGCACAGGGCCACTGCACGTTCGACCAGCGCAGCGTTGGATGGCGCAAGCCTGTCGCGGTCCAACCGCACGTTGTCTTCCAACCCGGTGCGCACATGCCCGCCCGCCGCAATCGCCCATTCATTGACCACGATCTGCCCAGCCCCGATCCCCGCGGCGCACCAATTCACATCCGCGCCGAACAACCGTTTCACTGTGGCCAAGTAGAACTCGAAAACCAAACGATCCACCGGCATTGCGTTTTTCACTCCCATGACGAATTGCACGTAAGGCGTGGCCGGGATGCGCCCATCGGCGTGCATCTTCGCGGCTTGAAAAATATGCGACAAATCGAAGGCCTCGACCTCTGGCTTGATCCCGTAGGTCACCATTTCACCGGCCAGCCAGTCCACCAGATCGGGCGGGTTTTCATAGACCCGCGTCGGGAAATTGTTCGACCCGACCGAAAGCGATGCCATGTCCGGGCAGAGTGGCAGCATGCCACCGCGCTCCCGCCCGGCACCTGAACGGCCACCGGTTGAAAGCTGCACGATCATTCCGGGGCATGCAGCCTGAATCCCGTTCAGCAGTGCTGCGAACCTGTTCGGGTCGCTGGTGGGCGATCCATCATCGTTGCGCACGTGGCAATGGGCGATGCTCGCGCCCGCGTCGAAGGCTTCGCGGGTCGATTCAATCTGTTCGTCGACGCTGATCGGCACTGCGGGATTGTCGGCCTTTTGCGGCACTGAGCCGGTAATCGCCACACAGATTATGCAGGGCTTGGTCATTGGCTGGCGATCCTGTCCAAGAGCGCTGCCAAAGCCATTGGCCGCGAAAAGAAAGGTGAATGATCACTGTCTATATCATGGCGTGTCATTTCCGGCCAAGCGTCTGCCATCCGGGCCTGAAAATCCGGTGGGATCGTTCCGTCTGACAGGCAACGGATGTAGGATTTTGCGACGCCGCGCAGGGCAGGCGTGATATCTACCACGGCCTGTTGCGGCGCTATTGGCTGCGGGCGCAGTCGCCTTCGGGCGAATGTGATCTGTTCGTCGCTGCACTTGCCATACATGCAGCGTCGCAATTGACTGTCGTTCAGCCAGTAGCTTTGCCGATCTGCCGAACGCTCCAGCGCCCCATGCAGCGGCTGCTCAGAGGTTTCAAACCGGCGGTCGATCATGGATTTGGCCGCAGAAGGCACATAGGCGCAAAGATAGACAAGCCGCGCGATCTTGGCAGGTAGCGCGCCTGCCACGGCGGAAATCGGGTAGCCCGCCGCCGAATGGCCGACCAAAATAACCGGACCGTCGAAGGCGTCCAACCCGACTTGAATGCTATGCCTGTAGTGATCGAAAGTGACCTCTTCGATCGGGGTCGGATCATCGCCCATGCCTGGCAGATCGATGGCGCGGGCCACGTGGCCCAAAGCTGCAAGCTCCGGGATCAGGTCACGCCAGCACCAGGCACCATGACAGGACCCGTGCACCAGAAGGAACTCAGCCATTGTCCTGCGCGTCTGTTCTGGCTGCGTCAGACATGCCCGATGTCCTTCATGAACTCGGTCAGCACGCGCGCATATTCCTCCGGCGCCTCAACGCAGGGCAAATGCCCGGCGCCTCGGATCAGGTGGAATTTCGACCCCGGGATCAGGTCAACGGTTTCCCGGACCAGATCCGGGGGCGTTGATCCATCTTCGGACCCTGCAATGCCCAAAGCTGGCAGGCGCAGCCCGGATGTCGGCGTGATGAAATCGGTCCCGGCAATCGCCGCCGAACAGCCCAGGAACCCTTCCAAAGGTGTCCGGGTCATCATGTTGCGCCAGGCCAGCATTTCATCGCTGGCGCGGAAGCTGTCGGAAAACCAGCGCTGCATCGTGGCATCGGCCAGCGCCTCGACCCCGCCAGCGCGCGCGTCGCGGATGCGCTGATCCCAAATGTCGCGTGTCGCGATCTTGGCACCTGTGTTCGACAGCACCACCGCGCGCATCAGATCCAGCCGCTTGGCCGCCAACCCTTGCGCGATCATGCCGCCGATGGACAGACCCACAAACAGCGCGTCGCGCACGTTCAGATGATCCATCAACCGTTCGACATCGCGCACCAAGGTGCCCATGCCATAGGGGCCGTCCGGACAGGACGACAACCCATGCCCGCGCTTGTCATAGCGGATGATGCGCAAGCCCTGCGGCAGCAATGGCAGGATCTTGTCCCACAACCTGAAGTCCGTGCCTAATGAATTGGAAAACACCACCGGCGCGCCATCGCGATCGCCAGTGACGGCGTAATGAATCGCAACGTCGTCAAGTTGAAGTATGTTCATATTCTGTAATCCTTGCCGCCTGGTTTCGCCCGATCAGTTGGTGTCCAGGGCCCGGGCAAACATGCCCGCATCAACATTGCCCCCGGAGGCCACGCATATCACATCATCGGTGCCCAATTGATCACCCAGGAATAGTGCTGCAGCCAAGGCTACGGCGCCGCCGGGTTCGATAACGACCTTCAGACGTTCGAAGGCCAGGGCCATGGCGCGCAAAGCCTGATCGTCGGTCACGACCAGCCCGGGCAGGCAATGCGATGCAATCAGCGAAAAGGTCAAATCGCTGGGCGCGGGTGTCAGGATCGCATCGCAGATTGACCCGGCCATGGCACCGTTGCGCTGGATTGCACCGGCGGCCAGCGAACGTGCGACATCATCAAACCCTTTCGGTTCGGCCGGGCGCACGTGCATATGTGGCGCTTCGCTGGCCAACGCCAGCGCGATGCCGCCCGTCAGCCCGCCGCCGCCACAAGGCACGATGACCTCGGCCGGGCCGATACCGGCCTCGGCCGCCTGTTCCGCGATCTCCAGCCCGACCGTGCCCTGGCCCGCAATAACCATGGGTTCATCGAACGGCTTTATCAGCGTCAGCCCGCGTTTGTCGGCCAATTGCGCGCCAATGGCATCGCGATCTTCCTTTTCGCGGTCATAAAGGATGACCTCGGCCCCGTAGCCGCGCGTGTTTTCGATCTTCATGCGTGGTGCGTCGGCGGGCATTATGATGACCGCAGGGATACCGTGCAAATGTGCGGCCCGGGCCACGCCTTGCGCATGGTTGCCCGACGAAAACGCCACAACCCCGCGCGCGCGTTGCGCATCTGGCAGCGCGGAAACCGCTGACCATCCCCCGCGAAACTTGAAACTGCCCGTATGCTGCAGGCATTCGGATTTCACCCAGACCCGGCGGCCCGCCAGCTCGTCCAGAAAGGGCGAAGACAAAAGCGGCGTACGCCGGACGACGCCAGCGCCGCGTTGCGAAGCGGCGCGGATGTCGTCTATCGTGACCTGCATTGACCGATCCATTCGTGAATGGCGGCAAGCGCCTCGGGTTCATCCAGAAACGGCACATGCGCCCTGTCCGGCACATTTGCCAGGATGGCCCCGGGGTGACGAGCCACCATTTCCGCCGTGGTTTCGGGTGACAAAAGGTCTGAATTGGCCCCGCGAATGATCGCAAGCGGCATGTCGCGCATCGCATCGAACAAGGGCCACAGGTTCGGTGTATCTGCTGCCGAGGCAGCGGATGCCATAAAGGCGTCGCGCAAGGCCGGATCGTAGTTAACAACCAGCCCGTTGGGTGTTTCGGTCGACTGGTTTCGTACCTCGGCCAACCAGCGTTCCGGCGGCACATTGGCAAAACCGCGCATGACAGCCGGCTTGACACGGGCATAGTCTTGGTGGTTCGGAAAGGGCGGGTTCTGACCGATATAATTGGCAATCACGTCCAAGCCGGTCTGTTCGATCACGGGGCCAATATCGTTCAGGCAGACACCGATCAGTCGGCCCGGCGCCGTTGCCGCCAATACCATGGCGATCAGCCCCCCGCGCGAGGTGCCGATGAT
>JBNKYL010000192.1:0-29845 GCA_050300875.1 Paracoccaceae bacterium
ACGTCTTCGCGCACCCCATTCGTTCGGGCATATTCGGTGACTGCCTCGACCACTTTGGGGTCGTAGATCAGCCGCTGGATGGTGTCCTGGCGCTTCAGCAGTTTGAACGGTTCGATGGGGCGCGCCAGGCGTTCATTCAACCGGGCGATAACCTTTTCGGCGCGTCGTCTCAGGAACCACCGGACGGACGGGAAAAGGAAATGCGACGCGAAAGTCACCGCCGCGAAGGCCAGGATTAGGATCAGAAGCCACAGTGGCAATGTGACAGGCGAATTCATCCCGCCACAGTGCCGTTTTGCCGTGCACTGTCAATTGCTCCGGCAGTGTTGCTGCATGTGCTTTGCCGCGCCGCAGCGTGTTGACAGGGGTCGATAATTTTCCGAAAAAAGCCGCTGACGAAATAAAATTGCGCAATTGATTCTGTGAGGCGGCATGACGACCAAAGAAAGCAAACCCAGTGGGTCCGATCGCCAAGCCGATCGTCCCTGGCTGATCCGCACCTATTCCGGCCATTCCACCGCCGCCGCATCCAATGCGCTTTACCGGTCCAACCTGGAAAAGGGCCAGACGGGATTGTCCGTGGCCTTCGACCTGCCCACGCAGACCGGATATGACAGCGACCACGAACTTGCGCGCGGCGAGGTCGGCAAAGTCGGCGTGCCCATCTGCCACTTGGGCGACATGCGCGCGCTGTTCGACCAGATCCCCCTGGAACAGATGAACACCTCGATGACGATCAACGCCACGGCGCCTTGGCTGCTGTCGCTTTATATCGCGGTGGCCGAAGAACAGGGCGCCGATGTGTCCAAACTGCAAGGCACAGTGCAGAACGATATCATCAAGGAATACCTGTCGCGCGGCACCTATATCTGCCCGCCGAAACCGTCGCTGCGCATGATCACCGATGTGGCCGCCTATACACGCGAACACCTGCCCAAATGGAACCCGATGAACGTCTGTTCCTATCATTTGCAGGAGGCCGGCGCGACACCGGAACAGGAACTGGCCTATGCGCTGGCCACTGCGATCGCGGTGTTGGACGACTTGCAGGGTAAGGTCGCGGCAGACGACTTCCCCGAAATGGTCGGCCGCATCTCGTTTTTCGTGAATGCCGGCATCCGGTTCGTCACCGAGATGTGCAAGATGCGCGCCTTCGTCGAGTTGTGGGACGAGATCACCGCCGAACGTTACGGCGTCACCGACCCGAAATATCGACGGTTCCGCTATGGTGTTCAGGTCAATTCACTGGGCCTGACCGAACAGCAGCCCGAAAACAACGTCTATCGCATCCTTCTGGAAATGCTGGCGGTGACCCTGTCGAAAAACGCCCGCGCCCGCGCCGTGCAACTGCCCGCCTGGAACGAAGCGCTTGGCCTGCCGCGCCCTTGGGACCAGCAGTGGTCGATCCGCATGCAACAGATTCTGGCCTATGAAACCGACCTGTTGGAATATGGCGACCTCTTCGATGGCAACCCGGTTGTCGACGCCAAGGTTCAGGCGCTGAAGGATGGCGCGCGGGCGGAACTTGCACAGATCGACGGCATGGGCGGTGCCGTGGGCGCCATTGAATACATGAAGGGCCGGTTGGTCGAGGCCAACGCCGAACGCATCGCGCGCATCGAAGCAGGCGAAACCACTGTCGTTGGCGTGAACAAATGGCAATCAGGCGAAGCCAGCCCACTTGGCACCGGCGACGGCGCGATCATGAAGGTGGACGAAGCCGCCGAACGCGACCAGATCGAACGGCTGACAGCATGGAAAGCGGCGCGCGACAAGCGGGCCGTCGAGGCCGCGCTCGCCGCGGTGCGCGACGCCGCGCGCACGGGCGCCAATATCATGGGACCTTCCATCGCGGCGGCCAAGGCCGGGGTAACGACGGGCGAATGGGGCGAGGTCGTGCGCTCGGCCTTCGGCAAGTATCGCGGGCCGACCGGAGTTTCCGCCAGCCCATCGAACCGTACCGAAGGTCTGGATGACATCCGCGACATAGTCACCGGTCTGTCCGACCGGCTGGGCCGCCGCCCGCGCATCCTGGTCGGCAAGCCGGGGCTAGACGGCCATTCCAACGGGGCAGAACAGATCGCTGCACGCGCGCGCGATATCGGGATGGACATGCGATATGACGGCATCCGACTGACGCCCGCCGAACTGGTGGACGCCGCACGCGAACAGGGGTCCGACGTGATCGGTCTGTCGATCCTGTCGGGGTCGCACCTGCCGCTGGTGCGCGACACGCTGGACCAGTTGCGCGCCGCAGGTATGGACGACATCCCCGTCATCGTCGGCGGCATCATCCCCGACGAAGACGCCGAGGCGCTCAGCGCGATGGGCGTGGCCCGCGTCTATACGCCCAAGGATTTCGAGCTGAACCGGATCATGGCCGACATCGTTGCGATCCTCGATCCGGCGGCGGTGGCCGCCGAATAGCCCCGGGCTGGGGCGATGCATCTTGCGCGCCTCCGGATCACGTGAAATCAGGTGGCAACCAAGAAAGGACGCCGCCATGATCGCCGATTTCGACGCCAAACTCGGGAAACTTGCCAAACTCGCCGTCAGGTTCGGGGTCAATGTCCAGCCGGGGCAAGTGCTGTACCTGACCGCGCCAGCTTCCGGACTGCCCCTGACGCGACTGGTTGTCGAAGAGGCCTATCGCGCCGGCGCGGCCCACGTTTTGACCTTCATCGCAGATGATCGCGTCACACTCGCCAAATACCGGTTCGGCAATGACGGGGCGCTGGATTACGCGCCCGAATTTCTGGTCAATGCCCTGGCCGAGGAAGCCAGGGCCGGCCGCCTGGCGCGTCTGGGCATCTATGGCGACACCCCGTCGCTGCTGGCCGCCGAACCGTCCGACAAGGTTGGCCGGATTGCGCGCGCCAATGCCACTGCCAACCGACCGCTGATGAATGCCATCACGACATCGACCAACTGGTCCATCGTCGCCTGCGCTACACCCGCCTGGGCTGCCGAGGTCTTCCCGACGACGACCCGGACACGGCGTTGGAAAAACTGTGGTCATTGATATTCCGCGCCACACGCATCGACGAAGACGACCCGACCGCGGCGTGGAGGCGCGATTTCAAGGAATTGCAGCGCCGCCAGAAGATTCTGCAAACCCACGCCTTCGATGCCCTGCATTTCGAAGGCGGCGGCACCGATCTGACCATCGGGCTCGCCAAGGGCCACCGCTGGGTCGGCGGCGACGAAACCCGGCCCAATGGGCTGACCTACGCCCCCAACCTGCCGACCGAGGAAGTCTTTACCATGCCCGACCGCAACCGCGTGAACGGCAAGGCTGTGTTTTCCATGACCTCCGTCATTCAGGGCACCCGCGTGGACGGGCTGGTGGTCGAATTCAAGGATGGCAAGGCCGTTTCCATCACCGCCGAAACCGGTCAGGACGTGGTGCGCGACTATTTCACCACCGACGAAGGCGCCAGCTATCTGGGCGAGGTCGCTCTGGTGTCGAACTCGTCCCCCGTCGCCCAATGCGACACGCTCTTCCTGAACACGCTGTTTGACGAAAACGCCGCCTGCCACATCGCGTTCGGCATGGCCTATTCGATCAACCTGAGCGAAGGCGCCGACCCCGAAGCAGCTGGCATGAACAAGTCCAAGATCCACCATGACTGCATGATCGGGCATGGGCAGCTCAACGTAACCGGGATCAAGTCAGACGGATCGAAAGTGCCGGTGATGCGGGCCGGCGAATTCGTGATCTGACCCCGGACCGGGCGCGCATGCGCGCGGCCATCGCCTGGCTCATGAACGACGCGCGCGTCCGCCGCATGTTCCTGGAACCGCATCTGGCTTCATCGCTTGACGTGTCCGGCCCCAGGCTCGGGTTTCAGGGCTGCCGCGCCGCGCGCCATGACGATCACCTACATGTCGAATTCCATCCCTGATCACGGATGCACAGCCCCTGTTCGCGGACTGACAATTGCCCTGCCCTGTCAGCACCCTATGTTTGTCGCAACACAACCGGAGACATCACAATGACCTTCCGCCCCGTCCGATCCGAAATCCTTGCCCAGCCGACCATGGAAGGCGCAGGCGTGCACCTGCATCGCGCCTTCGGGTTCCACAACCCACACGAGGCCGACCCGTTCCTGCTGTTCGACGACTTCCGCAACGACGTGCCCGAACATTACGCCAAGGGTTTCCCCTGGCATCCCCATCGCGGCATCGAAACCATCACCTATGTGCTGGCGGGCGAAGTCGACCATGGCGACAGCCTTGGCAATACCGGCACACTGGGCGCAGGCGCGGTGCAATGGATGACCGCCGGGTCAGGGATCATGCATCAGGAGATGCCGCGCGGCAATATTGCCGGGCAGATGCACGGGTTCCAGTTATGGGCCAACCTGCCGTCCAGCCTGAAGATGACCGCGCCGCGCTATCAGGACATCCAGGGCTCCGACATCCCCGAGGTGATCGACGATGACGGCACCAAGGTCCGCGTGATCATCGGTGATTTCTGGGGCAAGTCCGGCCCCGTCGACGGCATCGCCGCCGAACCGCAATACCTGGACGTGTCGATCCCGCCGAATACGCGCAAGTTGCTGCCAGTGGACACCTACGCAAACACCTTCGCCTATATCTTCGCCGGTTCCGGCACGTTCCGCGATGCGTCCGCGCCTGTCGGGGTCAGGGTCGAAAAAGAGGTCGCAGGACAGGAACTGAACATCCGCGACCTGTCGGGAAACCGCACGCTTGTCCGTTTCGACACAGGTGATGAAATCACGGCAACCTCCGGACCAGACGGCATGCGCTTTCTGCTGGTATCGGGCCGCCCGATCCAGGAACCTGTCGCCTGGCATGGCCCGATCGTGATGAACACGCGCGAAGAGCTGATGACGGCAATGCGCGACCTTCAGAACGGGACCTTCATCAAGTCGCAAGTCTGACAGCGCGCCGCACCACGCCCGCGCTTCTTCGGTTCCCAAATACCTCGGGGGTCGGGGGGCACCGCCCCCTGCCACCGCCGCGCCGGGGCAGATTTTTCGCAAAAATCTGCCTGTCCAAAACAAGCGCACCGCGCCGTCACCCGTCCTTTCGTTTGTGCTGGCCCTCCGGCCCTGTCGCGCTAATATCTGCCAAGCAACAGGGAAATCAGATGACCGTACATATTGGCGCCAAGCAGGGCGACATCGCCGAAACCGTACTGATGCCGGGCGATCCGTATCGCGCCCGGTGGGCTGCTGAAACATTTCTGACCGGGGCGAAACTGGTCAACGAGGTCCGCGGGATGCTGGGTTACACCGGCGAATACAAGGGGGCCCGCGTGACCGTTCACGGCTCGGGCATGGGCATGCCTTCACTGTCGATCTACGCTAATGAGTTGATCCGCGACTTTGGCGCCAAGACCTTGATCCGCATTGGATCGTGTGGCGGGATGCAGGATCACGTCAAGGTGCGCGACGTAGTCATAGCCACCACCGCGTCGTCGGTTTCGACACCTTCGCGCGGTATTATGCGGGAACTCAATTTCGCCCCCACGGCCGACTGGTCGCTGCTGCGGGCGGCCGTCCAAGCGGCCGAAGCGGGCGGCAAGACAGTGCATGTCGGCGGCATCTATTCGTCCGATTGCTTCTATGACGAACGCCCCGACCTGATGGAACAGATGATGCGTCACGGCATCCTTGGCGTCGAAATGGAAGCCGCCGAACTCTACACCGTTGCCGCCCGCCATGGCGCGCGAGCGCTGGCGATTTGCACCGTATCCGATCACCTGAAGACGGGTGAAGAACTCCCATCCGACCAACGCGAACGCAGCTTTGGCGACATGGTCGAAATAGCTTTGGAGGCTGCATTTTCATGAAGACACGTAAATTGGCGCTAACCGGCACCGAAGTCGGGCAAATCGGGCTGGGCTGCATGAGCTTTGCCGGCGCGCTTGGCCCGGCCAAGGACGAAGATACGTTCATCGCCATGCAAGCGGCCATCGACGCAGGCATCAATTTCTGGGACACGTCCAATATCTACGGCGAAGGGCGGTCGGAAAACTTGATCGGCCAGTTTTTGGCCCAAACAGGCGCCAAGCCGGTCATCGCGACCAAGGTCGGCATCGTGCGCGGCGGGGCCTTTGATAACAGCCGTGACCATATTCGCGCCGAACTGGAAGGCTCATTGAAACGGCTTGGTCAGGACCGGGTGGAACTTTACTACATTCATCGTCGCGAAAAGACCCGGCCGATCGAGGAGGTCGTCGAAACCATGGTCGAACTGATCGACGAAGGCCTGATCGGTGGCTACGGGTTATCCGAGGTCGCGCCCTCGACCCTGCGCCGGGCGCAGAAGGTGCATCCCTGCATGGCGATCCAGTCGGAATACTCGCTTTGGACCCGCCTTCCCGAACTGGGCATGTTGCAGACCTGCGCGGAACTGGGCGTAACCTTCGTGCCGTTTTCACCGGTGGCGCGCGGGTTCCTGACGGAAATGTCCGTGCCGTATGATCTGGCGCAGGCCGACGGGTTCCGCAGCCAGTTGCCGCGGTTCAACGCCGACAATTACAGCCACAACGAAGAATACTACCGCGCATTCCGCGATTTTTGCCATGCCAAGGGCTGGCCGGTCGCCTCGGTCGCGCTGGCCTGGGTGCTGGACAAGGACCCCAATTGCCTGCCTATCCCCGGCACCCGCACGGCGGACCATCTGGCCGAGTGGCTTGACGCCGATACTATCACCCTGACCGACGACGACCGAGCCGAGATTGAACGTATCCTGCCGGTCGGCTGGGCCCATGGCCCGCGCTATTGGGACACGCAAGAGCTGAATGTCGAGCGCTATTGCTGACCGGGAAGGGGCGGCCAGAACCGTCCGCCTTTACCCTTGGTTCAGGTTTTTCGATGGCCTGATCTTCTGGCAAGCCGTCTGGTTTCTCTATTTCCAGAACACACTTTCCGCCGCCGAGGCGATCCTGCTCTACATGATCGCCGACATTGCAGTATCGGCGCTCGAAGTGCCATCGGGCTGGTTTTCAGATCGGTTCGGCCGCCGAAAGACCCTGATCGGCGCCAGCGTCGCGGGCGTTGCCGGGGCAGGATTGATCGCAACAGGCAACAGTTTTGGCATCTTCGCTGCCGGACAAATCCTGCTGGGCACCTCACGAGCGCTGATGTCCGGCACGGACACCGCACTGCTTTATGAATCGTTGTCCACGCTTGGACGCGATGACGAGGTCGAAGCACAGGAACTGAAAGCATGGCGTTTCGGTTTCGCCGCACTGGCCCTTTCGGCGTTCACAGGTGGCATCATGGCGGGCATCGCGGGCTGGTTGCCATTTGCCGCCGGCACCCTGGCAATGACCGTCGGCGTTTGGATCGCCTTTCGTTTCGTCGAGCCGCCACGCACCGATCGCCAATTTGCTGAGGGCGTCGAAATCATGCGCCTGCGGTCCCTGACTGCTTCTCTGACCCACCCTGTCCTGCGCTGGATCTTTGCGTTGGCAGTTCTGATGTATGTCTTCAGCCATATCCCCTTTGTTTTTGGCCAGCCCTTCATTCTGCAAGCTCTGGAAAGCATCGGTCAAGCCGCCACCGCGCCCATGCTAAGTGGCACGATCACAGCGGTGATGATGATGGTTTCCATTCTTGTGTCGCTGATCGCACCGCGTATCCGCGATCGGCTGGGGCTGGCAGGTATCCTGATCTTGGCCTTCGGGATGCAGATCGCCCTGATCGGCACGCTTTGGGCCAGCCTCAACCTGCTGGCCTCGGCCGCCCTGCTCTTTCGCATGGTGCCGAACTCGCTTTCGCAGCCTTTCATCCTTGCCCGCGTGCAGCCGCTCTTGGCGTCCGAAAGCCGCGCCACCTACCTGTCGGTGCAAAGCCTTGTCGGGCGGCTTTTGTTCGTGGCGACACTCTGGGCCGCTGCTGGCATCGCGCCGGATGCGGGCCAGATGGAATTCGCCGAAATCCGCACAATACTCGGATGGTATCTGGCGGCTGGCGCCCTGTCTCTTGCCGGGCTGGCCATTGCGGCGCGTTTCGTACCGGTGGAACCCCGACACAGCGCCAGCTAGTGTTCCATCACCTCGACGCCCAATACGGTGGGCAAGTGGCGCGCAACCTCGTCCCAGCTTTCGCCTTCGTCGGTGGATGCAAAGACCGACCCGGAATTGGTGCCGAAATAGACCCCCGCCGGTTCCGCTGTATCGCCCGCCATCGCCTGCCGCAGCACGGTGAAAAAGCAGTTTTCCTGCGGCAACCCATCGCGCTTGGCCTGCCAACTGGACCCGCCATCGGTGGATTTCCAGACCGCCGCCTTGGCATCGGGCGGAAACCGGCCTTGCGAGTCGCCGTTCAATGGCAGCGTCCAGATGGTCTGCCCGTCGCGCGGATGCACACGGATCGGAAAGCCGAAAGTACTGGGCAGGCCTTCGGTGATGTTGTCCCAGCTGCGTCCGCCATCGGATGACCGCCAGACGCCGTGGTGGTTCTGCTGGTAGAGCAGATCGCCATCGCCCGGCGCACGCATGATATTGTGCACGCAATGGCCGGTTTCGCCGTCACGTGGGGCGGCCGGGTGGTCATGGTGGCCGCATTCGGCCGCATTGGACACACGGTTGCGTCGGTCCCAGGTCGCCCCGCCATCTTCGGTCGCAAATACGCCTGCGGCCGAAATACCTATCCATTGCCGTTTCGGGTCGGTCGGGTGGCTGACAATCGAATGCAACACCAGCCCAGCCGCCCCGCCATGCCAATTGGGCCGCGACGGGTGGTCGTTCAGCCCTTGCACGGGTTCGAAAGTCACACCGCCGTCGCGGCTGGCCAGCAACTGCGCCGGCTTGGTCCCCGCATACAGCACCCCATGGGCAAACCCCAGCGACCAGACCTGGCTGAACTCTTCGCCAAAGGGCGGGGCCGCGCCGTCCCAGCCGATGGATTTGGCGAAATCGGGATCTTCGGCGGCCCAATCGTCCATCATGCCCTTGGTGAGCTTCGTCAGGTCCCAGGTTTCGCCGCCATCGGTGGACCGCCACACCCCTGCCCCCGACCAGTCACCGCCGCCCCCGGCCCAGATCGTGCCGGTGTCGGGGTCTGACGCCATATGGTTGATCGACCAGCCGCCGCAATGCGGGCCCGTGACAGACCAAGACTTGCGATCTTGGGAAGAAATCAGAAACGCACCCTTGGTGGTGCCAACCAGAATCGTGGTGGTCATGTCGCGCCCCCCTGAAATGGGATGATCTTAGCACGATGCCGCGTTTCGGAAAGACATCTTGCGCGGCCGTCAGTGGGCGTCGAAAAACTGCCGGATCGCCATGCCGAACTGGCCTGGATGCGTGATCGGCCCCATATGGTCCGCCCCTTGGATCACCACCCGATCGGCCCTGGGAATACGGGCCTGCAACCTGTCCATCAGCGCACCCATCACCGGTTGCGATTGCGCCCCTTCCATCAGCAAAACGGGGCAGGTCAAAGATTCCAGCCTGCCAGTCGCCAAGATGCCCGCAGCGTCGTCGAACAGTGCCGCACGCTGGTCTATGATCACGCCAATGCGCTTTTCCATATCGGCCCGGCGCCGTTCAGAAATCTCGTTCCAGGCCGCCGCCCCCCAAAGCGCGTTGAAATCCTGCGCCGCGCCAACCCGATCGCCCGCCGCAAAGGCTGCGAAGACGGGTTCTATGCGCCCGTAATATCTTTCGTACTCTTCCGTTCCCCGCGCCGCCGCGACAAGGGGCGGTTCGATCAAGACCAAACGCGCGACCTTCTCAGGATGTTCCAACGCAAGGCGCAGAGCCACATAGGCCCCAAATGAATGGCCGACCACGTTCAACGGATGGTCCGGAAGGCCGGCCAGCACCTCCGCCAGCGACTGGTCCCCATAATCCAGCGCCCTGTTGTAATCCGGGCTTTGGCCGTGGCCCGGCATGTCCGGGCCAAAGGCATCGCAACCTATGGCCTCGACCAGCCCGGTCAGTGACCTGACCGTCGCCAGCGAACAATGCAGCATCAGCGCATCGGGCGCACCCGTACCCCAATCGCGCCAATGCAGGCCCGTACTGCCACTCATGGCGACACCAGCATTTCGAGCGGGTCGTATTGGACCGGCAGGCCAACGTCGAAGGCCACTTCCGGCAGGCTCAGCGGGCGGAAGCGGATCGCGTTCAGTTCGTCCCGCGCGAACAGTCGCCGCTTGGTTACGATAGCCTCTGGATCCGCCCAACCATCGTCGATGGCACCCGAGGTGACATGGCAATGAAAGAACAATTCGACCTGATGGAATGTCTTTTCAGGCGCATGAAATTCATTGACCAGCGCCAGTTTCCCAACCTCGACGGTCAATCCAGTTTCCTCATGCACTTCGCGCACCAGGTTTTCAGGCAGCGATGCGTGCGGTTCGACCCCACCGCCCGGCGCGCACCACAGGTCCGACCGGACCCGCGGCCCGTAGGCATTGACCAGTAAAAGCCGCCCATCGATCAGGATGATCGCCCGAACAGCCAGGCGCGGGGTTGGCATCAGCCGCCCAGATGCGCGTCCAGCGCGTCCAAACGGTCCTGCCCCCAGAACCGCGCGCCGTCATCGGTAATGTAGAACGGCGCGCCGAACACGCCGGCCTCGACCGCTTCGTCCAGATTGCGGGCGTAGATTTCCGCCCCGGTCAGCAACCCGCTATCGGCAAGGCCGGGATCGAACCCGGCCTCTGTCAGGCTGGCGCGGATCACGTCATCTTCGGCAATGTTCTTTTCTTCGTGCCACATGGCCCGCAGGATCGAACGGACCAGCAGACCGACATCCCCGCCGCCAGCCTTTTGTGCTGCAATGATCGCGTAGGATGATGGTGCCGTGTTGGCCGGGAAGAACATCGGTTTGCTATTGATCGGCATGCCCGCCGCCTTCGCGGTGCGGTCGATTTCAATCAACCGGTATTCCAGCCGCGACGGGTGCCGGTCGGCCAGACCAACTCCGCCAGTGCGCCCCAAAAGCCCGCCAATATCCAGCGGCTTGTAAGTGATCGTCGCGCCGTGACGCCCGGCAATCTGTTCCAACCGATCACCCGCCAGGTAGGTAAAGACCGACATGGTCGAAAAATAGTAGTCGATATGCGCCATTTGCCATTTCTCCGCCACGAAAAGCTTGCATGACCGTAGCGGGGTGTTAAGCGGTGTCAACGTCTGCCACCTGCCGCTCGCCACTGCCAAACGGACCACTGCCACATGCCACACTTCGAAGAACCGAAACTCATTTCCGGTAATGCAAACCCGACGCTTGCCAAGGCCGTCGCGCGACGAATGTCGATGCACCGCGGCGCGCAGATCAAGCTGGTCGACGCCCGGATCGAACGGTTCAACGATGGCGAGATCTTCGTCGAGGTCTATGACAACGTGCGCGGCGAGGACATGTTCATCATCCAGCCGACATCGAACCCGGCGAATGACAACCTGATGGAGCTGTTGATCATGGCCGACGCCCTGCGCCGGTCATCCGCCGCCCGCATCACCGCCGTGATACCCTATTTCGGCTATGCGCGCCAGGACCGCCGCACCCGTGCCCGCACGCCGATTTCGGCCAAGCTGGTCGCCAACATGATGGTGACTGCCGGCATCGAACGGGTGCTGACCATGGATTTGCACGCAGGTCAGATTCAGGGCTTCTTCGATATCCCCGTCGACAACCTCTATGCCTCGCCGATCTTTGCCTTGGACATCATGCATGCGTTCAAGGGCAAGCTGGGCGACGTGATGATCGTGTCGCCTGACGTGGGCGGCGTGGCGCGCGCGCGCGAATTGGCCAAGCGGATCAATGCGCCGCTGGCCATTGTCGACAAGCGGCGTGAAAAGCCGGGCGAAGTTGCGGAAATGACAGTGATCGGCGATGTGAAGGGCAAGCGCTGCATCATTATCGACGACATCGTCGACACAGCAGGCACGCTGTGCAAAGCCGCCGAAGTCATCATGGAAAACGGCGCCAAGGAAGTGCATTCCTATATCACCCACGGCGTTCTGTCCGGCCCGGCAGTCGAACGCGTGCAAAAGTCGGTAATGAAGAGCCTCGTGGTCACGGACACCATCGAAGCCACCGATGCCGTGAAGGCCGCTTCGAACATTCGCATCGTCCCCACCGCCCCTATTTTCGCACAGGCGATCATGAATATCTGGTCGGGTTCTTCCGTTTCGTCGCTGTTCGATCACGGGATGCTGGAACCGATCTACGAAGGCCAGTTCAGCTAATCTGACCACAATTGGCACCCTGTCCTGCATCTGCGGGACATACAGCCGCCCGCGCAGGTGGCACCATGTGACGCATCATTTCCGCATAATGGAACGTCACCATGTTTCGTATTTCAACTGTTGCCACTTTCCTGGTTGCGACTCTCTTGATCGCCCCGGCCCGGGCGCAAGAGGTTGACCTTCAACTTGTCCTCGCCGCCGACCGGTCCGGATCCATTGCCCCGGCGTATCGTCGAGCGCAACGACTGGGATTTGCCGCGGCCTTCCGCGATCCCTCGTTGCAACGGGCAATTCTAGGTGGGCCAACGGGCAAGGTTGCTGTTGTGTACTATGAATGGTCCAGTGAAACCGACCAGGAAGTGATCGTGCCCTGGATGATCCTTGCCAGCACCGAAGACATGGCCCGTTTCGCGACCATGTTGGAGGCGAAGCCGATTTCACCCTTCGGGGGCGACACCTCTATTTCGGGGGCGATGTATTTCGCGAGCCAGATATTGCAGGAGTGCGGGTGTGACGCATGGCGCAGGGTCGTTGATATTTCCAGCAACGGACGCAACAATTCCGGCCCGGCGCTGTCGCAGGCCCTGGCTCATCTGCGCAAGCAAGACGTGACGGTCAACGGGCTGATCCTGCCGCCCGCGCCCCTTGATCACAAAGGGCCATATGCTAGCCTGTTCACAAGGTATGAAGGCCCCATTGAGCCCTATTATGAGAAAATGGTGATCGGCGGACCCGGTGCCTTTGTCATTTCGGTCGATTTCGAGGACGGTTTCGAAGAGGCGATCCTGCGCAAACTGGTGCTTGAGGTCGCCATGGCGGAAACACCGAGGGGGCGAATGTGAAGGACGAAGACGCCAGGGAACGGGCCGCAATCATTGCTGTGATCGAGGCGGAATCGGCGGCCTGGATGCGTGGCGATGTGGAGGCGTGGAAGGCGTGCTGGGTTCAGGCGCCGCATGCCCAGCACATTAGCGCCCGGCCATCCATTGGCGCACACATGTTCAGGGGGTTCGACAGGATCGAAGCCTATCTCGTCCCGCTGGTTTCAAACCTTGGCGCGCATGGGCCGGGTGAAGGCGCAATCCGACGCGAGAACTGGGAAATCAATATCGGCGCTGACATGGCCTGGGCCACATTTGATCAACTTATCCCGCTTGGAAACATCGCCGACGCCGCGCCGGGACGACACAACCAGCTGCGCGTGTTGGAAAAGATCGACGGCCTGTGGAGGATCGCCGCTGTTTTCCAGATATCCAATCGGATCGGATACTATACCCACCCATGGGTTAGGGTGGGCCGCAACGGGCAGATCGCCGAAAGTGCCCCGGATGCTGACGCTGCGCTGGCCGTTCATCCGTCCCTGATGCGCGTTGGCGAGCGGCTTGTGGCGCGAACTGAACCGGATGAGCAGAAGTTGCGCGCAGCACTCGCCGACGCCGACGAAAGCCTCCGTCAGCGTAAAAGCCGTCGACCCCAAGCACTGGTGCTGAGCGAACCCACCGGCAGCGGCATTTCACTGGTCTGGGTGACCATTGCTGACATGATGATCGTGGTGCTGCTGGGCGATGACCGATTGCTTGCCAATTCGATTGCAACGGCGGGCGAAGTCTTTGGGTTGAGCCGGGCGCAGTTGCGGGTGGCCGAACAGATTGCCCGGGGCCGCGACCTAAGCGAGATTGCTGCGGCTTTGGGGGTCGCGCCCAGCACCGTGCGCACGCATGTGCGGCGGATGTTTCAGCGGTTGGAGGTCAGCAGCCAGCCTGCCCTGATCCGCGCCTTGCTGAGTGCCGAAGCGCCGCGGCCCTGATCCGGTCAGCGCACGTCCCAATCCAGTTCATCCTCCAGCGGCCCGATCGCTATCCAATCAACCCGCACACGCGCCACGCGGCTGTCGCCCCAGGTTTTGAAAACCGCCGTGAACCCGGTCTCGGTCACATCGAGGGCCGAAATATCCATGCGTTGGTTGGTCTTGCTGTCGGTGTCCCACATCGACAGCGTGACCTGCACAACCGGCACCTCACGAAATACATCCGAAAACGCGACTTCTTTCACCTGTTCGCGCGGCCCGTCACCGGTCCACATCGGCCCATCATGTTCAAAATCCTCGAACATTACGACGGACCCCTGGTCCACCCCGACATTGTGGCTGCGCAGACGTTTCATGACCGTTTCATTAGCCAAGAAAACACCCCTGCGCCAGCGCATCAATGCCCGATCCCCGCGCAATTTTCGCCCGCCGTGTTGACGCAAATCGGGACCGCGGGCGCCGGTCCCAAACCGCTGATAATCCGGCAACATCCGAAGCATGTATTCGATATGCATCCGATATGGTTTTGATGCGCATAACTTCGCACCGAGCCAATGTCGGCCCAACCCGCGTTGTGCCGAAAGATTTCCACTCGCACTTGAACCTAGCTGGTCTGGCCGAAGGGAACGCAGGTAGCGCAACAGCGGCAATCGATACGTCAAAATCCGCAGCCAGCATGGCGCGGTTTCGGAGGCGGGTTTTCTTCGGCGACATTTCTTTTGAGCACCTGTTCCAAATGCCCCCGCGAAATGTCCGACCCATCCATCTGCCGGATTGGCATGGTCAAAACGGCAACAGGGGGAACAACCGTGAAGGCCTCTGCAGCAGCGGCGGCAACACTGGTTTGCACGCCTGCAGGGTGCGTACCAACGATCAATCCGGGGACCCAAGAGGGTCTAATCGTCGGGGCGAGTGGACAGTAAGTCGTCGGTGCAGTGACCATATCGGACAACTTTTCAACCCCGTTCGCAGCATACCGGGCGTTCATCGGGCAATAGGCTTTCATACTGCAGCAAGTCAAAAGCCCCGGCGCTTGCCCGGGGCCTTTTCGTTTCAGGTTTGTCGGCGTTCAGCGATATCGAACCGGCGGATGCACAGCGCTCCCGCGTCACTCCTGTATGGATTGCAGATAATAGACCAGCGACAGGATGCGGCCCTGCACAATCTGCGTCACGTCACTTGCGCTTAGTCCGCGATCTTCCAGAGTATCGGCAAGGAAATAGTCACCCCAAACTGGCATTTCGGAGTTGCCGTGGCCCATTTGACTGAGTCCGGTCGCGATCGACTGGTACGTTGCGGAGAACGGGAATGCGCCGCCCGCACGTTCTGACAATTTGGTCAGGTCAGCAGGCGGGACCTGGAACAGCCCGGCAACGCTGCCGTCACCTTTGCCATTCTCACCGTGACACACCGCGCAGCGCGCGTTGAACGATGACTTGCCCAACACCAAAGCCGAATCCTCGGCCACGGCGCCACTTGCACCCAAAACGACAGTGACAATTGCAACAGACTTTTTGATGTTCATAGCGATCCCCCTCAGCCGAAAGGCAGTTTTTAAGCGCTGCCAAGAACAGCCTAGCAAGTCGGGGGATGTAACTATTGTCCAATCCTGTCCGGCATTTTTGACAAAGAACATTGTCAACGGTGCCAAGTTCGGTTTGGCTTGGGTCGCCCGATACGTTTCGGATAGGGCCAAGGAGGGGAACTAGATGACCAAGCTTCTGCCGCTTCAGACGGTCGAACATGGGCTGCGTCGCGCAATATCGCTGCTTGGCGATCGTGGAGTGGAACAAGCGATCAAAAGTGAACTTGGACTTGAACGGTCGGCATCACTGATCCGAAAATGCAGCGACCCAGACGATACGAACCACCACCTTCAAGTCCGGTATGCCGTGGCCCTGGACAGGGCATGCCTGGCGTCGGCGGGGCAGGCACCCCTGCTGGAAACGATGCAATACATGGTCACGACAAACATGAACAAGCCGGGCGCTTCGGCCGAGGCAACTGAAAGTGCCGTGTTGAAGGAACTGGCGATGCTGCAGGCGGCGTTGGGAACTGTGGCGGATCGAATAATCATCGCGCAAAGCCCGGACTCACCACATGACGGGCAACTGACCGAAGCCGAACGGCACGAAATCTTCGAAGCCATTGATGTTCTTGAACGCCACGCCGAAGTTTTCAAATCCATCATCACGCATGCAGAAAGCTGACATGGCCGGACGCGAATGAAAAAGAGCCCTGCGATGCAGAGCTCTTTTCACAGATTATTCAAGAACAATCGTCAGGCGCTCAGACCCATAGCGCTGGCAGCGGCAGCAAGGTCGCCCAGCCGCTTGTTCAGCAGATCGGTTTCGCGCTGATCGGTGGCTTCGTCGATCTCCTTGCGGACACCGGCCACCAGTTCGTTGATCATGTCCTGTGTGACCTCGTCGCGCGGCAGGGCGTGTTCGGCCAGAACCGACGCCGCTTCGGCGTTGATCTCGGCGAAACCGCCGGTCACCAGGAATTCCTGGAAACCGCCGGTCACCAGGAATTCCTGCGCCTGCCCGCCGATCATGGCGCGTACCAGGCCGGGACGTAGCGTGGTGATCACAGGCGAATGGTCGGGCATGGCCACCATGTCGCCTTCGTCACCGGGGATCATGACCTCGGTGGCGTCGCCCGAGGCCAGGCGGCGTTCGGGCGAAACCAGATCGAATTGCATCGTGTCGGCCATCTGGGCCTCCTGACTTAAGCGGCTTCAGCGGCCAGACGTTCGGCTTTCGCGATCACCTCGTCGATGTCGCCAACCATGTAGAAGGCGGCTTCGGGCAGGTGGTCGAATTCACCGGCGACGACGCGCTTGAACGAGTCGATGGTCTTTTCCAGCGGAACCTGGACGCCCGGCGAACCGGTGAAGACCTGTGCCACGTCAAAGGGCTGCGACAGGAAGCGCTGGATTTTCCGGGCGCGGGCAACGGTCAGTTTGTCTTCTTCCGACAGTTCGTCCATGCCGAGAATGGCGATGATGTCCTGAAGCGACTTGTAACGCTGCAGGATCCCCTGCACGGCGAAAGCCACGTCATAATGTTCCTGCCCCACAGCCGCCGGGTCCATCAGACGCGAGGTTGAGTCGAGCGGGTCCACGGCCGGGTAGATACCCAGTTCCGAGATCGCACGCGACAGAACGGTGGTGGCGTCGAGGTGGGCGAACGAGGTGGCCGGCGCGGGGTCGGTCAAGTCGTCGGCGGGCACGTAGATGGCCTGCACCGAGGTGATCGAGCCGGCTTTCGTCGAGGTGATGCGTTCCTGCAGCGCGCCCATGTCGGTGGCCAGCGTCGGCTGATAACCCACAGCGGACGGGATACGACCCAGAAGTGCGGACACCTCGGAACCGGCCTGCGTGAAGCGGAAGATGTTGTCGACGAAGAACAGAACGTCGGTCCCGGACTGGTCGCGGAACTGTTCGGCCAGGGTGAGGCCGGTCAGGGCAACACGGGCACGGGCTCCCGGAGGCTCGTTCATCTGGCCGTACACAAGCGCCACCTGGCTGTCTTCCAGGTTGTCGGGCTTGATAACGTTGGATTCGATCATCTCGTGATACAGGTCGTTCCCTTCACGGGTCCGTTCACCCACGCCGGCGAACACCGAATAGCCCGAGTGCACCTTGGCGATGTTGTTGATCAGTTCCATGATCAGAACCGTCTTGCCCACGCCGGCGCCGCCGAACAGGCCGATCTTGCCGCCCTTTGCGTAGGGGGCCAGCAGGTCCACGACCTTGATGCCTGTCACCAGGATTTCCGATTCCGTCGACTGGTCGACAAATTCCGGGGCGGGCTGGTGGATAGCGCGCTTTTCCTTGGCGTTCACGGGGCCTTTTTCGTCCACGGGCTCACCGACCACGTTGATGATGCGGCCCAACGTTGCATCGCCCACCGGCACGGAAATCGGGGCGCCGGTATCGGTCACGACCTGACCGCGTTGCAGACCTTCGGTGGCATCCATGGCGATGGTGCGAACCGAGTTTTCACCCAGGTGCTGCGCGACTTCCAGGATCAGCCGGTTGCCGTTGTTGTCGGTTTCCAGCGCGTTCAGAATTTCCGGCAGGTTTTCGTCGAACTGCACGTCGACGACGGCGCCCATGACCTGGGTCACTTTGCCTTTTGCGTTTGCCATGTCGTTTCTCCGGTTCTTTTCCTAGAGCGCTTCGGCGCCCGAAATGATTTCGATAAGTTCGTTGGTGATGACCGCCTGACGCGACCGGTTAAACTCGATCGTCAGCCTGTCGATCATGTCGCCAGCGTTGCGGGTTGCGTTGTCCATGGCGGACATCCGGGCACCCTGTTCGGACGCACCATTTTCGAGAAGCGCGCTGAAGATCTGCGTTGCCACGCCACGCGGCAACAGGTCGGCCAGGATCGCTTCTTCTTCCGGTTCGTAGTCGTAAACGGCGCCAGTGCTTTCGCCTTCGTCCGCTTCGAATTTCGCCGGGATGATCTGCGTTTCGGTCGGGATCTGGCTGATCACCGACTGGAACTCGTTGAAGAATATCGTCGCCACGTCAAACTCGCCCGCGTCGAAGCGGTTCAGGATGTCGCGCGCGATATCCTGTGCGTTGACATAGCCCACGCGCTTAACCTCGGTCAGGTCGATATGACCGATCAGGGCATCGCCCCAGTCGCGGCGCAGCTGTTCGCGGCCCTTTTTGCCGACGGTCAATATCTTCACCGTCTTGCCCGCGCCCTTCAGGCTTTCCGCCCGGGCGCGTGCCAGTTTCACGATGGACGAGTTGAAGCCGCCACACAGGCCGCGTTCAGCCGTCATGACGACAAGCAGATGAACTTGATCCGACCCGGTGCCGCGCAGAAGTTTCGGCGCGGTTTCCGACCCGGCGGCGGCCTTGGACAGCCCGGCCATCACGGCGTTGAACCGTTCGGCATAGGGGCGGCCAGCCTCCGCCGCTTCCTGCGCACGGCGCAGTTTTGCGGCGGCGACCATCTGCATCGCCTTGGTGATTTTCCGGGTCGACTTGATCGACTCGATCCGGATTTTAAGTTCCTTAAGACTTGGCATTGCCTCGTCCTTCCTTAAGCGAAGTCAGCGGCGTATTCGTCCAGCGCGGCTTTGACCTTGTCCTCGGCCTCACCTTTGATCTTCGGATCTTCGTTGGTGATGTAAGCCAGCAGTTCAGGGTTTTTGGACCGCAGATGGTTAACAAGACCGCGTTCGAAACGACCGACTTCAGAAACCGGCAGCTTGTCGAGGTAGCCCTTGATCCCCGCATAGATCACGCAGACGATTTCCGCGTTGGTCAGCGGCGAATATTGCGGCTGCTTCATCAGCTCGGTCAGGCGCGCACCACGGTTCAGCAAACGCTGGGTCGCGGCGTCCAGGTCGGACCCGAACTGCGCAAAGGCAGCCATTTCGCGATACTGTGCCAATTCCAGCTTCACCGAACCGGCAACCGATTTCATCGCATTGGTCTGGGCCGAGGAGCCCACGCGCGACACCGACAGACCGGTGTTCACGGCAGGACGGATGCCCTGATAAAACAGTTCGGTTTCCAGGAAGATCTGGCCGTCGGTGATCGAGATCACGTTGGTCGGAATAAAGGCCGACACGTCGCCGCCTTGGGTTTCGATGATCGGCAGGGCCGTCAGCGAGCCGGAACCGTTGTCTTCGTTCAGCTTGGCCGAACGTTCCAGCAGGCGGGAGTGCAGATAGAAAACGTCGCCCGGGTAGGCTTCACGCCCCGGCGGACGACGCAGCAGCAACGACATCTGGCGATAGGACACGGCCTGCTTGGACAGGTCATCATAGATGATCAGCGCATGGCGGCCGTTGTCGCGGAAGAACTCAGCCATTGCGGTGGCGGAATAAGGGGCCAGGAACTGCATCGGCGCGGGGTCGGATGCGGTGGCGGCCACGACGATCGAGTAGGCCATTGCGCCGGTTTCTTCCAGTTTCTTGACCAACTGGGCCACCGTCGAACGCTTCTGGCCGACAGCCACGTAGACGCAGTAGAGCTTCTTGCTCTCGTCGTCGCCAGCGGCTTCGTTATAGGATTTCTGGTTCAGTATCGCGTCGAGCGCCACGGCGGTCTTGCCGGTCTGACGGTCACCAATGATCAGTTCGCGCTGGCCACGGCCGATCGGGATCATGGCGTCGACCGATTTCAGGCCGGTTGCCATCGGTTCATGCACCGATTTACGCGGGATGATGCCGGGAGCCTTCACGTCTGCGACGCGGCGTTCGGTGGCCTTGATCGGGCCTTTGCCGTCGATCGGGTTGCCCAGACCGTCGACAACGCGGCCCAGCAGGCCGTCACCGGCGGGCACGTCCACGATCGAATTGGTGCGCTTGACGGTGTCGCCTTCTTTGATGTCGCGGTCCGACCCGAAGATAACGATACCGACGTTGTCGCTTTCCAGGTTCAGGGCCATGCCCATGATGCCACCCGGAAACTCGACCATTTCACCAGCCTGGACGCTGTCCAGACCGTAAACGCGTGCGATACCGTCACCGACCGACAGCACGCGGCCGACTTCGCTGACTTCGGCTTCCTGGCCAAAGTTCTTGATCTGCTCCTTAAGGATCGCAGAAATTTCGGCTGCCTGGATTCCCATTATCCGACCTCTTTCATTGCATTTTGCAGGTTGCCGAGCTTCGAGCGGATCGACGTGTCAATCATTTTCGAGCCCACCTTGATAACAAGACCGCCGATGAGATTTTCATCGACGGCCGCATTGATCTTCACATCCTTGCCGACGGACGCTTTCAGCGCCTTGGCAAGCTTGTCCGATTGCGCCTTGGTCAGCGCCTTAGCGCTGGTCACTTCAGCGGTAACTTCGCCTTTTTCATCCGCGATCAGGCCGCGCAGGGCGGTCATCAGATGCGGCAAGACGAACAGGCGACGGTTTTCGGCCATCAGCCCCAGCGTGTTCGTCATAAGCGGCGTCAGCTTCATCGCCTTTGCCAGACCTGCGACGGCCTTGCTCATTTCACCGCGCGAATAGACCGGTGAATTGATCAGCGCACGCAGATCGGCGCTTTCGGCAATTGCAGATGACAGGGCGTCGATATCGCCCTCCAGTTTTTTGACGGCTTTGTCTTCCTTGGCCATCTCGAAAACGGCAGTGGCATAGCGCCCAGCGATACCGGTAGAGACTGATGCAGATTCGGACACGTCCACCCTTTCGGTTTGCTCGGCCCGCATGCCGCGCCGCAGAAGCGCAACTCGCAGACCACCCCAGCCCCGGTTTTGCAACCGGGTGCCAAAATCGGCGTCGATGTAGCAGAGCCTCGCTGACCCCGCAACAGCTAAGACCACGAATTTCGATCCCTCGCCCGGCATGAAAACAAAGGGTTTCATCCGGGGTGCGACCGTTTGTTCCGTTTCGGTATACGTTCGCATACCGCGTTTCCGGCCAGTTTGGCGATTCTACGGACCGACCCTGGCCGGTTTTGCGTCGGGCTGGGTGATGCCTTCGAGCACGTTCAGCGGGCGGCGCACAGCCTCGGGCAGGCCCGGCCGCGTCGGCGCATGGACCCGCTTGGATACCTCGACCATCAAGATGCCGCCAGCGATGGCGGTCGGCAATTTGCGCCCCGCTTTTTCCAGCGTCGCCCCGAACCGCAGCCATAGCCCGCGTTCCGACGGAGGACGGAACAGCGCCGCCTTGTGGCGTTCAGGCACGAAGTTGTGGCGTTTCAACTGGGCTTCAAGCTGGCCGATGGAATAGGGCCTGCCATAGCCAAAGGGCGTACTTTCGCGCCGCGCCCAAATCCCCGCCCGGTTCGGCACGATGAATATCGCGCGCCCCCCTGGCCCGAGCACGCGCCAGCATTCATCCAGAAGCGCACTGGGATTTTCAGATGTCTCCAGCCCGTGCAGCAAGATCAGCCGATCGACATGGCCTGTTTCCAGCGGCCAAAGGGTTTCTTCGCACAAGACGCTGACATTGGGCTGCCCCGGCGGCCACGGCATCACACCCTGCGGCGCGGGCATCAGCCCGATGACCCGGCGTGCATCACCCAGATAGGGCCGCAGCAAGGGCGCTGCAAAGCCGAACCCAGCCACGGTCAGCCCCTGGGCTTCGGGCCAAAGTTCATTCATCTGAAACCGGATCGCCGCCTGCGCCGCCCGGCCCAGCCGGGTGCGATAATAGAAATTCTTCAGGTCGATCACGTCCAGGTGCATTGCGGCGGCCTGCCAGTTGCGCAAGACTTGGCGCCGACCATAGCGCCAAGGACCGAAATTGCCATGCCTCTTGAACTCGTCACCATCCCTTGCCTCGCCGACAACTACGCTTTTCTTTTGCATTCGACGGAAACCGGGGAAACCGCGCTGATCGACATTCCGGAAAGCGCACCAATTTCCAAGGCGCTGGCAGATCGCGGCTGGACCCTGACCGAGGTCTGGATCACCCACCACCATTATGACCACATCGACGGTTTGGCCGATCTGGACGAGGCTGCGAATGCCGCCGTCACCGGCGCTGCCGCCGACGCCCATCGCCTGCCACCGCTGAACCGTCAGGTCGGCGATGGCGACACGTTCGATTTCGCCGGGCATCGCGTGCAGATCTTCGATGTCTCTGGTCACACGGTCGGCCACATCGCCTTTTACGTCCCGGACGCCAAGGCGGTCTTTACCGCCGACAGCCTGATGGCAATGGGTTGCGGCAGGCTGTTTGAAGGCACGGCGGCGCAGATGTGGGACAGCCTGTCCAAGCTTGCCGCCTTGCCCGGCGACACGTTCGTGTGTTCTGGCCACGAGTATACCGCCGCCAATGCCCGCTTTGCCGAAACCGTCGACCCCGACAACCCCGCCCTGACAGCCCGCATCGGCGATATCACCGACCTGCGGGCGGCTGGTGAACCCACTGTGCCTTCGCTATTGTCAATGGAACTGGCCACCAACCCGTTCCTGCGCGCGGTCAATCCAGGGGTAAAGGCGCATCTGGGCATGGCGGGTGCCACCGACGCCGAAGCCTTCGCCGAAATCCGCAAGCGTAAGGACGAATTCTAGGCCGCTTCGGCGGCCCGTTCTTTCACGAAAGGGGCCATCAATTTGCGGCCTCGAAGGCGTCTCGTCCATCGAAACACCCCCATTTCGCCCAAATCTCGGTCACAATTGGTGCCAGCGTGCAAATTAACCAGAATTTTTTCGCGAAAGGGCTTGAAGGTACGCGGAGAAAACCGAACCTTAAACTCATGAGGGTAACGTGTGGGTCGAGCAGCCCCGCGCGCAAGATCTAAGGAGCACCAGACCGTGCCATCATTTTCGAAGACCCTGGAAGAGGCGATCCATTCCGCACTGGCCCACGCCAATGCGCGCAAACATGAACTGGCCACGCTGGAACATCTGCTTCTTGCGTTGATCGACGAACCTGACGCGGCCCGCGTCATGCAGGCCTGTTCGGTTGATCTGGGTGAATTGCGCGAAAACCTCATGACTTATATCGAGGAAGAGCTGTCCACGCTGATCACCGATGTCGACGGGTCCGAAGCCGTGCCAACGGCGGCCTTCCAGCGAGTGATCCAGCGCGCAGCGATCCATGTACAATCGTCTGGCCGAACCGAAGTGACTGGCGCCAATGTGCTGGTGGCGATCTTTGCCGAACGTGAATCGAATGCCGCATTCTTCCTGCAGGAACAGGACATGACCCGCTACGACGCGGTCAATTACATTGCCCATGGCGTGGCCAAGGATCCGGGATTTGGCGAAAGCCGCCCGATCACCGGCGCCGAAGAAATCGAGGCCGAAACAGGTGGCGAACAGGGCGAGGCCAAGGAAAGCGCGCTCGACAAATACTGCGTTGACCTGAACGCCAAGGCGCGCGAAGGCAATGTCGACCCGCTGATCGGACGCGACCAAGAGGTGGAACGCTGCATTCAGGTGCTCTGCCGCCGCCGCAAGAACAACCCCTTGCTTGTGGGCGACCCCGGCGTAGGCAAGACCGCCATCGCCGAAGGGTTGGCCCGCAAGATCGTCGCTGGTGAAACGCCTGCCGTCCTGGCCGGTGCCACGATCTATTCGCTTGATATGGGTGCACTTCTGGCTGGCACGCGGTATCGCGGCGACTTCGAAGAACGGCTGAAGGCCGTGGTGTCCGAATTGGAAGATCACGACGATGCCGTTCTGTTCATCGACGAAATTCACACGGTTATCGGCGCCGGGGCGACCAGCGGCGGGGCGATGGATGCCTCGAACCTGCTGAAACCGGCTTTGCAGGGCGGCAAGCTGCGCTGCATGGGGTCGACGACCTACAAGGAATTTCGCCAACATTTCGAAAAGGACCGCGCGCTGTCGCGCCGGTTCCAGAAGATCGACGTGATCGAACCGACGGTCGACGATGCGGTGAAGATCCTTAAAGGCCTTAAACCCTATTTCGAAAAGCACCACGACGTGCGTTATACGGCCGATGCGATCAAGACCGCCGTAGAACTGTCCGCGCGCTACATCAATGACCACAAACTGCCCGACAAGGCCATCGACGTGATCGACGAGGCTGGTGCCGCGCAGCATCTGGTCGCCGAAAGCAAGCGGCGCAAGACCATCGGCGTCAAGGAAATCGAAGATGTGGTCGCCAAGATCGCCCGCATCCCGCCGAAGAACGTGTCCAAGGATGACACGGTGCTGTTGAAAGATCTGGAAACCTCGCTGAAACGCGTGGTCTTCGGGCAGGACAAGGCCATCGACGCGCTGGCTTTGGCGATCAAGCTTTCGCGCGCGGGCCTGCGGGAACCCGAAAAGCCCATCGGCAACTACCTGTTCGCGGGCCCCACCGGCGTCGGCAAGACCGAAGTCGCCCGGCAATTGGCCGATATTCTGGGCGTGGAACTCTTGCGGTTCGACATGTCGGAATACATGGAAAAGCACGCGGTTTCGCGGCTCATCGGCGCGCCCCCGGGCTATGTGGGCTTCGACCAGGGCGGCATGTTGACCGATGGGGTCGACCAGCACCCGCATTGCGTGTTGCTGCTTGATGAAATCGAAAAGGCGCACCCGGATGTCTACAACATCCTGCTGCAGGTGATGGATCACGGCAAGCTGACCGACCATAACGGCCGGACGGTAGACTTCCGCAATGTGGTCCTGATCCTGACCACCAACGCAGGTGCTGCCGAACAGGCCAAGGCGGCCATCGGGTTCAACCGCGACCGGCGCGAAGGTGAAGATACCGCCGCGATCGAGCGGGTATTTACCCCGGAATTCCGCAACCGGCTGGATGCCGTGATCTCCTTCTCGGCCCTGCCGAAAGAGGTCATCATGCAGGTGGTCGAGAAATTCGTGCTGCAACTGGAAGCCCAATTGATGGACCGCAACGTCCATATCGAGCTGACACCAAAGGCCGCCGAATGGATCGCCGAACGCGGCTATGATGACAAGATGGGCGCGCGGCCGCTGGCGCGCGTGATCCAGGAACACATCAAGAAGCCGCTGGCCGAAGAATTGCTGTTCGGCAAGCTCGCCAAGGGTGGGCTTGTCAAGGTTGGTGTCAAGAACGGCGAAATTGATCTGCGGATCATGGAACCGGACAAGATGCAACTGACCAGCCGCAAGAAGCCACCACTTCTGACCGCGGATTGACAAGACAGGGCCCGGCAACGCCGGGCCTTTTTCTGTCAAACCATCCGGAGCACCCGAAGTAGATCGGGTATTGCGTGGGCCCATTTCCTCAAGGGAAATCAGTCGCGGTTCAGCCCTGCTTCCATCGCATCACTTGAAACGCCGCGCCCAATCCAGCAAAAGCTGGCCTTCCTGGTATCGCGCGCGGTTGGCCCAACCTTTGGCGCCACGCGGACGTTCGCGGTCATCCGGCGCGATGGCGCGCCGGGCCGCCATGTCGTTCGCCAAAATCGCAAAGGCCAGCACGCGCCCGCCTGTTTCGGCAAACCCCGCCAGCCCGGACACGAAATTGAGCGTGCCTGTCTTGGCCCGCACCAGCACATCTGCCCCTTCTTTCGGCATCGCATGTTTGCGCATCTGTTGACCCACCACACTTTCCGGACCGATCCCGACCAGTATCTTGACCAATGCCGCGGGCGACGCGCGGCTGGTTTCGCCCAGGCCCGAATGGTCGGCGAACACCGCGCTTTGTGTTGCGAACCGTTCGGCCACCCAACGGTTCATCAGCGCGGCCGAGCCGGTCAGGTTGCGGGGGTTGCCCCCGCGCGCGGCCGAGCTTGCCATGCCGATGACCTCGGCGATCAGGTTTGTCGAATAGTAGAGCATTGACCGCACGATCCGGTCCATTGTCATGCTGTCATGCCGCGCCAGTTCCACCGTTGCGGGCAGGTTATCGACGACCCTTGGCACACCGCCTGCCACGGTGATCCCCGCGCCGGCCAGCAATCCCGCCAGCGCATGGCCCGCGTAAAGCGCCGGGTTGCGCACCGGCAGCCATCGTGCCCCGTCTTTGCCTAGGGCGCCACGCGCAACGGACCAGTCTTCGAATCCGGATCGCGACTGATAGGCAAAGACCGGGCTGGCACGGTCAACCACCGCCATTCGGGTCAGCCCGACCTGCGGCTGGACCGCAGCACCGCGCGCATCCATGCGCGTCGCATACCCGTCGCCATCGCGTTTCCATTCGAAATAGACACGGTTGAAATTCAGACTGAGCCCGGACACGCCGGGGTTGTAACTGACGTGATCGGGCTGGCTGGCGTCGATACGGCGCACCAGCGGCACGGGCCCCCGATGCACCAGAAGCCGCCCCGATATGACCTTTAGCCCCGACGCAGCCAAGGTCTGCACCATCGCTGCCAGATCGTCGCTGTCCAGCATCGGGTCTGCGCCGCCAGCCAGGATCACATCGCCGTCGACCCGCCCCCCTGCAATCGGCGACGTGGCCAAAATGCGCGTCGTGAACCGATGCGCAGGCCCGAATGTTTCCAAAGCGTATTGCGCGGTCACGAATTTGGCCACCGACGCTGTGGACATCGTCCGGTCTGGCGCGTGCGCTGCCAGAACTTCACCCGTGACGGCATCGGCGACGACATACCCGGTCTGTCCGGGCAGAGCAATTTCCGCCACGATGTCGCGCGGCCTGGGCGGATCGCCTGGGGCGGGCCAGGCCCGCGGGCGCGGTTCGGGGATCAGAGAAACGGTCGGGGCCTTGGCCCATGCGGCGCCCCCCATTCCGGCGCCCAGCGCGGTCAGAAAGGCCCGGCGGGAGACTTCAGCAGCGCTCATCACCATTCCCCTTCAGATCGGATCGCCGTGGATGACGTGGCATTCATCGCAACGTTGACAAAGGCCCAGCGCGGGGGGGCCGCACGCGCCAGCAGGATCGCCTGACGTCCCCGCAAACGATCCTTCCGATAGACCCGGGCCGCCTTGGACATGCGCGCCGAAATACGTTGACCCGGTCGAGCCAGAACCCCGACGGGAATGTTGTCCATGATCCAGCGCCAGTTCTGCCAATGATCCAGGTCAGCCAGGCTGTCTGCCCCCATCAACCAGACGAACTGCACGCCGGGATAGCGCCGGAACAGCGCGGCAAGCGTTTCGGCCGTGTATCTGGTGCCGACTTGATCTTCGAAATCGCTGACCTTGACGCGGGGGTGGCGCATGATCGCGCGTGCGGCGGCCATCCGCACCGCCATGGGTGCCGGGCCGTGTTGTTTCAACGGGTTGCCGGGGCTCACAAGCCACCAGACCTGATCCAGGCCAAACCGTTTCAAAGCTTCCCGCGTGATATGGACATGGCCTTCGTGCGGCGGGTCGAAAGACCCCCCCAACAATCCGATTACCTGCCCGGCCCTGACCGTGCGCACCATTCCCCCCGGGGTATCTTCCATTCCAACGGCACTATCCAAAGCCTTGCCGGTAAATCAACCGTTGAGTGAAAGCCACTTGACCCGGCGCGCCCGCGCCGCCACGCTTTGCACGACATCAGGGGTGCCCCATGACTTCATTCGACAGCGAAAAGGCCGCGGAAATTCATCGCCATTTGCATTCGCATGTGCCGTCCGACCCGGCCCTGCGCGTCAAGGCACTGGAAAGCCTGGCGGTCGAACGTGGTCTTGTGGCCAGCGAAACCATCGACCGCTGGGTCGAAGCCTATTCCGAACATATCGGCCCAAAGCGAGGTGCACAGGTGGTGGCCCGATCCTGGGTCGATGCGAGTTTTCGGGCGCGGCTGCTGGATAATGCCGCCGAGGCGATCAAGGAATTCGGTTTCGAAGGCAATGCCACGGGCCACCTGAAGGCCGTCGTAAACACACCGACGCAGCATAACCTTGTCGTGTGTACGCTGTGTTCCTGCTATCCGTTTTCGATCCTGGGCATGTCACCCGCCTGGTATAAATCCGCCGCCTACCGGTCGCGCGCCGTGCGCGAACCGCGCAAGGTTTTGGAAGAATTCGGCGTGACGCTCGGCGATGATATTGCCATCCGCGTTTGGGATTCCACGGCCGAATTACGCTATATCGTCATACCGGAACGCCCCGCGGGAACCGACGGCTGGGACGAAGAACGCCTGGCCGCGCTGGTCACGCGCAACGCCATGATCGGGACGGATCGGGACCTGCAGCTTCCCGAATAGCGCTTGCTCGAAGGCTCGCATTCAACCTATAGTCGCATCACGCAAGTACCAAACTACCGCCGGCAACCAGACATTCGGGACGGACGGATGATTTCGGACCACCTGATAATCGAAGAACAGCTATGTTTCGCGCTGTTATCGGCCTCGTCCGCGGTGACACGCGCCATGTGCGAAAATCTTGAGAAACTGGATATTACCCTACCGCAGTACCACGTGCTTATCGTGCTTTGGCGACGTGATCCGATCCGAATGACGAACCTGGCCTGCCGCCTGATGGTGTCGCACGACGACGCCCAGGCGCGCGTTGAGTCGCTTCAGCAACGGGGCATAGTCGAGCTTTTGCAGGATAATCGTGACGCCGATGTGACATGGGTGCTCTTGACCAATCGCGGACGCCGCATGCAGGCCGAAGCCGTGGCCGCACGGGCTGCGGTGGCCAAGCGCCTGTCCATGTCGCAAGCCGAATTCGATCAGCTTCCCGGTCAGCTGATGCAGCTGGCAGGTATCCTGGAACCGGATCGCGCCAACCTTGCGCGCAAGGCACGCGAAGCCGACAGGCCCGATCGCGGGCTTGAACTGACCATCCGGCTTGGTTCCGCCTTTCGCAAGAAGGCCTGATCGCGCCAAGGCGCTATTTACATCGCTCCGGCAATCGGCATCATTCGCTCATGGACGGTATTCACGATCTTGGCGGCAAACAGGGCCACGGGCCAGTGCCTGTGGCCGAGGGCGACGCGCCCTTTTCCCACGATTGGGAACGTCGCATGTGGGGCTTGGCGCGTGCGGGCATCGCGCATGGAATCACCATCGACTGGTTCCGTCACGGGCTGGAACGCATGGTGCCCGCCGATTACCTGTCCTACAGCTACTTCCAGAAATGGGTCACCAACTACCTGATGCTGCTGGTCGACAATGGCGCAATCACGATGGGCGAGGTCGAGAAGGGCCGGACCGACCGCCGTGCAGAACCGGCCACGGCACAAAGCCTTGACGAAATGCTGGAATTTCAACGCAGCCTGCACTTTGATTTCTCAAGGCCCATCGACGCGGCGCCGTCCCACGCGGTCGGCGACCAAGTCACCACGCGCAGCCACACCACCGCCGCGCATTCGCGCCTGCCACAATATGCACAGGGCCGGACCGGCACGGTGATCGCCCACCACGGCGCGCACCTCCTGCCCGATCGCGGCGCCGAAGGCATCCATGAGGCCGAACACCTTTACACCGTGGAATTCACCGCGCGGGAGCTATGGGGCGACGACGCCCATCCCGCCGACACGGTCACGCTTGAACTTTGGGAAAGCTACTTTGTGTGACCCCGCA
>JBNKYL010000193.1:0-5412 GCA_050300875.1 Paracoccaceae bacterium
ATACCCGGAACTCGCCGGCAAGATCCATTTCTGGCTGTTCTTCATCGGTGTGAACCTGACCTTCTTCCCGCAGCACTTCCTGGGCCGTCAGGGCATGCCACGCCGCTATATCGACTATCCCGAGGCCTTCGCCTACTGGAATGCCTGGTCGTCAATCGGTGCCATGATCTCCTTCGCATCCTTCCTGTTCTTCATCGGTGTCGTCTTCTACACGCTGCGCTACGGCAAGCGCGTGACCGAAGCCAACTACTGGAATGAACATGCGGATACGCTGGAATGGACGCTGCCCTCGCCGCCGCCCGAACATACGTTCGAACAGCTGCCCAAGCAGTCCGACTGGGACAAGGGCCACGCGCACTAAGCCGCGCCTGAGCTGAAAAAACAAACGGCCCGCAGAGCGATCTGCGGGCCGTTTTGTGATGGCGGGATCGTGCGGGCCCTACCTGAACATCGGCGGTCGGGCATCCCGCCAGGCACCATCATGGCGCGCACTGTCGGCAACGGCGGAAATGGCCGCCATCGACCAAAGACCATCGGTCGCGGTGGGATAGACCGGCACGCCTTGCGCCTGCCCCCTGATCGCCTCGCCAAGATCACGGTAGATATTGGCAAAGGCCAGCGTCATGCCTTCGGCATGGCCCACCGTCACCCTGCTGGCGTGAGTGGCCAGCGGATAGAGGTCACCTGCCCCACGTTCGATAATCTGCGTACGCTGACCCAGCGGCGTCCACATCAGCTGGTTGGGCTGTTCCTGCGCCCAGGCCATCCCGCCTTTTTCGCCGAACACCTGGATCGTCAGCCCATGCTGTCGGCCCAAGGCGATCGACGATGTCCAAAGCCGCCCGACCGTCCCGCCGTCCATGCGGAAATTGACCATGGCGTCATCTTCAAGCTCGCGCGAGGCGATGCAGGCTACGGCATCAGCGGACAGCCGGTCGACAGATTGCCCCGTGACGTAACAGGCCATGTGCAACGCGTGTATGCCGCAGTCGGCAAACTGCGCCGACACACCCGCCTGCACGGGATCGTAGCGCCAGCGAATGCGTGGGTTGTCGGCATCGGCTGCATCGGCATGGTGGCCATGCGCGAATTCTGCCTTGACCAACCGGATCGCGCCCAGATCGCCAGCCGCCACCATTTCGCGCATCTGCCGGACCAGTGGGTACCCGGTATAGCCATAATTTACCGCGCAGATCCGTTCGGTTTCGTTGGCCAGCCGCACGATCTCTTCGGCTTCCTCAACGGTCGTGCTCAGGGGCTTTTCACACAACACATGGAATCCGGCGCGCAGAAAGGCGCAGGTGATCTCATGATGTGTGTTATTGGGCGTCGCGACGGTGACCAGATCAACGCGGTCTGGCCGGTCCTTTTCACCGTCCAGCATCTCGCGCCAATCACCGTAGGCGCGGGTCGGGTCCAGTCCCAACCGAACGGCATATTCGCGCCCGACCTCTGGCCGGTGATCCAGGGCCCCGGCGACGAATTCAAATACGCCATCCAGTTGCGATCCCAGCTGGTGCGCCGGGCCGATCTGGCTGCCTTCGCCGCCGCCGACCATGCCCCATTTCAGTTTTGCCATATAGGTTTGCCCTCTATTCAAGCACGCCTGCGCGCGGCTTGTTCATCTAGCGCGTTGTTGAAAGTTGCCGGATCCCATCCTTCATCCAGCGCGCGGTGGAACAATGCATTCTGGGTTTCGGGTACCATGCCGCCGATGGGTGGATCGGTGTCAAGGTTCGTCGGGAAAGAATAACCATTCGCGGCCGCCGCGACTGCGGCCCGCAGATCGGCACCACCAAGTGCGCCGCCCGCCGCAAGTTCGTGGATAGCCGGATAGAGCGCCTTGCACATAGCCACCCGGTCCACGGATTCCATGGCGATCCCCATTGGCGACGAGACCTGGAACAGGTTTACGAAACGTTCGATATCGGCCGACACATTCGCTCCGCCCGCGTGGAACAGCGCCGGGCTGAAGAACACCGCGTCGCCCTTGTCCAGCGGCAGTTGCACATGCGCTTCCTCGAAATAGGCCTGATATTCCGGCAAGCGATAGGCGGCATAGCCGGGGCGATAGGCTTGGCTGAATGGCAAAAGCTTGGTCGGCCCGCCGTCCACGGGAATGTCGATATGCGCCAGCGCTCCTTGCAGGGTCAGAACCGGCGACAGGTCATGCGCATGCGCTGGAAATTCGGCGGAAACCTCGCCGGATTGAAATCCGAGGTGATAATCCCGGTGCCCGGTTTGCGCAGCACCACCGGGATGGACCAGGTTCACCTGCGATGTCATCTGGTATCCCGGCCCCAACCAGGCATGGCAGACCGCATCGATTGCATCCGACGCGTGATAGCGCGCAAATGTTTCGGGATCGGTCAGGCAGAGTTTCTGCAACGCATTCCAAACCCGCGCATTGGCACCAGCCTTGGCAAAGTGATCGCCACTGCCCGAACCGCTGTCACGCTCTTCGGCGATGATCCGCATATAGGCCGCCGTGGCCGCGTCAATGGCGGCATGATCGGGCTGCGCCTGTGTCAGCACCAGCACGCCCGCCGATCGGCGCAGGACATGCGCCCATTCTGCCATCAACGCGAAACGTCGTTCGCGATCTGCCAGATCATTGGCCAGCGCCGCGATATCATAGATGGGGATATTCTTTTGAATATCGGCCGCCAAAGGAACATCTGGCCGGTCCAGTTGCTGCGAAGTCAGTGCCCGGAAATCGTCTAGGTCACATGTTTCAGCCGTGAAATAGGCGGGCCCGAAATCCTGTCGTTTTAGCACTTGCGCCTCCCCAAAACGCGCCGGTCAGGCGCTGTCGCGTTGGAATATCCAGTCGTGATGCGGATGGTTTTCAAACCGCCATTTCCGGATCGGCCCGGCCATGACGTTCAGGTAATACATTTCATACCCCCAGGGTACGCCGCAGGGATGATGCCCGCGCGGGACCAGCACGAGGTCGTGGTTTTCGACCGTCATGGTTTCGTCCAGCGACCCGTCATCGGTAAAGACCCGCTGATGGCCATAGCCCTGCGATGGGTTCAGACGGTGATAATAGGTTTCCTCCAGATAGGTCATGCGCGGGAAATCATCCTCGTCGTGGCGGTGCGGCGGATAGGATGACCAGTTGCCGGGCGGCGTGAAGACTTCGGTCACCAACAGGCTGTCGGCCACGTCGCGTTCTTCCATGGCAATCGTGTTGATGTGGCGGGTGTTGCCCCCCTTGCCGCGGGTGACGGTTTCAATGCCGGCCGGACCGATGATTTGTGCGTCATGGCCGCCCAAGCCCGGCGCGGTGCAGACCGCAAGCGTGCAATCCGTGGTCGCTTTTGCCGTCCAGTCGGATCCGTTGGGGATATAGACACAATGGGGCGGTGTTTTTTCGAACACGTTCATTCGGTCGCCCAGCTCACCGAAATCATGACCTGCGCCGTTGATCTCGGCCTTGCCTTCGACCAGCACCAGGATCACTTCCGAGTCGCCGGTATGCTCAGTTGCAACCTCGCCCGGCTTCAACCGGTAGAGCCCGAACCCCACATAGGACCAGCCCGCATCCGCCGGGGTGACATCGTGGATCTTGCCCCATTCGCCCTTGGGTCTGCGTTTCAGGTTGGTCATTCCTTTCCCTCCGTTGGAACGTCCTGCCAGTCAAAGAAGAACGTCCAGCCGCTGACAGCCCCGAGTGCAGCACACCCGGCAGCCCAGCCGGGATTGCCCATGACCCATTCAAAGACGCCCCAGCCGAATATCGCCAACACCGTTGCCACCCGCCGCCATGCCGGGTTGAAAAATGGATGTCGCAGGCCAAGCAAGTTCACGACATCGCCTCGCGATCCCTCAGCGCCTGTTCATAGCTTTTGCGGGCTTCGTTGACCTGTGCGCGCGGGCTGACTTCCGGTACTGCGACCTCCCACCAGTTGCCGCCATGCGGAGTGGACGGGTAAGGGTCGGTGTCGATCACCACGACATAGGGTACATGGTGTTGTCCACGCTTGGACAAGGCATCTTCCAGTTCCCCGATAGAGCTGACCTTGACGCTGACGGCCCCCATCGCTGCCGCATGCGCGGCAAAGTCGATGGCCGACGCATTTTCATGGACAGCATGATCCAGAAGGTTGTTGAACTCCGCCCCACCGGTGCCCATTTGCAGCCGGTTGATGCAGCCAAAGCCGCGATTGTCGGTGACTACGACGGTGAATGGAATGCCCATCATCGCCGCGGTCGCCATTTCGGAATTGGCCATCATATAGGTGCCGTCGCCGGTGAAACAGATCAGGTCGCGGTCGGGTTCGGCCATCTTGATGCCCATCGCGCCGGCGATTTCATAGCCCATGCACGAAAACCCGTATTCCATGTGATAGGACCCGGGGCGGCCTGCCTTCCACAGCTTATGCAGCTCGCCTGGCATCGTGCCTGCGGCGCACATGACCACGGTGTCGGGTCCCGACACGCGCTGCACGGCGCCGATCACCTGCATGTCGGTGGGCAGGGCGTTGCTGTCCTTTGGGGCGGCGGTCAAGGGATCTACAGCGGAAAACCAGTCGGCTTTCAGGCCCGCATCCGGGGCGCTTGCCTTATGGCCCGACAGTGTGACGTCCAATTCGGCCAAACCTTCACGTGCGTCGGCCTGCAAGGGCGTGGCACCGTGCTTGGCCGCGTCATAGGCCGCAACGTTGAGCGACACCAGTTCGGCGTCACGGTTGCGGAACAGCGACCATGACCCGGTGGTGAAGTCCTGAAACCGTGTGCCGACGCCCAGGATCAGGTCTGCCTTTTCGGCCAGCGCATTGGCCGATGCCGCGCCGGTCACGCCGACTGGGCCGAAGTTGAGCGGATGGTCCCAAGGCAAGGCGGATTTGCCGGCCTGGGTTTCGATGACGGGAATGTTGTGAGTCTCGGCGAAGGTTTTCAGGTCTTCGGCCGCACCCGAATAATGCACGCCGCCGCCTGCCACGATCAGCGGTGCCTTGGCAGCGCGGATCGCTGCGGCCACGGCGTCCAGTTCGCGGCGATCCGGCCGGATGCGGGGCTGGTGCCATGTCTTCGGCTCGAAGAAGCTGACGGGGTAGTCATAGGCCTCGGCCTGTGTGTCCTGGCAGAAGGCCAACGTCACCGGGCCGCAATCGGCCGGATCGGTCAGGGCGCGCATGGCGCGCGGCAGCGCGGTCAGCAGGTGTTCGGGGCGGCTGATGCGGTCGAAATAGCGGCTGACGGGCCTGAAACAGTCATTGGCCGATACGGTGCCATCGCCAAAATCCTCGATCTGTTGCAGCACGGGGTCGGGCCCACGGCTGGCAAAGACATCGCCCGGCACAAAGAGCACCGGCAGGCGGTTGACATGGGCCAGCGCCGCTGCGGTCACCATATTGGTGGCCCCCGGACCAATGGAGGATGTGACCATCATCGCCCGGCGGCGGC
>JBNKYL010000194.1:0-15888 GCA_050300875.1 Paracoccaceae bacterium
GAACGACGCAGACGAGCAACTGGTGGACGCAAGCGGCGCAGTGGTCGACGGCGATGATGCGATGGCATTGATCGAATTGCAGCCACGGCCCGATCAATTGGACCCCGCGCGCCGCTAGGGGCGGGAAATCACGATGATTTACCGGCCGACTTTCACGATGGAGTTCGGCGCCCGGTCAGAAGTACCCGACCTCGCCACCCGGTTTGGCTGCGTTTTTCAAGAGGTTGAACATGTAGGTTGCCGTCGAACGGAAGGTGACAAGTTCGAATCTGTCCGCGCCCGTCATCCAGAATGCCGCTGCGACCTGTGCGGCCCGGCTGCGGATAATCTTCCCGGGTTCGAGCGAGCCCACATCCGAAGGGCTTAGCTTTGCGAGCACCTCGCGCCCACCTTGGCCATCGATGGCGAAGACGACACGGGCATCCGACACGTCGGCCAGCAGGTGATGCTGTCCGGCCAACGCCGCTTGATGCGCTTCGATGGCGCCCGCGACCTTGTCATGTGGAACCATCACCAGCAATTCATCCGGCGACATCCAGGCAATTGCCTGTTCACCAACCTGGTTGATCGCGCGTTGACCCGGAAAATCTACGCCCGTCACGCCGGTCACGGCATTCTTCAGGTCTGCATTCGCCAAATCACCGCGCAAGGTGATCATACCACGCAAGCCTGCTTCGCGCACCGTCACGAACCCGTCAAAGCTTGCCCCGTTCAGGGCCGAAACCGCATTAGACATTCTGCTTCTCCCCGTCCGGGTCATAGAAGACCGGACTGACAACCTTGGCCTTGATGATGGACCCGTCGAGGTTTGGGATATCCACAACCTCGCCCATCCGGTCCGGCCCCCTATGCAAGAGCCCCATGGCGATCCCCTTGCCGAGCGTCGGCGAGTAATAGGTCGACGTGACGCGGCCTTGCGTGTTCCGCTGGCCATTGGCGTTCTTGCCACCCGCGACGATATAGGCGCCGTCCGGGATCACCGACCCATCCACCGTTTCCAGGCCCACCAGTTTCCACCGGTTCGGGTCGGTCATGTGGCTGCGCTCCTGTGCGCGCTTGCCCAGGAAATCGTCCTTGTTCTTGGAAATTGCCCAGTTCAGCCCCAGATCCTGTGGGATCACCGTGCCGTCGGTTTCGTCACCGATCATGATGAACCCCTTCTCGGCGCGCATCACGTGCATCGCCTCGGTGCCGTAAGGCATGACGCCAAACACCTGCCCGGCCTCGATCAGCGCGTCCCAGAAGGCCTGGCCCTGGCTGGCCGGCACGGCGACCTCGAAACTCAACTCGCCCGAGAATGAAATCCGGTAGATCCGAGCATCGAACCCGCCCAGCTTGCCGGCAACCCAGGTCATGGCAGGGAAGGCTTCGGCTGACAGGTCCATGCCGCCGAGCTTTTCCAGCACTTTGCGCGCGTTGGGGCCGGCCACAGCGACCTGCGCGTACTGTTCGGTCACATTGGCCGTATAGACCTGCCAATCCCACCATTCGCATTGCAGCCAGTCTTCCATCCAGTTGTGGATGCGTTCTGCCCCGCCTGTGGTCGTGTGGCAAAGCCATGTCTGGTCATCCAGCCGCGCCACCACGCCGTCATCGGACAGGAACCCGTTTTCATTGCACATCAACCCATAACGGCATTTGCCCACGCCGAGCGTGGACATCATGTTGGTATAGAGCATGTCTATGAAACGGCCCGCATCCGGGCCCGTCACGATGATCTTGCCAAGCGTGGATGCATCCAGAAGGCCCAGGTTTGTGCGGGTATTGGTGATCTCGCGGTTGACCGCATCCTTCACCGTTTCACCAGATCGCGGGTAAGCATAGGCGCGGCGCCAATGGCCGACGGGTTCCCAATGCGCGCCGTTGGCGGCGTGCCAATCATGCATTGGGGTTTCACGAATCGGCTGGAACAGTTCACCGCGCGCTTCACCAGCAATCGCGCCCATCGAAATGGGCGTATAGGGCGGGCGGAAGGTGGTTGTGCCAACCTGCGGGATGGCGTCACCCAAGCTATCCGCAAGCACAGCCAAGCCGTTGATATTCGACAGCTTCCCCTGATCGGTCGCCATGCCCAGCGTAGTGTAGCGCTTGGTGTGTTCGACGCTTTCGTAGCCTTCGCGCGCGGCAAGCTGGACATCGCTGACCTTTACGTCGTTCTGGTAATCCAACCACATCTTCATGCGCTTTTCCGGGCCCGCGCCTTGCGGCATGATCCAGACCGGGGCCATTGGCGCCTCAGGCTCGTCTGCCGCCTTCGGTGCCGTCTTGCGCGTGGCTGTCTGCCCTGCCGCCTTGGCCGCAGCCTTACCTGCCTGATCGGCATCAGAAAGTACGGAACTCGTATCCATGGCACCGCTGGCATTGCCAGCTGTGATGACAAAGGGCGCGCCATCGTGGCCCGTCGGCGCGCGGGATGGGTCAGGGCGGAAATGCGCCTGCGCATCGTCCCAGTTCAGCTTGCCACCGCAATGGGACCAAAGATGCACGACCGGTGACCAACCGCCGGACATGGCGACGGCATCACAGGCGATTTCTTCCAGTACCGCGCCTTCACCGGCCTGCGCACAGATCGCAATACCGGTGACAGCCTTACCGCCCTTTACTTTTGCAATGGCCTTGCCATTTTCCACGCGTATTCCCAGTGCTTTGGCAGCACTTGCTAATGCGCCCCCGCCTTGCGCGCGCGCATCCAGAATGACCGGCACGTCCAACCCCGCCTGCTTGACAGCAATAGCGGTGCGATAGGCGTCGTCATTGTTGGTCACCACCACCACGCGATCCCCTGGCGACACCGCATAATTGGCGATGTAGTCGCGCACGGCGCTGGCCAGCATCACGCCGGGGACGTCGTTTCCGGCAAATGACAATGGCCGTTCGATCGCGCCGGTCGCTGTGACAATCTGTTTCGCCCGGATGCGCCACAGCCGATGGCGCGGACGGTCATCGCCGGGCGTGTGATCGGCCACGCGTTCATAGACCAACGCATAGCCGTGGTCGTAGACGCCCGAACACATGGACCGCGTGCGCAGGCGCACATTGTCCATGTTATCAAGTTCCTGGACCGCACTGTTGACCCAGTCTTCGGCCGACAGTCCATCGATTTCGGTCCCATCGACCGGGGCGCGTCCGCCCCAATGGGCGGACTGTTCAACCAGCAGCACGGAAGCACCTGACGCGCCTGCCGCGCGGGCAGCCTGCAGGCCGGCAATACCGCCACCGACGACCAGCACATCGACATGAGCGTAGAAATATTCGTAACGGTCCGCATCGCGTTCCTTGGGCACTGCGCCAAGGCCGGCCGATTTGCGGATAAAGGGTTCGAAGACATGTTTCCACGCTGCGCGGGGATGGATGAAGGTCTTGTAGTAGAAACCGGCGGGCAGCAGCCGTGCGGCGTAGTTGTTCAACACGCCAATGTCGAAGTTCAGGCTTGGCCAGTGGTTTTGAGAACGCGCTGTAAGCCCCTGAAATAGCTCGGTTGTTGTCGTGCGCTGGTTTGGCTCGAACCGCGAACCTTCGCCCATGTTGACCAGCGCATTGGGCTCTTCGGCACCGCTGGCGACAATCCCGCGCGGGCGATGGTATTTGAAGGACCGGCCCACCATTGTCTGGCCATTGGCCAGCAGCGCTGCGGCCAATGTGTCGCCGGCAAAGCCCTTCATCGCCTTGCCGTTGAAAGTGAAATCAAGCGGTTTGGACCGATCGATCAGACGTCCGCCGGATTGCAGTCGCGTGCTCATTGGCCCCAGCCCTTCCAGTCAGGTCGTTTCTTTTTGATTGCATCTTCAATGGCTTTCGGCGGCTTTGTAACCTGCGCCTTGTACGTGCCGAACACTTCCAGCGTCGTCGTATCGCGCGCGGCGAGGAACCATTTTCCGCAGCCATAGGCATGGCGCCAGCGTTCGAAATGCACGCCCCTCGGGTTGTCGCGCTGGAACAGGTAGGCTTCGAAATCCTCGTCCGACGAACCGGGGCCATAGCGCTTCAGATGCGCCTCGCCACCGGGGGCGAGTTCGGTTTCATCGGTATCCACGCCGCAATAGGGGCAGTGAAGGGTCAGCATGTGGTGCTCCGGAAATGAGGATTCAGAGTCTGTGGAACGTGACGGGCCATCAATGCGCCACCCCTGCCGCGACGCTTTCGTCGATTAACCGGCCCTCGCGGAAGCGGTCCAGCCCGAATTCGGCAGCTAGCGGGCCGGGCTCGCCCTTGGCGACCAGTTCGGCCATCGCCCAGCCTGATCCGGGGATCGCCTTGAACCCACCGGTGCCCCATCCACAGTTGATGAAGCAATTGCCGAGCGGTGTTTTCGACAGGATTGGCGACCGGTCGCCGGTCATGTCGACAATCCCGCCCCACTGGCGCAGGTTCTTGAGCCGCGAAATGATCGGGAAGGTTTCGATCAGGGCGCGCACGGTTTCCTCGATATGATGGAACGATCCACGCTGGGTGTAGTTGTTGTAGCCATCCGCGCCGCCGCCGATGACCATTTCGCCCTTGTCGGACTGGCTCATGTACCCATGCACGGTGTTGGCCATGACGACGACGTCCATGCAGGGTTTGATCGGCTCCGACACCAGCGCCTGCAGCGCCACGGATTCGATGGGCAACCGAAACCCGGCCATATCGGCCACATGGCCGGAATGACCCGCCACGACGATGGCCAGTTTCTTCGTCCCGATCAGCCCGCGCGTAGTGTCGACACCGGTCACCTGGCCGTTTTCCTGACAGATGCCCTTCACTTCGGTCCTTTGCAGGATATGCATGCCCATGTCCGAACAGGCGCGTGCATATCCCCATGCCACCGCATCATGGCGGGCCGTGCCACCGCGCGGTTGCCACAAAGCCCCCAGAACTGGGTAGCGCGGGCCGTTTATGTCGATGATGGGCACCAGTTCCTTGACCCGCTCAGGGGTGATGAATTCGGTTGACACGCCTTGCAGGGCATTGGCGTAGGCCGTGCGTTTGTAGCCGCGGATTTCATGTTCGGTCTGGGCCAGCATCATCACGCCGCGCGGGGAAAACATGACGTTGTAGTTCAGGTCCTGCGACATGGTTTCGTACAGGCTGCGGGCCTTTTCGTAGATCGCAGCAGACGGGTCCTGCAGGTAGTTCGACCGGATGATCGTGGTATTCCGGCCCGTGTTGCCGCCGCCCAGCCAGCCCTTTTCGATGATGGCGACGTTGGTGATGCCGAAATTCTTGCCCAGGTAGAAGGCCGTCGCCAGCCCGTGCCCCCCTGCCCCGATGATGATGACTTCGTATTCCTTTTTCGGTTCGGGCGAGGCCCAGGCGCGTTCCCATCCGGAATGATACCGGGCGGCTTCGCGGGCGATGGCAAAGGCGGAATAACGGCGCATGGCAAGCTCCCCGGCAAACAGGCTGATCCTATTAGCGCCGGGGCGGGCGATGTGCCAAGCGTCATGGCGGCATTTGGACATGGAAACGCGACATGGTGGCACGATGCCGCGTCGCGAATTCGGGGTGCAATCGGGGCAAAGCATCACTAGATAGTCAGGACGAAACGCATGGGAGTGGTCATGGAATTCTGGGGACCGGCTGCGGTGATGGCCCTGCTGGTGGCAGGCGGGCTGGCTTTGGCGTTGATGCGATCACGCCGGGGTGGCGCAGCCATCCGCAGCGACGTGGCGATGTATCGCGATCAACTGGCCGAACTGGACCGCGACCTGGCACGCGGTGTGCTGAGCGAAGAGGACGCCGCCGCCGTGCGGCTGGAAGTCAGCCGTCGTTTGCTGGATGCGGATCGGCGCGCCGCTGCACAATCCCAGAATGAAGGGCGCGGCAGCACCCTGTTCGGCGCGATTCTTGGGCTGCTGGTTTTGGGCGTTGCGGGCGGGCTGTACTGGCAACTGGGCGCGCGCAACTACCCGGACATGGGTTTGGCCGATCGACTGGCGGCGGCCGAGGATTTCCGCGCCACGCGCCCCGGACAGGCAGAAATGGTAGCCCGCATCGGCGCGGTCCAGATCGACCCGGGCGTTCCACAGGAAAATATCGACCTGATCGATCGCCTGCGCGATGCCTTGAAATCCCGGCCCAACGATTTGACCGGACATGCGATGCTGGCCCAAAACGAAGCCCAGCTTGGCCGGTTCACCAATGCTGCCGAAGCCCAGGCACAGGTTCTGCGCATCAAGGGCAATGCGGCAACCGGCACCGATTATTCAGACTATGCCGAAATGCTGATTCTCGCAGCGGGGGGATATGTTTCGCCCGAAGCTGAAATCGCGTTGGCCAAGGCACTGGAACTGGATCCGCGCGATCCGATCGCGATCTACTACACAGGCCTGATGTTCGCGCAGATCGGCCGGCCCGACCGCGCGCTGCTTTTCTGGCGGCCGCTACTGGAAGAATCGCCCAGCGATGCGCCTTGGGTGCCGGCGATCGAACAACAGATCGGGCAGGTTGCTGCGGATGCCGGCGTGGCTTATTCCCCGCCATCCCGCGCGCCCGGCCCCAGCAGAGAAGACGTCGCAGCGGCCGCGGAAATGTCCGAAGCCGACCGTCAGGCGATGATCGAAGGCATGGTGGCCCAGCTGTCTGACCGGTTGGCCACCGAAGGTGGACCGCCCGAGGACTGGGCGCGTCTGATCAACGCTTTGGGGGTTCTTGAAAGGCCCGATCAGGCCCGCGAAATCTATCTGGAGGCCCTGTCCAATTTTGGCGAGTTGACCGAAGCGCGGGCGATGCTTGATAACGCCGCGCGGTCTGCGGGGGTTCTGGAATGATCCATGACGCGCCGGAGCCGTTCTTGGCCGCACTGGTGCCGGGCCATGCCGTCATGGGGCTGGATCTGGGCGACAAGACCATTGGCGTGGCCGTATCCGACCGCATCCTGTCCGTGGCCAGCCCGGTTGAAACTATCCGCCGACAGAAATTCGGACAGGATGCAACGCGGCTTCTGCAAATCATTGCCGGGCGCGAATTGGGCGGGATCGTCCTGGGCCTGCCGCGTAACATGGATGGCACCGAAGGACCGCGCTGTCAGTCCACGCGTGCATTTGCGCGCAACCTGGCGCGCTTGACCGACCTGCCGATCACCTTCTGGGATGAACGGCTGTCGACGGTAGCCGCGGAACGGGCGCTGCTCGAAGCGGATACATCCCGCAAACGTCGATCAGAAGTAATTGACCATGTCGCCGCTGGCTTCATTCTACAGGGCTTTCTGGACCGCGCCCGCAGTCTGGGGGCGACCCTGTGACCGATGACGTGTGGCGCCGTGACGAGGTGCGCAGCCCTTGCGTGAAGATCTGTGTTGTCCACCCAGAAGCGCGGGTATGCGTCGGGTGCTATCGCAGTATCGACGAGATCGGCCGTTGGTCCGCCATGACGGACGATGAACGCCGCGCGGTTCTGAATGAATTGCCAGAACGTGTTGATCTTGTGCGCAAACGGCGCGGCGGAAGGGCCGGACGCGCCAGAACGTCGCAGAGCTGAGCCGACAGGTTCAACGGCGGCGGACATCCAGCCAAATGCCATTGGCCGAGCGCACCGTCAGATGCGCCTGCGGTATCGGCGGATTGTTCGGATCACATGAAAACTCGAAGGCACGAACCAGCATCGCCAGCGCCATGGTCCCTTCGGCCATCGCAAACCCCGCACCGACGCAAACCCTGCGCCCAGACGAAAACGGCAGAAAGCCATCACGCAGGCTCAGCCTGCCCTCTTCCGTGGCGTAGCGATCCGGGTCGAACTCGTCCGGGCTCGCCCAGATGCGTTCATGGCGGTGCAAGTGCCAGGGGCTGATGACGATCTGCGCGCCTGGCGAAACGGCACGATCCCGAAATGTCTCCCCCCGGGACGCGCGACGCACCATCATGGGCACAGGCGGATAAAGCCGCAGCGCTTCGCGAAACACGTCACGTGTATATCCCAGGCGGGACAGGTCCGCGAATGCAGGCAGGTCAGGCAGCGCCGACGCTTCTTGGGCCACGCGCTCCTGCGCTTTGGGGTTGCTGGACAACAGATACAGGGCCCAGCCCAATGCTGACGCGCTGGTTTCGTGACCGGCCAGGAAAAAGATCGCAACCTGATCGACCATTTCGTCGCGCGTGAACCGGTCGCCGGTATCCGGGTCTTGTGCGGTCAGGATACGGGTGCACAGATCATCCGGCGCGTCACCCGCCGCGATCCGAGCCATCCGTGCTTCCACCAGTTTGCCAATCAGCCCGCGTATCTTCTGCGCCTGCCTGCGCGTGCGGCGGCGGTGAAACGCCGGCATTCCGGGCATGAATGCCGCAAGGTTCAGGATCGGCGCTGCCCGTTGATAGGCGCGGAAGGCTTCGAACACCCTCGCCGCAGTTTCATCGCCGATCGGAACGGAAAACAAGGTCCGAAAAATGATGTCCGCCGCCAGACGGCTGGCAGACTGCTCGATGTCCTGCTCGCCAACATCCATGCGCGCCACTGCATCGGCAATCGCTGCGCGCATGGCCGGAAAACTGTCGCGCAATCTTCCGCCTTCGAAGGCCGGGTCGATGATGCGCCGCTGCCGTTCCCATTCGGCCCCATTGGTAACGAAAACCGAATGTTTTCCCAACAGTGGGATCAGCCCGGCATTGATCCGATCAGATTTCGGGAAATCGGCTGGCCGGGTCACCAGAACGTCGCGGATCAGGCCGGGTTCGTTGATCAGGAAGCTGCGGAAGAAGGGCGTGCGAAACTCTGCCATCCGCGCGCGATAAAGCCGCGCGGGCTGGGCCGACAGGATATCGCGCCGGAACAGGCGCAGGTAGGTCCACAGGCTGACCTGTTCGGGTCGTGGTTCGGGCTTGGGCGGGGTCATTTCCCCATGGAAACGTTTGGGCTGGCCGCAACGTCGATCCGGTTTTTGGACGGTTGACGGTTGTCGAAACGTTCCGCCAATGTCAGCGGCCCGGCGGTGATCTGGAAGAAATCGTAGTCGCCGGGATTGTCGAAGGCGCAAAGGTACTGGAAATGCAGCCGGTAATACTGGCGCTTCAGCCGCTCCCACGTCGCCGGGACGAGCGTTTGCGTGAAAGCTGCCGAAATGACCAGAGGCCACCGCTGCCCTTTCGGCGCGACGCCGCTGACGGCGACCGGATCGCACAGCGCGAAGGAACAACCATCGCCGGGCGCGGTCACGTCCAGCCAGAACAGGCTTTTGGTCGTCGACAGGTCATGCAGATCGCGGCGCAGGCGCATGGCTTTAGGCAAGAAAGAAATCATCGGAATGACCTGTCCGAGCGTCATCAGGCCAAGACGCGGGCCCTCCTCCGGGATCTGACCGGAACGATCCAGATCGGCCAGAACCGACACGGCAAGCGCCGCACCTGACGAATGGCCGATCAACAATACCTCGTCCACGTCGGACGCCAGAGCTGCGCGAATACGGTCGCCGAATTCGGACAGGCGCTTTTCCAGATCAGGCGGGTACGCACCCCGGCGACTGGACGTATAGGCGTAGTCATGCATCAGGTAATATGCGAACCAGCGATGATCGCGTTTTCGAAACCAGCGCAGGATGAAGACGAAAAGCGGCAGGCCCGCTATGATGCCCATGCCAGGCCAAGTCAGCGACGACAGAATGCGCGCCACCAAGGACCCGGCAAACAGCGCGACACCGAATTGCAGCAGCAAGACCAAGATCGGGTAGAGCGCCGCAATCACCGGCCCCTTGCGCAACAGTGAAAGTCGCCAAAAGGCACGCGAGGCGATGTAGATCCAGACCGTGTGGATCAGTTGCAGATAGGTCCCAGGAATCGACGCATCCATCGCCCCTTTGACGAGGTCATGCCATTCCAGCACTTCGTAACGCGCCTGAACGCGCTGGCCGTCTATGTCGGCGGCGATGTCCCAACTGAAAACTGGCGCGCCAATGCGGGCGCGGATGGCCAGTTCATAGCCCGACAGGTCGGCCTGATCTGCGCCCTCACGGCGGTAAAGCTCGCGGTAACGGCGCGGCGGATAGGGGTCGAAACCGGGAATGTAGAAGACCCGCCTTCGGAAAGGGCGCGCATTGCGCTCGGCACTCATATCAGGCACCTGTCACTGCTCAACTGCCTGATAAGTTATACCAAAACTCGGATGCGGTCAGCCCAAAACCGCCAGACCGGGAAAGGTTTCGAGCAGCCAGAACGAAAACGCGGAAAAGGCCCCGGTGACAAGCGCCAGCCCGACAGCGATGAGCAGGACGCCCATGGTTTTTTCGATAACGCCCATATGGCGCTTGATCCGGTTCATCACGTTCATCGCGCGGCCCAGGAAGATTGCCACCAGCAGGAAGGGAATGCCCAACCCCGCCGCGTAAACGGCAAGCAGCAGCGTGCCGCGTGCGACCGAGGATTCCGTGGCGGCCAGCGAAAGGATCGCACCCAGTTGCGGGCCGATGCAGGGCGTCCAGCCAAAGGCGAAGGCCAGCCCCAGGATATAGGCGCCAAAGGCCGACCCACCGCGGTCGCCCGCGTCAAGACGTGCTTCGCGGTCTAGGAATGGGATGCGGAAAACGCCCAAGAAGTGCAGCCCGAAAACGATCACCACCGCACCCGCAATACGCGCGAAAAGCTCCTGATTTTGCAGGAAGAACATGCCGAATGCGGAGGCCGTGAAACCAAGTATCAGAAAGACCGTGGACAGCCCCAGCACGAAAAACAACGCCGTCAAGATCACCCTTCCGCGCGCGCCGCTCTGCGCGTCGGTCATGGAAATGCCGGACATATAGGCCAGGTATGGGGGCACGATTGGCAAGACGCATGGCGACAGGAACGACAGCAGCCCGGCCACAAGGGCCACGGCCATGGCCGGCAACAGGCTGGCGTCGATGATTTCGATCCCGAACATGGGGCCTAGATAGGGTGTTCTGCACCCGGCGTCACCTGCCGCTTTGTCACATCGGCGTGGACAAGTTGTAACAATCCCGATTATGCGAACCGCCATGGAATACGACCACGATCTGGACGCTTTGGGGCTGTTGTGCCCCCTGCCGGTGCTGAAGGCGCGCAAGCGGTTGCACGACTTGCAGACCGGCCAAATCCTGCGTGTGTTGGCCGACGACCCGGCGGCGCGGATCGACATGCCGCATTTTTGCAGCGAAGCTGGTCATGAACTGCTGTCGGTTCAGGACGCGAACGACGGCCGTTTCTATTTCATCCGCAAGGGTGCCTAGCCCGCCCTACAACCCGTAAAGGTCGCCGAACTTGGCTTCTAGGTAGTCCAGCAAGGGTTCGACTGTCGGCGCAAACCCGCAGGCGCGTTCGATCAGATCGGCCGGTTCATAAAGGCCACCATATTGCTGCACGTTTTCGCGCAACCAGCTGGTGGCGTCGCTTGTGTCACCCGATGCCAGTGCCGCGTCCAGGTCGGGCAAGGCCACGCGCATCGCCTGATGCAGGCAACCTGCATAGACATTGCCCAGCGAATAGGTCGGGAAATACCCGATGGCACCCACGGACCAGTGAACGTCCTGCAATACGCCGTTGGACGGCTTGTCCACCTTCATGCCGAAGTCGTTGAGGAACCGTTCGTTCCAAACATCCGGCAGGTCAGCCACAGCCACGTCGCCCGCCACCAGCATACGTTCCAGATCATAGCGCAGCATGATGTGCAGGTTGTAATGAACCTCGTCGGCTTCCGTGCGGATGAAACCGGGATGCACGCGGTTGACTGCGGCATAGAAGGCATCCGCGTCCGGTGTGGACAGCTGCCCGAAAAGGTCGGACATGCGGGTGAACAAATGGCTGGTGAAGGCGCGCGACCGGCCGAGTTGGTTTTCGTAGATGCGGCTTTGGCTTTCATGCACGCCCAGCGACACGCCCGCACCCAATGGCGTCAGCAGGTAGTCACGGTCGATGCCCAGTTCGTAACAGGCATGTCCGACCTCGTGAATCGTCGAATAGACGCAGTTGAACGGGTCGTCTTCGGCGGTACGCGTGGTGATGCGCACGTCGATGCCGGACCCGGACGAAAATGGGTGCACGGCCTTGTCGATGCGCCCGCGTTCGAAATCATAACCAAACGCGCCCGCCAATTCGCGTGACAGCTTCAATTGTGTATTTTCGTCGAAGTTCCCGGTCAGGGCAGCGGGCTTGCGTTTGGACCCGGCGATGGCCTCGCGCAGGGCCACCAGCCGGGGACGCATGGCGTCGAAAAGACCGGAGATGAAGGCCTCCGACCCGCCAGGTTCATATTCCTGCAGCAGCGCATCATAGCGGCTCTCGCCTGTTTCGGCGAGCGCATCGGCCTGCAAGCGGACAAGGTTCAGGATCTTTTCAAGTTCCGGCGCGAATTGGCTGAAATCATTGTCCTTGCGCGCCTCAGCCCAGATGCCCTGTGCCAGCGAGGTCACGCGGGCTATTTCAGCCGCCAGGTCGGCGGGCACGCGGTTGGTGCGGGTAAAACTGCGCCGGATATGGCGCAGGTTGGCGGCCTTGACCGGGTCGCCGTCATCCTTTGCCATGTCCAGCAACTCGCCTACGCGCGGGTCGGTGCGGCGTGCGTGCAGAATCTCTGCCATGGCGCCCATTTCTTCGGCCCGCTGGGGCGCCGACCCGCGTGGCATCATGGTTTCCTGATCCCATCCCAACCTGCCGGAAATCTGGCCCAACGCCTGCGTCGTGCGCTCCAGCGCCATGAGTTCGGAATAAGCAGTCATAACGTTAACCTCTGACGGATTGGGCCTGCGGGTAGCGAGCGTTGAAACGGGCGTTAAGGATCATCACCCAAAGGGCGACGGCCCCGGCCTGGTGGGCCAAAGCCAATGGCACGGGGGCGGCATAGAGCACCGCGCTGATGCCCAGGACAACCTGTCCCAGCAGGATCAAAGCCATCCAGCTGAACGCCTCGCGCGTCGAACGGATCGCGCTGCGACGCGCCCGGACCCAGAGCACGATGCCATAGGCCAGAACAAGGTAGCCCGTCAGTCGGTGCATCAACTGCACCAGCCCCGGCTCTTCGAAGAAATTGCGCCACCAAGGCGACAGGCTGAACATGTCCGGCGGGAAAAAGCCCCCGGCCATCAGCGGCCAGTCGGTATAGGTCCGACCCGCGTCGATGCCGGCCACAAGTGCGCCAAGTAGGATTTGCAAGAAGGCCAGGTGCATGGCGCCCGTGGCCATGCCGAACAGGGCGCGGTCGCCCTGCCTGCGCGCCTGCAACAGATCGACGTCGGTGCGTGCTAGGGCCAACACGTACCAGACGATCAATCCCAGGATGATGAACGCCAGGCCAAGATGAATTGCCAGACGGTAGGACGCCACGTCCAGCATCTGGCCGGACAAACCGGACGACACCATCCACCAGCCGATCGCCCCCTGAACACCGCCAAGAACGCCAAGGCCGACGAGCCGCCCGGTCCAGCCGCGCGGGATCTGTTTGCGAACCCAGAACCAGACGAAACCCACGAACCAGACCAACCCGATGAACCTGCCCAGAAACCTGTGGCCCCATTCCCACCAGTAGATGGATTTGAACTCGGCCAACGTCATGCCGACATTCTGCAACTGGTATTCCGGGATCTGCTGATACAGCGCGAATTCGGCCTGCCAATCCGCATCGTTCATCGGCGGCAGCGCGCCGCTGATCGGTTTCCATTCGGTGATCGACAACCCGCTATCGGTCAGCCTGGTCAGCCCGCCGACCAGGATCATGGCGAATACCAGTGCGAACAAGATGCCCAGCCATATGCGGATTGGACCGCGTGCTCCGGGCGCACCCTGATCAATCAGGCCGCGCGCTTCGCGCGCCTTGGTGGGCGTCTGGTCGGCCTTTGCCTTTTGAATGACATCCTCGAATACGGGGCGCTTGGCGCTCATCGGAGGCTCCGTTGCTTTGATCAGGGCGAACCTATGCGCGCGATGTGGGCGGAACAAGGCCGGTTTTTGCCGCGCGTCCAAGGGGATGGGGACGAATCGGAAATTGGGTTAGCATTCCGGCCATTCATTAGACCCATTTACCGGAGCCTCCCATGTTCTATGCCGGATTGAACCACAACCCCGACCGCCACCGCATCGCCGAACGCCTGCTTGCGCTGAAAGGCGCGTTGGCCGCCAAGGTCCCCGCCAAGAGTTCGACCGAAACGCTGCTGGCCACCTGGAACATCCGCGAATTCGATTCCGATGCCTATGGCGACCGTAGCGAAGAATGCCTGTTCTACATCGCTGAAATCATGTCACATTTCGACCTGATCGCCGTGCAGGAAGTGCGCGAAGACCTGAAAGCGCTGAAGCGCATCGTGTCGATCATGGGCAATGCGCATTGGGATTACATCGTATCCGATGTCAGCGAAGGCAAACCCGGCAACCGAGAACGCATGGCCTTTGTCTATGACACGCGATCCGTGCGGTTTTCTTCCATGGCGGGCGAGGTCGTGATCCCGGCCAAGGAGGTCAAGCAGGGCAACAAGGTGATACGTTATGACCCGGCCGAGCAACTTTACCGCACGCCATACCTGTGCGGGTTCCAACTGGGCTGGACCAAGCTGATGCTGTGCACGGTGCATATTCTTTATGGGGCGGATACGGCTAACAATCCCAAGCGGGTGGCCGAGATTGGCATGGTCGCCGATTTTCTGGCGAAACGGTCGCGCGAAAGGCGGGATTATTCGAACCTCGTGCTTCTGGGCGATTTCAATATCTACAAGCCCACCGATACCACGATGAAGGCGATCACGGATGCCGGGTTCACCATCGACCCCAGCCTTCAATCCGTGCCCGCCACCAATGTCGGCTCGAAAAAGCGCCACTACGACCAGATCGCCTTTCGCCCGAAATCCGGGCGGTTTTCCGCAACCGGCCATGCAGGTGTCTTCGACTTTTTCGAATTCGTCTACACCGATGCGGACGAGGCGACCTATATCAACCAGATGGGCCCGGCCTATCATGTGACGAAAGAAGGCAATCCGCGCGATGCCAGCGGCAAACGCAGTTACTACCGTACCTATTGGCGCACGCATCAGATGTCGGACCACCTGCCGATGTGGATCCAGTTGAAGACCGACTATTCCCACGAATACTTGAACGAGCTGCGCAACAGCTGACCCATCCGGCCTTGCGCCCGCCCGTCTGCACTGTTCTGATGGCGCCAATGCGGGCCGGGTCGGCGCGCGAGCAAGATCGGGAGAAACCAAGATGAAAGTCCGTTACCTGCACACGATGGTCCGCGTGAAGGACCTTGAAAAATCCATTGCCTTCTATGAAATGCTGGGCCTGAAGGAGACCCGCCGCCATGAAAGCGAAGGGGGACGCTTCACGCTGGTCTTCATGGCGCCAGAAGGGCAGGAAGACTGCCCCGTTGAGTTGACCTATAACTGGGACGGCGATGACGGCTTGCCGTCCGACAGCCGCCATTTCGGGCATTTGGCCTACCGCGTCGAAAACATCTACGAAATGTGCCAGCAACTGATGGATGCTGGCGTAACAATCAACCGTCCGCCGCGCGACGGGCACATGGCCTTTGTCCGATCGCCAGACAACATCTCGATCGAACTGTTGCAGGAAGGCCCGGATCTGCCGCCTGCGGAACCCTGGGCCAGCATGCCCAATACCGGCCACTGGTAGGCGCGATGCGGGTCCTGGTCTTTGGCGACAGCAATTCCTGGGGCCATGTCGCGGGCCAGATGCCGCCTGCCCGGCTGGATCGGCGCTGGCCGGTGCTGTTGGGCGAAAACCTGGGGTGCACGCTGATCGAGGATTGCCTGCCGGGCCGGACGACCCAGCACGACGACCCCGAAATGGGCGGGGCGGCCTTCAACGGGCTCGCCAGGTTGGAATCCTGCCTGCTGGCTCACGCTCCGCTGGACCTTGTGGTCATCAAGTTGGGCACCAATGACTTCAAGGCCCGCTTCGCGCCAACGGCTCAACGGATCGCCGACGGCCTGGCGCGGCTGGTGGAAATGGTTCGCTCGACGCCCTG
>JBNKYL010000195.1:0-7487 GCA_050300875.1 Paracoccaceae bacterium
GCACATCTTCTGCGCGGGTGAGCCCGCAAATCTTGATCCTGATATCTGTCGTGGCGCCAGACCTAGCCTGCCTTGTTCAGCAGGGCCAGAACCTCGTCTTCTTCGCGGTTCTGACCACGCGCGCCGCTGATCCGGTTCAAGTCGCGCTTTAGCTCAGCAGCTTCACGTTCCTTGCGGGCGCCATGTGCGCGGTACCCGTATTCGCGGATCCATTCCCATACCAGCCCGATCAGGATGCCTCCAACCAGCGCCGCGAAAATCACCACGAACAGTGGCAGCGTCGCCTGCCCGGAAAAACCAAGAATTGACGCAAAGTCATCGGGGACCAAACGCAAGGTTACGATGTCGCGATTGGCAAGCGCCACGACGAACAAGACCAGTCCAAGGACGGCAAGAAAAAGGTATTTGACAAAGCGCATTCGACTTCGCGGCCTCAACCGTCGTTCAGACGCTCCCGCAGACCTTTACCGGTTTTGAAGAAGGGAACGTGTTTTTCCTCAACCGCCACAGATGTTCCAGTACGCGGATTGCGACCCATTCTTGCATCGCGCTTCTTGACCGAAAATGCGCCGAAACCGCGCAGTTCGACCCGATCGCCGCGGGCCATGGCATCAATGATTTCTTCAAAAATGGTATTCACGATGCGTTCGACATCGCGCTGATACAAATGCGGGTTTTCATCGGCGATCTTCTGGATCAATTCCGATCGTATCATTCCAATTCCCCCTGTTAGTGGGCCAACGTTGCAGGTTCGCGGGTCCAAATGTTTTAGCGAGTATAGGCACAAAAACTTCGTGCTTGGAACAGTTTCGGTTCTGGCAAACCGATAATTTCGCTATAGTTGCATGGTTTTATGTGTGGTCTGCGTACTTGCGGCTGACACGGATGCGCAGAATGGGCACCGACCAGCGCGGACCATCGCAGCCAGTCAAGCTGCGATTCGCACTGCATCGGCGGTTCGAGGGGCCCCGTCGTGACGCGTCAGTTCAGCTGCAATGCCGCCAATGCGTCTTGGCGAAAGCCTGCAAAAATGAGCCACAGCGCCAAAACCATTTCATTGACGGCAATCGGCATGAACAGCACCATTTCCAACGAGGACGAGATCGGTCCGAACAGCGTGATGACGCCTTGGGCTATGATCATCAATCCGCCGACCACCTTCCAGATCGATAGCCATTCCGGCACCAACCTGGACCGCCACAAAAGCCATCCGAAGACAACAGCGCTGATACCGAACACCAATGCAGTTCCGGTGGCGTAGCCAACATCCGCCATGGCCTTGAGCACCCGCATGTGGCCAGCCACGTCGGCCAAAGGCTCGATCCGGGCGACCCACAACAGCGCAAGTGTCAGGATTCCAGCAAAAAAGTAGACCAGCCCCTCAATGGAACGAATCGCGAAATAGCACAACGCGCCCGCTTCGGAATAGCGGCGCAACACAGGATAGACGACAACCGGGATCATGACGATGGAAAGGGCCGAGGCAAAAATCAGCAAGACAGATGCAACGAACGTATTCGGCACAGCCAGAATCGCCGAAGCCATGTCCGGCGCTTCTGTCATTGGTGCGCTCAGCACCAAGGCTGCCACGCTCGTCACCGTGGCAAAGATAAACAGTACACCCGTCCAGATAGCAGTTCGACGCGCGTTCATTTTCCGTCACCTTTGTCCGGCCCGTCCGTCAGAACGGTGACCAGCATCGTGCCGACGGTCCAGATTGCAAAACACCATACGATTGTGGAACGAACAGATATCCATCCGCCGACAAAACCGGCAAGCGCAACGGCAACCCCGATAGCGCCGACGAGGCCGATCAATTCCTTGCGTTTTCTTTTCAAAGACATTTGAGGCTCCTAACGATCAATTCGCACGCCTCAGATTGAATTCTACGGGATGCCTTCGTCCCGGGCAATTGGGCAAAAAGAAGCGGCCCCGGAATCCGAGGCCGCTCCAGATATTGAACAGTGCCGTGGCAGGCTTAATTGTCGTCGCCTTTCAGCGCCGCGCCAAGGATATCGCCCAGCGATGCACCGGAATCGGACGAGCCATACTGTTCAACGGCTTCCTTTTCTTCGGCGATCTCACGCGCCTTGATCGACAGGCCCAGCTTGCGGGTCTTGGCATCGACGTTGGTCACGCGTACGTCTACCTTGTCGCCCACGCCAAAGCGGTCTGGGCGCTGTTCGGCCCGGTCACGCGACAGGTCGGAACGGCGGATGAAGGATTTCATGCCTTCGTATTCCACTTCGATCCCGCCATCTTCGATGGCCGTCACGTTGACGGTGATGATTGCACCGCGCTTGACGCCTTCGACGGCCTCGGCGAACTGATCACCGCCAAGTGCCTTGATCGACAGGCTGATGCGTTCCTTTTCAACGTCGACTTCGGTGACCACGGCCTGAACCACATCGCCCTTGCGATAGTTCTGGATGGCCTCTTCGCCGCGCTGATCCCAGGACAGGTCGGACAGGTGAACCATGCCGTCGATGTCGTTTTCCAGGCCAACGAACAGACCGAACTCGGTGATGTTCTTGACCTCACCTTCGACTTGGGTGCCCACCGAATGCGTTTCTGCGAAAACCTCCCACGGGTTGCGCATGGTCTGTTTCAGACCCAGCGACACGCGGCGCTTGGCTTCGTCGATTTCCAGGACCATGACTTCGACCTCCTGGGAGGTCGACACGATCTTGCCCGGATGGACGTTCTTCTTGGTCCAAGACATTTCGGAGACATGCACCAGACCTTCGACGCCCGGCTCCAGCTCGACGAATGCGCCATAGTCGGTGATGTTGGTCACGCGGCCCATGTGGACGCTGTCCAGCGGATACTTCGTGGCAACGGTATCCCAAGGATCATCCTGCAGCTGCTTCATGCCCAGGCTGATGCGGTGGGTGTCCTTGTTGATCTTGATGACCTGCACCTTGATCGTTTCGCCGATCGACAGGATTTCCGACGGGTGGTTGACCCGGCGCCATGCCATGTCGGTGACGTGCAACAGACCGTCAACACCGCCCAGGTCAACAAACGCACCGTATTCGGTGATGTTCTTGACCACGCCGTCAACTGCCTGACCTTCGGTAAGGTTGCCGATGACTTCGGCGCGCTGTTCTGCGCGGGATTCTTCAAGGATCGCACGGCGCGAGACCACGATGTTGCCACGGCGGCGGTCCATTTTCAGGATCTGGAAAGGCTGCTTCAGACCCATCAGCGGTCCAGCGTCACGCACAGGGCGGACATCAACCTGGCTGCCGGGCAGGAACGCAACAGCGCCACCCAGATCGACCGTGAAGCCACCCTTGACGCGGCCAAAGATGGCGCCTTCGACGCGTTCTTCGGCGGCATAGGCTTTTTCCAGACGATCCCATGCTTCTTCGCGGCGGGCCTTGTCACGGCTGATCGAGGCTTCGCCACGGGCGTTTTCAACGCGGTCCAGATACACTTCGACCTCGTCGCCAACGGCAACGGACGGTGCTTCGCCGGGATTTGCGAATTCTTTGAGCTCGACGCGGCCTTCCATCTTGTAGCCTACGTCGATGATAGCTTGGCCAGCTTCAATGGCGATGACCTTGCCTTTGACAACCGAACCTTCGTCCGGGGTGTCGATTTCGAAGCTTTCGTTAAGGAGGGCTTCGAATTCCTCCATGGTTGCTTTAGCGCACATGTGGCGTCTGTTTCCTTTTCATCGTCGCTTTATCGGGCCGTGCGGTTGTGTCCGCAGGTCTTTCGGGTTTCGTTGGTCTGCCGCCAAAACAATCAGGGCCGGGGGAACCCGACCCTGCTCGATAAGGCTCTGGCGGCCTGTTGACGGGGCGTCCTATAGGCGGTTCGGGCAGGATTGGCAAGCGCAAAGCCCTTTGGTTTCGGCCCTGGCGCGCGGCCCGTTCACGCAATCGGAACCCCTGCCCGGCCAGAACCACTGCCGACTGGTCAACGATCCTTATTTCGGTCGACCGGTGTGTGACACGACTTCACCGTATTCCGTAACGCCAGAAAACAAGCCCACGCGCTCTGTGGGGTAGTCCGGGACAACCCCGGTTGGCAATTCCGTTCGCAAGGCGGGCCCGCCACTTTATCGCTTCGCAGGGCTGCATAAACCGATAGCCGAGACATCAAACCCATCGTGGTTTAAAGCTAAACCCAGGTACAGGGGTGCCGGCGCTATCTGCGTTTTTCAACCAAAGCGATCGCTGCTGCGACAGCGTCGTCTATGCTCAGGTCGCCGGTATCCAGAATGGTTGCGTCATCGGCGGGCACAAGCGGTGCGACGGTGCGGGTGCGGTCCCGTTCGTCGCGGGCTTTCACCTCGGCCAGCACGGTGTCGTAGTCGGCGGGTTCGCCCCGGTCCTGAAATTCGGCAACGCGGCGGGCGGCGCGAACTTCGGGTGACGCCGTGACGAAGATCTTCACCTGTGCCTCGGGGCAGATCACCGTGCCAATGTCGCGCCCGTCCAGAACCGCACCCCCGGCGCGGGTGGCAAAGGCGCGTTGAAAATCGACCAGCGCCGCGCGCACGTCAGGGACAGCTGCCACACGGCTGGCGGCATCCGCGGCGCTGGCACCACGCAGGCCTTCAGCCTGCAGATCCTCGGCGACCAGCTTCTGCGCAGCCTCGACGGGATCGGCGCCTAGCGCGACCTTCGCACCAACCGCACGATAGAGCAGCCCGCTGTCCAGATGGGCAAAGCCAAAATGTGCGGCCACGGCCCTGGAAATCGTACCCTTACCTGCGGCCGCTGGGCCGTCTATGGCGACAGTAAAGCTCATGCGATGCGGCGATAGACCTGAAAGATTGTCATGTCACCGGTCTGCGGCAACTTGTTGATCTGGAGGATCGACATTAGCTGCCTGTCGGACACCCAGTTCACCGCAATCGAAATCAGGTCCCCGTCATGCGCGACCTCATATGTGCCGCTTTCGGGCGGCCCGCCCGCAGAATGGTGCAACAGTCCGGGGATCAGTTCCCAGGTTCCGATCCAGTTTGTCATCGGGTCACCATTTTTTGGTTCCGTCGCCCCCACCATGCGACGAACGCTAGTAAAAGAACAACGGCCACGGCTGTGAACTTCAGGATCGTCACGAAACTCACCCAAAGTGGCGTTTGCCCGATGGGCGGATAAAGAACCCAGCCCGGCAGGAGCCATGGGTCGAGCATTGCGAGTAGGGTCATGTTTTCTGTCAGGTCCAACACCATGAACGCAACTGCTGCCGCAATGGCCAATGCGCGGCGGCGTCCGATTTGCCAGAAAGCGGCCAGAACGGCCCAAAGGCCGAAGGCGGCGATGAAACAGCTGTCGACATAGACGACCATTGCACGCCAAGCTGGGCGGCCTTCATCGCCCAGCGCGCCAAAGAAGTTCGTGATCGTTGCTTCGGAATACGTGGTCACGATTAGCTGCGGGTCGCGCACGCCCAACGGCGCATCAGCCAGCAGCCGTGCATCGGTGACAGACATGAAACCCAACAAGGCCGCGGCCAGAAAGAAACTTATCCAGCGCGCCACTGCCATGGTCAGCGATTGTCCCGCACCAGCTGCGCGCCCAGCCCCGACATGAGCGGCTCAAAAACCGGGAAACTGGTGGCAATCGGCCCACCATCGTCGATGCCCACCGGTTTCTGGGCGGCCATGCCCAGCACCATGAAGGACATGGCGATACGGTGATCCAGCCGTGCCTCGGCGGTGCCGCCACCGGGCACGCCGCCTGCGCCCATACCATGCACGATCAGCGTGTCTTCGTCTTCTTCGACGGTCACGCCATTGGCTTCCAGCCCGCGCGCCATCGCGTCAATGCGGTCGCTTTCCTTGACGCGCAATTCCTTGACGCCGCGCATCACCGTCGCGCCGGTGGCGTTGGCGGCGACCACGGACAGGATCGGAAATTCGTCGATCATCGACGCGGCGCGTTCGGGCGGGACTTCGACGCCCTTCAGGTCACCCGAAAACTTCACGCGCAGATCGGCGACCGGTTCGCCGCCTTCTTCGCGTTCGTTTTCAAAGGCGATGTCGGCGCCCATTTCGACAAGCGTGATGTAAAGCCCGTTGCGAGTCGGGTTCTGGCTGACACCGGGCACGGTGACCTCAGACCCTTCGACGATCAGCGCGGCACAGGTCGGGAAACCGGCCGATGACGGGTCGCGCGGAACGGCGACGGTTTGCGGTCTCAGTTCGGGTTGTCCGGTCAATGTGATGACGCGGCCTTCGGACGTGACGTCCACCGATATGTTCGCCCCGAAGCCTGCCAGCATACGTTCGGTATGGTCGCGGGTGGCTTCCTTTTCGATCACGACCGTCTGGCCCGGCGCATTCAGTCCCGCCAACAGCACCGCCGATTTCACTTGCGCCGATGGCATCGGCACGGTGTAGGTGACAGGCACAGGGTCTGCGGCGCCAATAATGGTCATCGGCAAGCGCCCACCCGAACGGCCATAGGCCCGCGCGCCGAACAGCGCCATCGGGTCGGTGATCCGCGCCATCGGGCGCGACCGGAGCGAGGCATCGCCGGTAAACGTTGTGGAGATAGGCGACGTTGCCATCGCACCCATCACCAACCGCACGCCAGTGCCGGAATTGCCGTAGTCGATGACGTTTTCAGGTTCGGCAAAGCCGCCGACGCCGACGCCATGGACCGACCAACTGCCGTCCCCATGATCGGTCACCTCCGCGCCAAAGGCACGCATGGCGGTTGCGGTGTCCAGTACGTCCTGGCCTTCCAACAGGCCGGATATGCTGGTTTCACCTACGCTTAGCGCGCCCAGGATCAGCGACCGATGGCTGATGGATTTGTCGCCGGGTACCCGGGCCTCGCCTTTCAGCGGACCGCAAGGGCGCGAGGTCATCGGGATCGGTTCACCGTGGCTGGACATATTGGCTCCGAAGATGGTTTCCGGTGCTGATAGCGCAAGCACATTCCGGGGCCAAGCGACTTCGCCATTGCCGGGCTGGCGTTTAGCCTGCGCGCCTGAAGGTCAAGTAGTGCGGTGTCCGGCCTTCGCGCAGTGCCTTCTGCTCATAGCGCGTGGGAATCCAGTCGTCCCAGGGTTCGCGCCAGTCCTTCGGGCGTTCAGCCAGCCAGTCGAACCCGGCGCGCGGGACCTCCTGCAAGCTTTGTCGGATGTAATCGGGTATATCGGTGGCCACGCGCAGGATCGCGCCGGGGGCCATAACGCGGGCCAGCGGGTTCAAATGTTCTGGCGTCACGAAACGGCGACGGTGGTGGCGTTTCTTGGGCCACGGGTCGGGATACAAAAGGAAGGCGCGGGCGATGCTGGCATCGGGAAGAACGTCAAACAGGTCGCGCGCATCGCCGGGATGGACCGCGATATTGTCCACGCCTGCAGCGCGGATCTTGCCCAGCAACATTGCGACGGCGTTGATGAAGGGTTCGCAGCCGATGATCGCGACTTCGGGGTTGGTGGCCGCCTGATGAACAAGATGTTCGCCCCCGCCAAAGCCAATTTCCAACCACACCGGGCGATCGCCAAACCTTGAG
>JBNKYL010000196.1:0-13098 GCA_050300875.1 Paracoccaceae bacterium
GCCGGACGAAGGCACATCACGCATCGTCCATTTCCCGAAATCCTGCCTGCATTGCGAAGACGCGCCTTGCGTCACCGTTTGCCCGACTGGCGCATCCTATAAACGCACCGAAGACGGCATCGTGCTGGTCAACGAAAACGACTGCATGGGCTGTGGGCTGTGCGCCTGGGCATGCCCCTATGGCGCGCGGGAACTCGACGCTGCCGCTGGCGTGATGAAGAAATGCACGCTCTGCGTTGACCGCATCTACAACGAAAACCTGCCGGAAGAAGATCGCATTCCCGCCTGCGTGCGCACCTGCCCCGCCGGCGCCCGCCATTTCGGTGATCTGGGCGATCCTGACAGCGAGGTGTCCAAACTGGTCGCCGCACGCGGCGGCATGGACCTGATGCCCGAACAGGGCACGAGGCCGGTCAACAAATACCTGCCACCGCGCCCGCGCGACTGTGGCCTGACTGCGCCCCAACTTGAACCCGTCGCCGAAGAACCCACGGGGTTCCTTGCCTGGCTCGACAAAGCGCTGGAGAAGATCTGATGCATCCCGCACCGTCCATCATCCTCTTCACTGTCTTGTCCGGGATGGGCTTTGGCACATTGTTCTGGTTGGGCCTCGGCCGCCCCGAAGTCGCGGGTGGCGTCGCCTTTGGCTGGTATTTCGTGGGCTACGCGCTGGCCGTTGGGGGCTTGCTGTTTTCCGTCGGCCACCTCGCCAACAAGGTCAACGCCATCAAGGCGTTTTCCCAGTGGCGCACCAGCTGGCTGTCGCGCGAAGCGGTCATGGCTGTTGTGTCGTTGCTGGTCGTCGCGCTAGCCGCCCTGGGCCGCATCTTCGGGTCCGGCGCGCCGATGTGGCTTTCGGTTCTGGGGTCGATCCTGGCGCTGATCACCGTTTTCACGACATCCATGATGTATGTGCAGTTGAAAACCGTGCCGTCCTGGCGCAACCCACTGAATTCGGTCCTGTTCCTGACCTTCGCGCTCGCAGGTGGTGCCGTGATCACCAATCAGGGGGCCTGGGCTGCTGTGCTGCTGGTCGTTGCCGGGCTGGTGCAGTTCATCGTCTGGCGGCAGTCCGACGGGTCGATGGCCGCCACCGGGTCCACAACAGGCACCGCAACCGGCCTGGGATCGTCAGGTTCTGTCCGCCCGTTTGAGCCGCCCCATCACGGCGCCAATTACCTGCTCAAGGAAATGGCCTATCAGGTCGGGCGCAAGCACCGCGACAACCTGCGCATGATCGGGCTGGGCGTGGGTATCGTGTTGCCGGTCCTGATGCTGTCCTTTGCATCGGGCACCGCGATCTGGCTTGCCGCGCTGGCCTGCCACGTGGTCGGCATGCTGGCGATCCGCTGGGTGTTCTTCGCGGACGCCCGCCACGTCATGTCGCTCTATTACCGGACCTGATCGCGCCCGGCCTTTCACATTCGCCCGCCCCACGTTATTGGGGCGGCGCATCGTATTCGGGGGTCTGCCATGGAATTCCTGCCCATTTTTCTGGACATCAAGGACCAATGGGTCCTGATCGACGGTGACAATACAGGTGCCGCGCGCCGCGCCGAACGTGCGCTGGATGCCGGGGCCAAGGTACGCCTGTGCGCGCCCGATCCTTGTGAAGATATCCGCCTGATGGAAGGCCACGAGCGGCTGGAACTGCATCGCCGCGCCGCCACGCAGGCCGATCTGACGGGTTGCCGTGTGGTCTATGGCACTGCCGAAGATGACGAACGGGACGCGCAGCTGGCGGCATGGGCGCGCGATGCCGGTATCATGGTCAACATCGCCGACCGTCCGCCGCTATGCGATTTCATCACACCCTCGGTCGTCGACCGATCCCCCGTTGTCGTGGCCATTTCCACCAGCGGCGCCGCCCCGGTCATCGGCCGGGTGCTAAAGGCGCGGCTGGAAGCCAGCCTGCCCTATACCTATGGCGGCCTTGCCGGTTTCCTCGACCGGTTCCGTGCGCGCATCGCGGCGGCCATACCCGGTGGACGCGAACGTCGCCACTTCTGGGAAGGCATGGTCGACGGTCCCGTGGCCGACCTGTATCTGCAGGGTGACGAAGCTGGTGCGGCAAAGCTGATCGAGCAGTCGCTCGACAGCGGCGACAAATCCCCGAAACTGGGCGAAGCTTATCTGGTTGGCGCCGGTCCCGGCAATCCCGACCTGCTGACCTTCGGGGCCCTGCGCCTGATGCAACGCGCCGATGTGGTGCTCTACGATCGCCTGATCGGACCTGAAATCATGTCACTGGTCCGCCGCGATGCCGAACGCATCTATGTCGGCAAACGCAAGAACGAACACACCATGGCGCAGGAAGATATCACGGCGACGATGATCCGACTGGCCAAGGAAGGTCATCGCGTGCTGCGCCTGAAAGGCGGCGACCCTTTTATCTTCGGGCGCGGAGGAGAAGAGATCGAAGGCCTCGCCGCGGCGGGCATTCCGTTTCAGGTCATGCCCGGCGTGACCGCCGCCGCCGGTTGCGGTGCCTATGCAGGCATCCCGCTGACCCATCGGGACCACGCGCAATCCGCGCTGTTCGTCACGGCGCATGGCCGGGACGGCGTGCTGGACCTGGATTGGGACGTTCTGGCGCGCAAAGGTCAGACCGTGGCCGTTTACATGGGCCTGTCGTCGCTGGATGTCTTGGTCGACGGCCTCATTGGCCACGGGGTGTCCGACACCACCGACATCGCCGTCATCGAAAATGGTACCCGCGAAGATCAGCGCGTGGTCACGGGCCAGCTTGCCGATATCGTAAATGCGGTGTCTCGCGCTGAACTGAAAGGTCCGGCCATCATCATCATCGGTTCGGTCGTGCGCCTGCGCGATGCGCTGAACTGGCAACATCGCGGCACACAGGACCATCACATGGGTCTGACCCCCGACCAGATGCGCTGAACCCAAAAGGCGGGCGAATTTCATCGTGACACGCGGGCCGGAAATCGAACCGGTTTCCGTATTCCGCCGCAAGAACGGCAGCGCGGCCCTGCCGCGACACCGCGTCTTGCCCGTGGCGCAGGTGCCCGGCGTAACTCTTGCCTCGACAGTTTTTCGCGCTCCCTGTCTTGCAGCGGCATTCCAACCGAGAACGGCCACACGTGGTGTGCGATTGGGATTGGAAACCGACCGGACAGGCGGGCGCGCGTGGTATCATCACTCGAACCGCGGCGCGAGCAAATCAGTCTGTCAACGGACCACGAATTCCGCGTGAAGCGCGCCGGCCGCGTTGATGGTTTTCAGGATATCGATCATGTCGCGTGGCGATACGCCCAATGCATTCAAGCCTGCGACAACCTCCGACAGCGTTGTACTGTCGGGGACCTCGGCAAATCCGATGCCCGGCTCCTCTTCGATATTTGCGGTCGTTCGCGGCACGACGATGCTTTGCCCTTCGCTGAACGGGTTGGGCTGAACAACGATGGGTTCTTCCTGCACGCGCAATGTCAGGTTGCCTTGCGCTACGGCCACGTTGGCAATTTGAACGTCCTTGCCGATCACGATCGTTCCCGACGCCTGGTCAACAACGATGCGCGCCTTGATTTCCGGTCTGACCGATATCTGTTCGATCTGGCCCAAGGCGTGGGCCGGTGAAATTGCCCCGGTCGCGCCGATATCGACGATCACCGTGCCAGCATCCAGCATCCGGGAAACGATGCCGCCATATTCCGTGTTGATCGCATCCTCAATCCGGCCTGCGGTGGTGAAGTCCGGCTCGCGCAGCGCAAGGCGAATGGACTTCAACTGCGTGAAATCGAACTCGATCTCGCGTTCCACCCGTGCCCCGGCCGGTATCGTGCCGGCGGTTGGAACGCCTTGCACGACAGACGCCCCTGCGCCTTCCGCCACCGCGCCACCGGCGATGATCGTGCCCTGCGCAACGGCATAGATCTGACCGTCCGCTCCATTGAGAGGTGTGAGAATCAGCGTGCCGCCCAACAGGCTCTTGGCATCACCGATGGCCGAAACGTTGACATCCAGCCGCGACCCCGCCCGCGCAAACGGCGGAAGCGCCGTCGTGACGAAAACCGCAGCGACGTTCTTGGGACGAAACTGTTCCCCGGTCACGTTCACGCCCAAACGTTCCAGGATGTTGGACATGATTTCTTCCGTGAACGGCGCGTTCCGGATCCCGTCACCGGTGCCGTTCAAACCCACGACAAGTCCGTAGCCGACCAGATCATTTCCGCGCACACCGTCGAATTCAACCAAATCCTTGATGCGAATGTCCGCCCTGGCCGCGGCGCCGAGCCATAGGAAGAACCCCAGGGCAAGAAGGAATAGACGTATCAACGCAAATACTCCGTCAGGGAAAGTCGCGAGAGTTTGGCCGTGATCGCAAAGACCGTTTCCAGTTGCGACTGGCGGGCCTCCAGTTCCGTCGCGGCCTGATAGGGATTGATCGACACGATGTCGGACAGCGCCATTTCCAGCGCTGATTTTTCGGCCATCGATGCCGTGTGTACATCGGCAATCCGGGCTTCGGCGGCACCGATCCGCGCGCGCAGGTCCACCACGTCATCGCGGCTTTCGGTGATCAGTTCACCTGACAGGCGCGTCAATGCTGCGCGTTCATTCAGGTCCCCGGACAGGATGCCCCTGTCGACGAGGGCCGCCATGGCAAATGCCTTCAGAACTGTCCGGATTTCAGGATCGGCGGCCGTCGCGTCAAGATTGACCGATTGGTTTTCGCCAATGCGTATCGGTCCCAGTCGCTGGGTCGACCCGACATATGCAATGGTATCGTATGAACCGCCGGGCGTGTCGAACCAAGTGTCCAGTACCGTTTCGACACCTGCCGCGGTTGTCTGACCGGCCGCAGCCGTCATCAGATCGGTCAGGATCGTCTGAGCGTCGGCAACGGCCGGCTGGTCATATGCGGTGCCTGCGAAAGCGTACCGGTCCGATACGCGGCTATTGAAGGCCGCGATAACGGATTCGAACCGATTTGCGGCATCTGCGGCCGCGCTGTCGATCATTGTGCGATTGACGCTGTTGCCGGCGGTCAGCATCGCTGCGCTCAGTTTGTCGGAATTTACCTCGATCTTGTCGAGCGACGCCTGCATGGTTTCCGCGAACAACCGCGCCTCGGCTTGTGCCGTTTCATATGTCGTCAGCGCAGAAATGGATCGTTCCAGGCTGACGACCGGCATGTAGTCGAACGAAGTCCCGACAGAAACATCGGATTTGCGGCCGCTGCTCAGTTCGTTGGTCAGCTTGGCCAGGTTCGACTTGATTTCCGCCGTCCTGCCGTGATTGCGATAAAATGTCGCCAGATCGCCATAGGAAACGAGTTTCATCACTTACATCCTCAGCAATTGGTCGAGCATTTCGTCTGCGACCGTGATGACACGAGCATTCGCGGCATAGCTCTGTTCGATCAGCAGGAGCTTTTCCATCTCGTGATCGGAATCCACACCGTTTTGCAGTTCTGCCATCTTCAACGTGTCCCGCTGGCCCGCAGCAAAAGCTGCATTGCGATCGGCCTGCCCCTGGCGCGCATTCAGGCCCGTCAGGTATTCCCCGGCCAACCCGCTGGCAGTGCGGGACACGCCGCCGAACGGGCCGGATGCCACCACGCGGCTGCCGGTCAGGGCCGTGTTCAGGGCGTTGATCAGGTCGGCATAGCCGACGTCGCCCGGGGCCGTGGCGCCGATGCCGTCGCGCACGCGCCAGACGGCCCCGCCCTGGCTGGGATCGATGGCGGCATTTATCGACAGGCGGCCAGCCAACCCGACCTCGTCCGTGGCGATGAAGGCTCCGCCGCCATCCGTGAAGATCCCCGGATCACCGAGTGCCAGGCTTGGGTCGACGGTCGGGTCCGCAAACCTTTCCAGCAGGTCCCGCGCGAGGGCGTCCAGACCCACCTGGGCAGCCGGGGCTTCGGTGTCGCGCACGTCGAAGGCCGCCCCCAGACTTCCGCCGCCCAACCGACCGGTCAAGTCGGCCGAGGTCGGACGCCCGTTCAGGGTCAGTTCCGAAAGCGCCCCGGAGGCAACGGTCATGTCGGCGGTGATTGTTCCAACTGCGCTGAAACCGATCGTGGCCGCCTGACCATCCAGCAGGATCGCACCGCCGGTCGTGTAAAGGGCGATCTGCCCACCCTGCCGTTCGGCAACCCTGAGCGGGACAATTTCTGACAATTCGTCGACGATCCGCTGACGTTGATCCATCAGGGTGTTCACTTCGATGCCGGAACCGATCATTGACCGGATCTGAACATTGATGGCCTGGACCTGTGTCAGTCCCTCATTCAGGCGATCGACTTGGCGGGCAATGCTCTGATCCGCCTGTTCGCGCAGGCCCTGGATCTGGTCCGAAACATCATTGATATGCGCGGCCAGCCGGCTTGCCGCATCAACGACGCCTTGCAGGCGGTTATCCGAATCCGGTCGGCTGGCGGCTTCGATGAACGCGCTTTCCAGGCCGTTGATCCTGCCGGTCAGGGATGCGGCGTCGTCGGGCGCGCCCATCCGTGTCTGCAGCCGCGTATAGAAATCCGACAGGGTGTCCTGATAGGCGACTGCGGCATCGGACAGGCGCCGTTCGGACAAGACATATGCATCGACATTCCGCACCACGGCGCTGACGCGCACGCCAGCGCCGCTGCCGCCCAATTGTTGCGGCGTCAGGATGATGTCGCGCCGCGCATAGCCATCGGTCAGCGCGTTTGCGACGTTCGACGAAACGACCTCGGCGCTGCGCGACGCGGCTGTCAGGCCAGACAGGGCATTGGCAAGCGATGCGGAAATGCTCATGGGACAGAACCCTCTCTATCGGTCAGCGCTTGATGTTGGTGGTTTCCTGCAACATTTCGTCGACGGTCTGGATCACCTTGGCATTGGACGAATAGGCCCGCTGCGTCTGGATAAGCTGCGTCAGTTCGGCGGCGACATCGGTCGCCGATTCTTCCAGTGCGAAACCGACGACATCGCCGGTCGGGCCATCACCCGCATCCCAAAGGAAGAAAGAACCGCTGGTGTTCGACGTCGTGTAGGTCTGGTTGTCCAGCGCGGTCAGCCCATTTGGGTTGGGCAGGTCAACCAGCGGAATCTGATACAGGGTCCGCGTGATACCGGTATCGAAATTGGCCCGCAGGAAGCCGTTTCCGTCCACCTCGATCGAGGTCATGTTGCCCACCGGGAACCCGTCCTTGATGATCTGGGTCGGGGCAAAGCTGTCCGACAGCTGTGTCATGCCCGTGCCTGCGCCAATCTGCCCGATCGTCACGTCGATCGGGCCACCGGCCACCGTGACCTGGAAGCCGCCGGTCAGTGGATCATACGCACCGCCGATATTCGCGCCCGCTGGATCAGGGTTGCCATTCACATCGACCAGGGGTTGCGACACGGACGCAATCGTACCGCCGCTTCCACGCGTGTTGTCGAAAACGACCTCGTAGACGCCAACGACCGCATCATTCTGGGCGCTGTCACGCAAGGTCATGGTCCAGGTATTGGAGGCGCCTGTTGCAGGGATCGTCGGCGAATAGGTTACCAGCAGGCTTTGCGATGTGCCCAGATTGTCGAAATATTCGATCGACAGGTCCAGCGGCTGCCCGGACGCCGAAGCGTCCGTTTCCGTGGCGGGCAGGTTGACGCCCAGCGTGATGGCCGTGGTCGGTTCCGTCGCGAACTGGTTGGTCTGGATCTGGATCGGTTCCAGCCCCGAATTCGTATCGCGTGGATAGCTGGGGATCGTGCCGTCCGGATTTGCGGGCCAGCCCATCAGTACCTGACCACCCGGCGTTTTCAGAATGCCGTTTTCATCCGTGCGAAAGGACCCGGTCGTGGTCAGAAGCAGCGGGTAATCCCCGGTCGCCGAAATCAGCGCGGTTTCAGAGGTGACGGGCAGGAACCCGCGACCACGCACCGCAAGGTCGGTCGAGTTGTTGGTGGTGCCAAGCGCGCCGGCCTCGTCGATCAACCGGCTGGTGGTGGTCCGAACGCCCCCGGCCGAATAGGTGCCGGTGCCGGAATTGATGACAAGCGAATGGAAATCCGTACTGGCGCGTTTGTACCCAAGCGTCGAGCTGTTGGCGATGTTGTCGGCAATGGTGGCCAGTCGGCTGGCATTTGCATTGAGCCCGGCAACACCGGCGTTGAGCGACGAGGAAATGGTCATGGCATACCCTTTTCATGGCATAGGCTTCGTGGTCCTGCCTGTCCTTACGGGCTTAGCCTTAACGCTGGGCTAACGATAAAAATCGACGGGTTTGCGATCTGGTCAGATCTTCTGGCGCAGCAGGATCAATTCGATGCGGTTGTTTTCGGGCGCCATCGGATTGTTCGATGCCGGGGTGCGATCGGCGAAGCCCGTCAACCGTCGCACGCGCGTGCTGTCCAGCCCCTGTCGCGACAGCGTTCGGCGAACGGAATCGGCCCGGTTCGTCGACAGTTCCCAAACCGGGTTCGACAACATTACAAGCGCCCGCGCACTGGTATGCCCGTTGATCGCAACCGGGTTTTCCACCAGATCAAAGACCTCTGCGATCATCGACAGCAGTTCGACCATCACGTCGGTGGGTTCGTCCGTTTCACCGTAAAACAGAGTCGAATCCGGAAGGTCGCGCAGTTCAACGATCAGACCCTCATCGGTGATGCGGGTCACGATGTGCCTTTGCATCAGCTCGCTGACCGTGCTTTCACCGGTGAAGCCGGACAGCATGTCCTCGACCTCGGACAGCTCGGCGTCAGAGCTTTCATTGTCGCCGCCTTCCTTTGTGCCCAGCGGGCCGCGCGCGGCATTGGCTTCGGTTGGGTTCGAAAGGCTGGCACCTGTGCCGGATTGGGCCAGGGCCTCTTCGGTGAACACGCTGTCGCCCGAAAAACTGCCATCGCCGCCGCCGGATACCCGGTTGATAGGGATGGTCGGCGAAAAGTAGTCGGCGATCCCCTTGCGCTGGGTTTCGGTGGTGGCGTTCAGCAGCCACATCAACAGGAAGAACGCCATCATCGCGGTAACGAAGTCGGCATAGGCGACCTTCCAGGCACCGCCATGATGCCCGCCGTCGCCACCCTTTTTGACGCGCTTAACGATTATAGGCGCGTTTTCGCCCTTCGCGCTCATTTCACCACCTCGATTTCACCCGATCTCTGGCCTAGCGCCAGAGTGTGAAGCGGGGCTTAAAGGTCGAATTGTCGGCAATCTGCGCCGCCCGTTGGCGGATCATCCGTGCCCAGATGCGTCAGCGCGCATCGGCCAGGATCATGTCGGCAGCCTTTTCCGCGATCATGATGACGGGCGCATTGGTGTTGCCGCTGGTGATCCGCGGCATCACGGACGCGTCGACAACGCGCAGGCTGCCGACGCCACGCAGGCGTAACTGCGGGTCCAGCGGCGCGCTGTCCTCGGCTCCCATATGCACGGTGCCGACCGGGTGGAAGATCGTCGTGCCGATCTGTCCCGCCGCTTCGACCAGTTCGGCGTCGGTTTCCGGATTGCCAGTAGGACGAAACTCGTCCGGGCGGTATTTCGACAGCGACGGCTGATCCATGATCCGCCGTGTCAGCCGGATGGCATCGGCTGCGACCTGCCGGTCATCCGCGGTGTCCAGGTAGTTGGGCACGATCAGCGGATGAACGGTGGGCTCGGCCGATTGAATACGCACATGCCCGCGCGAGGTTGGTCGCAGGTTGCAGACCGATGCGGTCAGCGCATCGAAATCATGCAAGGGCTGGCCGAACGCGTCCAACGACAGCGGCTGCACGTGGTATTCCAGATCGGGGGTTGCCACGCGGTCGCTGGATTTCGCGAATGCCCCCAACTGCGATGGCGACATCGACATTGGCCCGCTGCGGAACAGCGCGTATTCCGCCGCGATCCGCGCCTTGCCCAGCAGGCTGGCTGACATCGTGTTCAGCGTCTTGGCCCCGTCCAGGCGATAGGAACAGCGAATTTGTAGGTGATCCTGAAGGTTTTCACCGATCTGCGGCTGATCCAGCCGCACGTCGATGCCATGCCCGTTCAGCACTGCCCCAGGCCCGATGCCGGACAGCTGCAAAAGCTGCGGCGACCCGATGGCGCCTGCGGTCAGGATGACCTCGGCCCTGGCCGTGGCTTCGACCGGTCGTCCATGGACCCGATACCGCACGCCATTGGCCCGGCCTTCGGCAAACAGGATGCGCTCGGCCTGCGCATGGGTCTGCACCACCAGGTTCGCCCGCCCCTTGGCCGGGCGCAGGAACGCCTTGGCGGTGTTCCATCGCCAGCCATTGCGCTGGTTGACCTTGAAATAGCCGACGCCTTCATTGTCGCCCCGGTTGAAATCGTCCGTGGGCGGCAGACCGGCCTCCATCGCGGCGGCCAGGAAATCGTCCAGCACCTGCCAATGCAGCCGCTGGTTTTCCACGCGCCATTCGCCACCTTCGCCATGGATCGCGTCAGCGCCATCGACATAATCTTCGGACTTGCGGAAATAGGGCAGGACGTCGTCCCAGCCCCATCCGGCGCAGCCCAACTGCCGCCAGCCATCATAGTCGGCGGCTTGCCCGCGCATGTAGATCATGCCGTTGATCGACGAACACCCGCCCAGCAAACGCCCGCGTGGATACAGGATCGACCGACCGCCCAACCGCGGTTCGGGTGCAGTCTTGAACCCCCAATCCGTGCGCGGATTGCCGATGCAGTAAAGGTAGCCCACCGGGATATGCACCCAGTGGTAATTGTCCGACCCGCCCGCTTCCAGCAGCAGCACGGAATGCTTTTCGCTCAACCGGTTGGCCAGCACGCATCCAGCGCTGCCTGCGCCGACGATGATGTAGTCGAATGAACCCTTGTGATGCGCCATATCCCGCCCTTCGCCGAACAGCGAAAGACTAGCGCACCCGCCGCGAAAGGAAAGCGCTTGCTACAGGTGTGACGGAAGGTCGTCGGGGTCTTCGCGCAACAGGCGGAAATGCCGCCGCACAAACCAGAAGGTGCCGATCGCAAGGATCAGCAGGATCAAACCCAAACCGGCCCCGACCAGTGCCGGCGGCACCTGGTCGAGCAGATCGCGGCCCGCATCGTAATTGGATTTCGGAACATTTTTGAACGCCATGGCGGACACTCCCTTACTTCCCGGGATGCAAAGTCGTCGCGAAAATCGGCGGGAATTTGGCCGGGTCGGGGAAAAATGGCGGGCCTTGGATGAACGCAAGATGAGCGAAAAATTTGGCAACTGCCCATATGTCCACGCGTGGACCGTTGCTAAATTGTTGTAATGTAATGAAACGGTTTCCAGGTGGCGCAGAGGCTGCCTGCCTCAGAAATGAGTGGTTCACTGTCTGACGATCACCGGCTAGACATCGGGTCCCAAGCTGAAAAGGGCGCCGAGCCATGTCAGGTCAATCTGGAAAAACTGTCGTGATCACTGGAGCTAGCCGGGGCATCGGGGCCGCCGCCGCCCGCGAATTTGCCCGCCTCGGCGCAAAGGTCGTGCTTGCCGCGCGCAGCGAGGCAAAGGTGCAGGCAGTCGCCGACGACATTCGCGCGGCGGGCGGTCATGCCATCGGGATTGCCTGTGACGTCGCCGATCATGGCGCGGTTGCCGCGCTGATCGAAACGGCGTGCGAACAGTTTGGAAGCGTCGATGTTCTGGTCAACAATGCCGGGCTGATCGACCCGATTGCCCGGATTGCCGACAGCGATCCCGCTAAGTGGGCTCAGGTCTTGGATGTGAACGTGAAGGGCGTCTATCACGGGTTGCGCTACGCCATTCCGGCAATGATCGAACAGGGTGGCGGCACGATCATCAATATCTCGTCCGGCGCTGCCAATTCCGCGCTGGAAGGCTGGTCGCATTACTGTGCCTCCAAGGCCGCTGTGCTGCGCCTGACCGGTGTGGCGGACAAGGAAAATGCTGATCAAGGCATACGCGTGATCGGGCTTAGCCCCGGCACGGTTGCCACCGAAATGCAGGTGAAGATCAAGGCGTCCGGAATCAACCCGGTCAGCCAGCTTGACCCCGGCGTGCATATCCCTGCGGACTGGGTGGCCAAGGCCATCGTGTTCCTGTGCGGTCCCGGTGGCGATGCTTTCCGGGGTATCGATTTCTCGTTGAAAACCGACGAAGGCCGCGAACTGGTTGGTTTGCCGCCGGTCTGATCCGGCGACATCAACTATTCCGCCGCCACGCTTTCCGCGGGTTCCACCCGGCATGCCGAGAACTTGAACTCCGGGATTTTCCCGAACGGGTCCAGCTTGGGGTTGGTCAGCACGTTGGCGGCCGCTTCGACATAGGCGAAGGGGATGAAGATGTTGTCTTCGGCCACCGCCCGGTCCGCCCGCGCCAGAAGCGTGATCGCCCCCCGCCGCGTGGTGACCCGGATCATCTCGCCCGCCTTCACACCCAGTTTGCGCAGGGTTGCCGGGTGCAGGGACGCGTTGGCTTCGGGTTCCACCGCATCCAGCACCGTTGCCCGACGCGTCATCGACCCGGTGTGCCAGTGTTCCAGCTGGCGGCCCGTAATCAGGACGATCGGGAATTCCGCATCCGGCAATTCGGCCGGCGGGATGATCGAGGCCGGCGTGAACCGCGCCCTGCCGCCCGCACGGGGGAAGCCATCGCCAAAGACGATGGGTTGGCCCGGATCATCCGGGGTCAAAGACGGATAGGTGACCGCGTTTTCGCGTTCCAGTCGATCCCAGGTGATGTTGTCGAGCGACTTCATCCCCCGCTTCATTTCGGCGAACACATCTGCCGGGGTCTGATAGGTCCACCCCAACCCAAGCCGGTTGGCCAGATCGACGGTGATCGCCCAGTCCTCGCGCGCCTCGCCCGGTGGGGTCACGGCGGGGCGACCCATCTGGACCTGCCGGTTGGTGTTGGTGACCGTGCCCGATTTTTCCAGCCACGCGGACGAAGGCAGGATCACATCCGCGTAGTTCGCGGTTTCGGTCAGGAAGATGTCCTGCACCACCAGATGCTTCAGCTTGGCCAGTGCATCGCGGGCATGTTCGACATCGGGGTCGGACATGGCCGGGTTCTCGCCGAGGATGTACATCGACTTGATCTGCCCGGCGTGGATCGCGTCCATGATCTCCACCACCGTCAGGCCCTTCTCGTTCGAGAAGTCCTCGGACCCCCAGATCTCGTTGAAGGCAGAGCGCACGCCG
>JBNKYL010000197.1:0-32410 GCA_050300875.1 Paracoccaceae bacterium
GATGGCTTCTGCCACTTCACGCTGCGACAGGGCGCCATCGGCTTGCAGTAGCGACAGCATCTTGTGGTCGATTACATCTAGCTTTTCCATCTTGCCGATCATATGACACAAATATTGGATAGCAAGCGATGGTATTGATAAAGAATATTGCGGTTCGGCGGTGTAAGACTTCCGAAACGTCTGACGGAGCCGCACGATGAATGTCATGTCGAAACCCGAAATCGCCACAGGCATCGCCTCGCTGGACCAGTTCGAGGCGTCCCTGCGCGCGCAAGCCAATCCGGTCGCGGCGATCTGTGCCGGGCTGATTGGCAAGGGTGCAATGATTCCGGGGCGGTTCGGGTCGCATCGCATGGTCTATGCCGACTATGTCGCTTCGGGCCGGGCGATCCGCCAGGTCGAGGATTTCGTGATCGAGGCCGTGCTGCCCTATTACGCCAATTCGCATACCGAAGCGTCCTTTTGCGGGCGGGCGACAACGCAGATGCGGGAAGCGGCGCGGCGCGTGATTGCGGACAAGTGCCATGCGGGCGATGACCATGCGGTGATCTTTGCGGGGTCTGGTGCGACGGCGGGGCTGAACAAGCTGGTGCATCTGTTCGGCATCCGGGACGCCCTGGCCGCCGGTCGCGCGGCGCATGTGCTGGTCGGGCCTTATGAACATCATTCCAACCTGCTGCCCTGGCGCGAAAGCGGGGCCATGGTGACGGAAATCGCAGAATGTACGGCAGGCGGGCCGGATGCGCGTGATCTGGCAAGGGTGCTAGCGGGGTTGCCGGACGGCGCGTTGGTCATCGGGGCCTTTTCGGCGGCGTCGAACGTTACCGGGATCGGCGCAGATATCGCGGGAATAACCAAGGTGATGAAAGATGCGGGCGCGCTGGTGGTCTGGGACTACGCGGGCGGCGGCCCCTATCTGCCGATTGCGATGCAAGTCGAAGGACAGAACATCGACGCGATCGTGACATCGCCGCATAAATTCGTCGGCGGGCCGGGCGCGTCGGGTGTGCTGATCGTGCGGCGCGATGCAGTCACGGCGCGCATTCCGGGTAATCCGGGCGGCGGCACCGTGGCCTTCGTCAATGGTGCGCGCCATGACTATCTGCCCCGGATCGAGGACCGCGAAGAAGGCGGCACGCCCAACATCATCGGCGATATCCGGGCGGCGCTGGCCTTTGTCGTCAAGGATGTCATCGGGCAGGATTTCATCACCCGCCGCAATGCCGAACTGGCAGCGCGCGCCATGCGGGCCTTGGGCGACAACCCGGCCATCCAATTGCTGGGCGGCGTACGGGGTGATCGATTGCCCATCGTGTCTTTCCTGGTGCGCACCGGCGCGGCACATTTCGACTATCAACTGTTCGCCACGGCGATCAGCGACCTGCACGGCATCCAAGTGCGCGGTGGCTGTGCCTGTGCCGGTCCTTATGTGCACCGGCTGCTGCAAATCAACGATGAACGGTCCGACGCTCTGCGTGCACAGATCCTTGCCGGCGATGATAGTGAAAAACCCGGCTTCGTGCGGCTGAACCTGAGCTTCCTGATCAGTGATGACGAAGCTGATTTCATCCTGAACGCGGTGGCGGATGTAGCGGAAAACTGGGGCGAGGTCGCGGCGCTTTACGTGGCCTAGTTGTCCAACGCGCGCGCTTCGGAAATCAACATGATCGGAATGCCTTCTCGAATCCGATAGGCTACGCCCGCAGCCTTTGAAATCAGTTCCTGCGCTTCAGCGTCATATTCCAGGCTGGTATGCGTGTGCGGGCAGATCAAGGCTTCCAGCATGTGGCGATCAAAGGCGGCGGTTGGGGTTTCCGTCATTGCATCGGTCCCTCAGGCGTTCCGCCGCAAAGCGTGTATTCCATCAGCGTCACCAGCGTTTCGCGGCGGCTCGTCAGGCTGGGGGCTTCCAGCAAGGCCTGTTTGTCTTCTGGTTCGAACGGGCAGAGCATCGACAGGGAATTGATCAACAGCTCATCTTCGGCCTCGTCCAGTGACGCCCAATCCGTATTCAGATCGCAGGCTTCGAAATAGCGGCCCAGCAGCGACAGGAAGGATTTGCGACAGAACGGCGCGTCCTTTTCCGCTGGCCCCCGGTCGCGCCCAAAGTCAGCCCAGCCGACACGCGCACGGCGATAGGGGGTGAACCCGTCCTCTTCGCCAAGAATGCGGAACCGCGACAGACCGCTTAGCGTGATCATGTATCGCCCGTCTTCGGTTTCGGAGAAGGCAGTCAGGCGCCCGGCACATCCGATGGCGTGAAGCGCGTCGGCCTTTTTCAGGTTCGGGCAGGGTTGCACCATGCCGATGATCCGTTCGGGCGTCTTCAACGCGTCGTCGATCATCGCCAGATAACGCGGTTCGAAGATGTGCAGCGGCAAGCGTGACCGGGGCAGCAAAAGTGCCCCGGGCAACGGGAAGACGGGGATCACGTCTGGCAGATCGACCGGCCTTGGCATGGGATCAATCTAGGGCAGTTTTACCGTCAGGCAAATATCATCGACGACAATTTGCGCCGACCGTTCAGCGCAATCGGGTCTTTCGGGCCCAGGGCTTCGAAAACGGTGAAAAGCTGGGTCTTGGCAGCACTGTCATTCCATTCGCGGTCGCGGCGGAACAATTCCAGCAATTCGCCCACTGCGGCTTCGGTCTGGCCAGCCGCGTTCAGCGCCAAGGCCAGGTCGAAACGAGCCTGATTGTTGGCCGGGTCGGCCCGCACGGCCTGGGCCAGTTCGTCGATGGGCCCGGCAGTGGCCGCCTGTCGGGCCAGTTCCAGCTGTGCGTGCGCCGCTTCCAGTTCCGGGGCGTGGCTGATTTCGGCCGGCGCACCGTTCAGGAACGCCTCGGCCTGGTCCAGATCGCCCAGCGCTATATGGGCGCGCACCATCCCGGCATAGGCCGCGGCATTGTCGGGTTCTTCACCCAGGATCGCGGCGAATGTCTGCGCCGCATCGGCAGCGGCCCCCTGGTCCAGCATCTCTTCGGCGGCTGCAATCGCTTCGCCCAAGCCGCCATCGCCAGCCTGCGCGATCAGACGGTCGACGAAGGCCTTGATTTCAGATCCCGGCACCGCGCCCTGAAACCCGTCAATCGGCTGGCCTTGCCAGAATGCATAGACGGTCGGGATAGACTGAATGCGCAGTTGCGCGGAAATCGACTGGTTTTCATCGACATTGACCTTGGCCATGCGAACCTTGCCGCGCGCCTTGGTGACGGCCTCTTCCAACATCGGGCCCAGCGTCTTGCACGGGCCGCACCACGGCGCCCAGAAATCGACGATCACGGGGACCTCTTTCGACATCTCGACGACTTCGGCCATGAAATCGGCTTCGGTGACGTCCTTGATCAGGTCACCTGCGGGGGCAGCGGTATCTGTGTTCAGTTCGAGCATATCATTGCCCTTTCCATTTCGGGTTTGGCCGATAGATGGAGCATGGGTCGCAGCGTTGCAAGTGTCTGCGACTAATAGTCGTGAATGTGTTCGACCGCGCCGGGGTTGGCACGCAGCCAATCGGCAAGCCCGGTCACTGGCAGCAGGATCAGGTTGCGCTTGTCGCCATAGCCTTGCCGGTCGAAGGTGAACATCGCGTCGGGTGCCGCCTGCGCGCCGGTGGCGGTCAGCATGATTGTGTCATTGCCGGCAATCTCGACAAGATTCGCGCCAGCAACGGCCATATCAACGATCAGGTGGGTAAGGGTACGATAGCGCGGGGTTTCAATCTCGACCCCTTCGGGGCGGGTGTCGATCACGGTGACGCCTTCGAACCGTGCCAGTTGCGCCGGGGTCAATCCGGTGACGACCATGCGCAGCGTCAGTTCATCCGGGCCAACCGCCGCCACGGCATCGGCGATGACACCCGCATAGGCGGCCTTGGCTCGGTATTCGAGACCCAGCGCCATGCTGCGTTCCTTGTCCCGTAGGGCGTCAGTTGCCTCGTCGTGCAACTTGTCGGCATCGGCGCGGAAATCCCATTTGTACCACGGCACCTGTTGCAGAAAAGTGGCGTAGGCACGGGCCTCTTCAGCGGAAAGATCATCCAACGGGGCGCGGTGCGGGCCGCGCAGGACGGTGAAAAGGCGGCCGATGGTTTCTTCGTAGGCGGCTTTCAACGCGAGTTCGGCGGTGAAGCTGACGCCGATGGTATAGACCATCAGCTTGGTGTCGTTGTCGACGGGTTCAAACGATTCAGCGCGGACCTTTACCGCGCAGAGTGAAGACCAGAACCCACGGATGGCGGTGAAGAAGGCAAAGTCATGCGGATCGCCCGTTTCGATGACTTTGGCGTAATCGTCATAGGCATGGACGATGTGCCATTCGGGATAGGTGGTCAGGGTGCGCGTGACCGGACGGTGACGGTCCGGCGGCAGGATCGCGTCGGCATGGGACAGTTTGTCGGGTTCGCCACGACAGGCCAGTTCGGTGTATCCGACGGGTGCCAGCAGAACGGCCACCAGCAGGATCAGCGTCAGGATCAGGCGTTTGATGAACCGGATCACGCCAGTTTCTCGTCCCGGTTCAAAAACAGCCCGGCCCACAGCGCATAGCCGCCCAGCGCGATATGCGGCAGGTTGGCCAGCACGCGGTTCAGCGACAGGTCCAACCCCTGCAATTCGAACCGGAATATGCCGAGGTCCAGATAGCCATAGGCGGTCAGGAAACCGATTGCCCCGTCACCAAGGTAAAGCGCGCCGAAGACGATCAGGAACAGCTTGCTGGCGCGGGTCGACATCAGCGCGGCGGTCAGTGCCCACAGGGCCGAGGCCACGTGCAACAGGTCGTCGAACGGGTCCAGTTCGAAGATGCCGAAACACAGGCCCTGTTCGTCCTTGACGCCGGGGATGTAATTCAGCGCGGCGGCAAAGCCGATCACGACGACATAGATCAGCGCGATCTGTCGCTGGATATGGAGCGAACGAAACCAGGTCATAGGTGAGCCATGTAGTTGTCCCAAAGGGCGTTGCGGAAGGTCAGTTCAGGGTCCAGCGCACGTTTTGCAGCGGCGAACTCGGCGGCGCGGGGATAGGCGCGGACCAGTTGGCCAACGGTCGCATGGGGGCGGTAGGGCAGGTAATAGGTGCCGCCGATGCCCACGATCCCGTCGATCAAAGCGCGGGTCATGCGGGCCATATCGGCCTCGGCCCGCGCGGTCATTTCCTGGCTGAAGGACATGACGGCAGCGATGCGTGGTCCCGGTGCATAGGCCAGCCAGCTGTCTGGGTCAGGCGCGATGTAGCGTAAGGTGACGTTCAGAAACTCTTGATAGCTGGCCGGGATCACGCTGCGGCAGACCATCAGGAAATCCGTGAACCGTTCCGGCGGCACGAAATATTCGTGCAGGATGTCGGTGCGGGTCGGGTCGCGGTCATCCAGCGTCACCACCGGTTCGTTGATCAGCGAGTTGCGCGTGACGGGCCCGGATGAAAACCGTGGGCCGATATCGGTTTCGGTCCACCAGCGCAGACGTTTCATCGGTTCATTGTGCAATTGCGCGCGGTAGATATAGCTGGCGGCCTTCGACACGAAACCGGACCCGGATGCCGGGGCCAGTTCGGATTGATCATCGGCGGCGCGATAGGTGATCATCAGCGCGTCGGCCATGAAATTGGCGCGGTCCACGTTCAGCCGACCATAGGCCATCGGGATATCGCCGGATGTAGCGGCGGCGACAAAGGCGTGCGCGAAATCTTCTGCGGGCATTTCGGCAAAGGTCGGAACAAGGTTCCGGTTGCGTTCGACATCGACCTCCATCGACGTGATCGCTCCGGTCAGCCCGTAGCCGCCCATCGTCATGCCGAACAGGTCCGGGTCGCTGTCGCGGGTGACGGTGACCAAATCGCCCGATGGCAGCACCATGTCGAAGGCCCGCACGGTTGCGCCCATCGGGCCGAACGGCACGGGCCAGCCATGGGCGTTGACGCAGAAGGTCGCGGCGACGCCGAAATCATGGTTGGACTGCATCACCGCCGGGCCCCAGCCCTGCGGATCGAGCGCGGCGATGACCTGCGCCCAGCGCGCGCCGGCGTGGACACGCATGGTGCCCTTGTCGCCATCAAGCTCCACCAGCCCGTTGTCAAAGGTCACGGCGTGACCATCACGCGGGATCGCCTGCCCGCCCATAGAATGGCGCGCGGCACCGACATTGACGGGGCGGCCTTCGGCACGGGCTGCCGCAATTTCGGCGCGTAGAACGGTCACTAGCGCCTCGCCGGGGTCTTCGGTCACGGTGATGTGGCGAAAGATCGGGGTTTCCGACAGTCCGGACGCGTCATTCAGCGTCTTTTGCGCACCGGTCGGATAAAGTGTGGCGGTGCCGTCCAAGCTCGGACGGTGCGGGCCGTATCGGACCATGCCAATGCCGCCCAGTACCGCGCCAGCGCCCAATAGTGCCGACCGTCTTGTCAATTTTCGCACTCGAATTCTCCTGCTTCAATTTACCGGTCTATCTGGGGTGCCGGGTTTCTGAATATTAGTCACGAATTCCTTACCTCTCAAACAAACACCTGAAATTATTGGCAATAATGTGGCCCTTTGACCCCAGGCCGGGCGCGTTGCCTATTGCGGTGCCAGGCCCATGCTGGCCAGAAGACCGATCAGAGCAGCATTGAAGCCCTGCGGATCTTCAAGCTGCGGGATGTGCCCGACGCCTTCCAGCATGACCAGCGGTGGTTGCCCGGCGAGTTCAGCGATCTGGGCTGCCTGATCGGGCGGGGTGACGGTATCTTCGGCACCCCAGATCAGGCCCCAAGGCAGCGTAAGGTTGCGCCAGGCCTGATGCGTGGTCGATTGTGCGTCGACCGGCGGCAACAGCAGGGACGGCAGCCATTGCGACATCGCCCTTGTCGAACCGGTGATGCGGCCGGGCATCTGCAACATGGCGGCGACTTCCGCCGTTGCTGCCTGATCGACGTGGATCAGGCTGCGCAACAGCGTGCGGGTGGCCAACGGGTTGGCCACCGTGGCCGCGACCAGTACTTCGCGCAACCATTCGGGGCGCAAAGGCAACGGCAAGGCGCCGGGGCCGGGGCCGGACGAAGCGTTCAGACCGATGGCACCGTCGACCATAACCAAAGCGCGAAAGCTTTCGGGCGCGATCATCGCGGCCTCGGCGGCAGGTCCGGCGCCGAAGGAATGGGCGACCAGAACCGGCCGGATACCAAGGGCATCGGTCAGCGCAAGGATACGCGCGGCCTGCATGCGCCGGTCGTATCGGGCCTGCGGGTCGCGTTGGGAATAGCCGAAAGGCGGCATATCAAAGGCGATGGCGTAGTAGCCCTGCCCAGCCAGCGCCTGCGCCGTGGGTTGCCACAGGCGCGACCAGGCGGCAGTGCCATGCGCCAGCAAGACCGGCGGCGCCGTAGGATCGCCGGCAGTTTCGATGTAGATCGCGCCCATTGCGGTGGCCACCAACGTGCCCTCTGACGGGCGGATGGCCGCAACAGTTTGGGTTTCGCGAAGTGATGCGGCCAACCGCAGGCCGGCAAATGTGACGACGAGCAGCGCCAGGCAGAACGCCAATAGCAGAAACAGGGACCTTATCAGGCGCATTAATGCTCCGAAACGGTCGCTGCGCCCGGGAATGCGGCGCGCGTGGTGAATGTGCCCATCAAAATGCTCCTTGGCTCGCACCAAAACAAACTGGGCGGCTCAGGCAAATGTTCTGGGTCATGTTTCCCCGACCCGCCCCTCAGTTATCTGAAAAGTAAGGCGAATTTTAGACAATCTCGCAAGCTTCGGCTTGGTGTCAGGGTTCGATCATGGCCACGCGAGTGCCGTGGCGGCCGCCTTCAAACTCGGCATTCAGAAAGGCGTCGACGATATCCAGCGCCAGACCTTCGCCAACGACGCGGGCCCCCATGGACAGCATGTTGGCGTCATTATGCAGGCGGGTCATGCGGGCCGAATAGGCATCCGAACAGACCCCACAGCGGATACCGGGCACCTTGTTGGCCGCCATCATGATCCCCTGCCCCGTGCCGCACAGGATGATACCCAGCGCGCAATCGCCCGACGCAACGCGTTCGGCGGCGGCGCGCCCATGCGCGGGGTAATGGGTGCTTTCGGGCGTCATCGGGCCGATATCGACGACCTCCCAACCCTGAGCGCCGATATGGTCAGCAATTGCGCGGCGCAACTCGATGGCGGCGTGGTCGCTGGACAGGACAATGCGTTTGCTGGCGGTCATGGGGCGGGTTTCCTTGGGGTCAGAGGTCGAAAGTAGCGAAAACCGGTGCGTGGTCGGACGGCTGTTCCCAACCGCGCGCGTCGCGCAGGACGCGGCTGGAATGGGCGGCGCTTGATATGTCGGGCGTTGCCCAGACGTGATCCAGCCTGCGGCCCTTGTCAGCCTCGTCCCAATCGCGGGCGCGATAGGACCACCAAGAATATAGCAGGCCTTGGGGGATGTCCTGACGCGTCACGTCGACCCATTTGCCCGCATCCATGGCCTTGCCAAGTTCTTCCACCTCGATTGGGGTGTGACTGACCACTTTCAGCAACTGCTTGTGCGACCAGACGTCATCTTCGCGCGGAGCGATGTTGAGATCTCCCACCAGGATCGACTTGGTCGGTTTGTCGCCATGCGCCCAGTCGCGCATATCCGCCAGGTAGTCGAGTTTCTGGCCGAATTTTTCGTTCACCTCGCGATCGGCGACATCCCCGCCTGCAGGGACATAGAAATTGTGGATCGTCACGCCGTTTTCCAACTGCCCAGCGATGTGGCGGGCATGGCCCAGCCCGGCAAAGTCAAAGCTGGCGACTTCCCTGATGGGCAGGCGGGACAGGATGGCGACACCGTTATAACCCTTTTGCCCACGTGCCACGACATGTGCGTAGCCAAGGGCCGCGAAGCTATCCAACGGCATCTTTTCGACGGGACTTTTGCATTCCTGCAGGCACAGCACGTCCGGGGCCTCTTCGGTCAAAAGGCGCGACACGAGAGCTTCGCGCAGGCGCACGGAATTGATGTTCCAGGTGGCAAGGGTGAAAGGCATGGGTCCTCCGCTTTGATTGCGGTTTAGGCAAGGCATAGAGTGATTCCAACCCGCGATTCTCAGTTAACGACAAGTTAACGTGAAGCCGCTGCCGAAATGGACCGCCGAGTTTTTGCGCCATTGTTCGCCCCGCTTCCACAAGTCACAGAAATGCCCGACGATTCAAGATTTTGACAAATTGAGTTTGGAAAAGCTGGATCATGTTAATGATTTCTCATGGTAACCAACATCACCAGGTCGAGCTGGTCATGTTCAACGCAGACCGCATAGGCGTTCACCCTTGCGCGCTCCTGCGCTTCATGACCAGTTCGGCCTTCTTCATCTTCGTCACCGCCTATTGCGGCGTAATCGCCCTGATCGGGCCGGATGTTTTCGGCTATGCTGTCAGTTTGCCCCTTCGCTTTGCGTTCTGGATGCTCAACACGATCATGTGGGGTGTCATCTGGTTTGGCCAATTCTGGTTGATCAACATCCTGGCTCGCTTCCTGAACCGACAATTGCTCGTCCTGTCCATGGTTCTGCATGGCCTGCCCCTGCTCATCTCGGCCATATTCGGTCCTTTGCTTCTGTCTTCCCTTACAGGAGTTCCGCCAAATGACGTTCCCGGCGCCAGCCTGATCCTAAGACTGCTGCTGATCGCCCTGATTTTCGAGTTCATCGTGGCCAGTCTGCTCTGGCCGATGGGAAAGCCGGCTGATTGCGAAGGCGGCGGGGCTGCGGGCAGCCGTTTGTCGATGGACGTGGACCACGTCATGGCCCAATTGCACCGTACCCTATTCAGGTGCCGGGACACACAGCGGAACGGGGCCCCGCGACGGCGTGATGCAGCCACGGGAACCCCGGACAAAATCGCACTCGATAAACAGCCCGGCGCGTAGCCTGCACGCATTTCCATACGCACAGATGAACCGGTGACCCAACGCTATGGCCACGAAAACCCCACAAAAACAGGCACCAAGTCACGAATTGCGTGTGCGTGTCATGAACGGCGCGACCATGCCAATCTCGTGGGGGGTAATGGTTCAGCTGGCAGGATTCCGACCCTATGTGGTCAGCTTGGGCACGCTGGCTCTGTTGATGGCGCTCGCAGATGCACATGTGCTGCGGTCCCCGGTCGACGGGCCGATCGCTCGCGGCGTGTTCTGGTTCGGGCTGGTCGGTTCGGTATTCGCACTTTGGGGGATTCAATCCGCCACCCTGCATTTTCTGGCAAGCCGGATGAAACGGTCGCTGGAAATCAGATCCTATGTTCTGCACGTTTTTCCGATACTTGGCACGATGGGTGCGCTGCATGCGCTGTCTTTATACCGTGCAGGCGATGGCAGTGACGGGACTGCTCAGACACTTTTGCTGGACATGGCACAGCTTTATGCGATTGCCTTGGTGTTCGAATTCCATGTGCTTCAGGCAATCGAGCCATTCTGGACCGAACATTACCGGGCGTCGATCAAACCACCTGCGGACAGCCCTGGTATGCCGACCGATATCCGGGTACCTGGCGGCGCCTTGCCGACCGCCGGGCTGTGCTTTCTGAAATCCGTCGAACATTATGTAGAGTTTCACAAGTCGGACGGGTCGTACGAAATGCACCGGCTTGCCCTGCGCAAGGTCGTTGACCTGATGCGCGCGCAGGATGGCATTCAACCGCACCGGTCCTATTGGGTCTTTCGGCACGCCATCGCCGGCGTCGACCGTCAGGGCGGCAGTTGGTTTCTGACATTGCCAGATGGCACCGAAATACCGATCGCCCGAAGCCGGGTGGTCGAGGTCCGCAAGTGGCTCAACGACTGGACGGATTGCACATAAAAAAAAAGGGCCGGGCGCAGGGCCCGGCCAGTCCAACAGGGAGGAATGCACCATGACCCCGGTGCGGGACCTTTTCAGGCAACTAAACGATAGCCGCCCGATTCGGTGACAAGAAGGCGTGCGTTTGACGGATCTGGTTCAATTTTTTGGCGAAGCCGATAGATGTGGGTTTCCAGCGTGTGGGTCGTCACACCGGCGTTATAGCCCCAGACCTCGTGCAGCAACACGTCGCGCGAAACGACACCTTCGGACGCGCGATACAGGAATTTGAGGATGTTGGTTTCCTTTTCCGTCAGACGAATTTTCTTTTCGTCTTCAGTGACTAACATCTTCACCGCGGGCTTGAATGTATAGGGCCCGAGCTGGAACACCGCGTCTTCGGATTGTTCGTGCTGGCGCAGTTGTGCGCGGATGCGAGCCAGCAGCACCGGGAAGCGGAAAGGCTTGGTCACATAGTCATTGGCGCCCGAATCCAGCCCCAAGATTGTGTCAGCGTCGGTATCATGGCCCGTCAGCATCAGAATCGGGCATTTGACGTTCTGCTTGCGCATCCGGCGGCACAATTCGCGTCCATCCGTATCTGGCAGGCCGACATCCAGGATCACCAGATCGTAAGCGCCTTCCTTGACGCGTTCCATCGCGTCACGGCCATTTGCGGCTTCGAACACGTCGAAATCTTCGGTCATCACCAGTTGTTCGCCAAGCGCTTCGCGCAGGTCATCATCGTCATCGACAAGCAATATCTTTTTCAGCTGCGACATGGGTTCGCCTCCAACTTGATGGCTAACAGATGGAACCACCGGGGCGTGCTTGCAAGATTTGCTGCAAATGCTCACGCGGTCGTGCAAAAATCGCGCGATATGTTTCACTTTCGTCATGTTGGGCGCTAGATGGTCGCCATGAATCATGCCCTGGCCAACCCATTGTCGCCGGATTTCTTCGAGCTTCTGGCCCGTGCGCGCACCGACCTGCGCGCCGGGGTGCCTGTGGTGCTGACCGGCGCCGGGGCGTCACTGTGCTTTGTCACGGCGGAAACCCTGTCACAGGAACGCCTGACAGCGCTGGCCGCGATAGGCGATTCTGTGTTGGCACTGACGCAACGGCGGGCCGACACGTTGAAGGCGCGCGCCTATGACGGCGATATCGCCCGTATCGCCCTGCCCGGCGACGCGGTGGTCGAACACATCGCCGCATTGGCAGACCCGGCGACGGACCTGACATCGCCCATGAAAGGGCCGTTCACGACCCTGCGCGACGGTAATGCCGATCTGTTCCGCGTGGCCATCGGGTTGGCCAAGGCGGCGCACCTGTTGCCTGCGGTGGTCGGCGTCGACCTGACCGGTGCACTGCCAGAAAACATCACGGTTCTGGACGGGGCAGCGACGCGCGACGCGCTTGATGCGCAGGTCGTCTTGCACCGCGTCGTATCGGCCCGCGTGCCGCTGCATCTGGCCGGTGACACGCGGCTGCATGTGTTTCGCCCCGATGATGGGGGCGAAGAACATTACGCCGTGGAAATCGGCAAACCCGACCGGCGCAGCCCGGTTCTGACCCGGCTGCATTCGGCCTGTTTCACAGGCGACATACTGGGCAGCCGCAAATGCGATTGCGGCCCGCAGCTGCACACCGCGCTGTCCGAGATCGGGGCGTCGGGTGGGGGCGTCTTGCTGTACCTGAATCAGGAGGGGCGCGGGATCGGTCTGGCCAACAAGATGCGTGCATATGCCTTGCAGGATCAGGGGTTCGACACGGTCGAGGCGAACCACCGTCTGGGTTTCGAAGATGACGAACGCGATTTTCGGCTGGGTGCCGCGATCCTGCGGGAAATGGGCTTTTCATCCGCGCGGTTGATGACCAACAACCCTGCCAAGGTCGATATGCTTGCCGCCAACGGCATCACCGTGACCGAACGCATCCCTCTGAAGGCGGGCCATACGGATGACAACCGGCGTTACCTGCAGACCAAGGCAGAAAAAAGCGGCCACATCCTGTAAACAACGGGCTATTAGCCGCGTTCCCCGAAAATCGCCGAACCAACGCGCACATAGGTCGCGCCAAAGCTGATCGCCTTTTCATAGTCGCCGCTCATGCCCATGCTCAATTCGGCCAAACCGTTGCGTTCGGCGATCTTGGCCAGCAGGGCGAAATGCAGCGATGGTTCCTCGTAAGCCGGCGGGATGCACATGGCCCCGATAACGGGCAGGTCCAGCGCGCGTGCCTCGGCGATGAATGCGTCGGCCTCTGCGGGCAGAACCCCCGCCTTTTGCGGCTCTTCGCCGGTATTGACCTGCACGAACAGTTCCGGGCACTGGCCCAGCTCCTGCGCCAGACGCGCCAAGGTATTGGCCAGCTTGGGGCGGTCCAGCGAATGGATCGCCTCGAACAGGCCCATTGCTTGCCTGGCCTTGTTGGTTTGCAGGGGGCCCAGCAGATGCACTTGCGTTCCGGGATAGGCATCCCGCCACTCGGGCCACTTTCCTGCGGCCTCCTGCACCTTGTTTTCGCCAAACAGCCTGTGGCCCTGTTCCAGCACCGCAACCACGCGTTCAGCAGGCTGCACCTTTGACACGGCAATCAGTTGCGCAGACCCGGGTGCGCGGCCGGCCTCGCGTTCGGCTTTGGCAATATTGGCAAGAACGTCTTCAAGCGACATGGCGGATCACCGGCAGTTTCAGACCGTTTGAATCACGCTGCCGCCCAAAAGAAAAGAGCGGGCCGAAGCCCGCTCTTCCTTTGAACCGTAGTTCGTAACAACTTAGAAGTCGAAACCAGCTTCGAAGCCGATTGCGCTGTCGTCGTTGTCGTTGGCCATGGCGTAAACTTCCAGGTTGCCAACCGAGTGCGAGATCTTGACCAGCGCCTGAGCGTCGTCGGACGAGTACTCGTTGTCAGCAAAGTAGTTGTTGTTGCTGTCCAGCATCACGTCGATCGAGGTATCACCGAAGGAGGTACCCAGAGCCAGATTGTATTCGCTGTCGCTGTCGACTTCCAGAGCCCAGTCCAGAGCGCCGGCCATGCCGTCCAGGTTCACGGTCACAACGTCAGCGTCATCCACGGCCACTTTGGCGCCGATGCCGTTGAAGTTGGTCGAAACGTAGACTTCATAGGAGTCGTCGGTTGCGACTTCGCCACCGATGGTGAAGTTGCCAGCATCGAAGCTTGCGTTCAGGGTGGTCAGGTCGGAATCGTCAAAGTCGTTGACGGATTCAAGACCAACCGAGAAGCCCGAGCCCGAGTAAGCAGCGCTAACGAAGTAGTAGGCCGAGTTGTCGGTATCCAGAACCGCAGCAACGTCAACACCACCGAAGGAACCGGTGTACTTCACGTCACCAGCGTCGGTCACGCCTGCGCCAACGCATACGGCCGTGCCGCCAGCGGAGTAGCACGGATCAGTCGTGTCGACTTCACCGGTCAGGGTGTCCCAACCGATTTCGCCGTAGTCATTTTCGTCGAAGCCCAGACGGCCAAAGCCACCGGCAATCCACATTTCACCGAAGTCGGTGTCGCTGCCGTCGGCGTCAACGGTCACGGAACCACCGTAGGTCATGCCGCCGGAAGAACCTTCCAGAGTTGCGGTCATGGCCGAAGTCCAGTCCCAGCCGTTAGCTGCGCCGCCGAGGCCGGTGCCGTCACCGGTCGTGCCGTCGCCACCGTCCCAGTTGCCGAACTCGGCGCCAACCGTGGCGGAGAAGCTGATATCCTGTGCATACGACGCACCGCCCATCATGATCAGAGCGGTCGAAGCAAGGAGGAGCTTTTTCATTATTAATCCCTCTCGTTTCCTAGATTACACTTAATCCAGCCACTCCGGATCAAGCAGATGCGTTTCTTTCCCTCGAATCCCCGCCCCTTTTCAAGCGCACCGTCCCGACGCCTTGGCAATGTCCGGGGGGATGGTGCAGCAATGTCACACCCGCTTTGGCAGCATTCCGCTAAAACGCCTTGTTTGCGGGGTTTTTGGCCGATAGAGGTGGGAAAAGGTGACCAACGGGGCGGAAGCGATCAAGATGTCCAATAGGCGAATCGGAACGGTAATGTTGCTGGTTTCCACCGGGCTGATTCTGTTCGGGTGCAGCCGCATCGGCGATTCCTTTGGCGGCATGTTCGGCCCCCGGCAAACCATCGCTGAAGAGTCCAAGTTGACCCCGGACGAAGCCACCGCTGGCACACCACCGCCTGTGCGTGCGCCGAACACCCTGGCCAAGCGCGGCTTCCTTGGCCTTGGGCCTGTCCGCGCCACGCCGGGGATCGAGGTCAATTCCTACCTCTGGGCCGCGACACTGGACATCCTGCATTTCCTGCCGATCCAAAGCGCGGACCCTTACACGGGCACCATCGTCACCGGCTACGGCACAGCGCCGGGCAGCAACAGCGCCTATCGCGCCACCGTCGTGATCCAATCGGCGGCGATGGACGCGACCAGCCTGCACTTGTCGCTGATGTCCCGATCCGGCCCGGCCCCGGCAGGCACCCAACAGGCGCTGGAAGACGCCATCATGATGCGTGCGCGTCAGCTACGGATCGCGGCACAGGGCCGATAGGCGCTGGACGCCCGTTGGCCGCTTGGCTAAACCCGGCCCGACCATCCGCAAGAACCCCGTGAATTCAAGGCACGACGCCCTATGTCCCGATACGAACCGTCAACGGTAGAACCCAAATGGCAAGCCGCCTGGGAAGCCGCGCAAAGCTTCACCGCCAAGCGTGACCCGGCCAAGCCGAAATATTACGTGCTGGAAATGTTCCCCTATCCGTCGGGGCGCATCCATATGGGGCATGTGCGCAACTACACGATGGGCGACGTGATCGCGCGCTACAAGATGTCGTGTGGCTTTTCGGTGCTGCATCCGATGGGCTGGGACGCCTTCGGCCTGCCCGCCGAAAACGCGGCGATGGCGTTGAAGGTCGATCCCGGCCAGTGGACGCGCCAGAACATCGCCGACATGAAAAGCCAGATGAAGCCGATGGGCTGGTCGCTGGACTGGTCGCGCGAATTCGCGACCTGTGACGAAGACTATTATGCCCAGCAGCAGGCGCTGTTCCTGGATTTCTATGAAAAGGGCCTGGCCTATCGCAAGAACGCGGTGGTGAACTGGGACCCGGTCGACATGACCGTGCTGGCCAATGAACAGGTGATCGACGGCAAGGGCTGGCGATCCGGCGCGGATGTCGAACGCAAGGAACTGACGCAGTGGTTCTTCAAGATCTCGGACATGTCCGAAGAATTGCTGGACGCCATCGACGGACTGGATAACTGGCCCGCCAAGGTCAAATTGATGCAGACCAACTGGATCGGGAAATCGCGTGGCCTGCAATTCAAATGGGACCGCACAGATGGTGGTGACCCGATCGAGGTCTACACGACCCGGCCCGACACGTTGCTAGGCGCGTCGTTCCTGGGGATTTCGCCGGATCACCCGATTGCCAAGGAACTGGAGAAGTCCGACCCCGAGGTTGCCGCGTTTCTGGCCGAATGCCGCAAAGGCGGGACGACCGAGGAAGCGATTGAAACCGCGCCGAAGCTGGGCCGCGACACCGGCATCAAGGTCAAGCACCCGCTGGACCCGTCCTGGGAACTGCCGGTCTGGATCGCCAATTTCATCCTGATGGATTACGGCACCGGCGCGATTTTCGGCTGTCCGGCCCATGACCAGCGCGATCTGGATTTTTGCCGCAAGTATAACTTGCCGGTAATCGACACGTTCTTTGCGTTGGACAATGACAAGCCTGTGGCAAACGAAGCCTTTGTGCCACCGAAAACCGACAAGGTGCGTTGGGTCAAACATTTCACCGGCATCACCGAGGCGACGGGCGAGGAAGGCATCAACGCGACCATCGACATGGCCGAACGGGACGGATGGGGTACGGGCGTCACCAAGTTCCGCCTGCGCGACTGGCTGTTGTCACGGCAACGCTTCTGGGGCTGCCCGATCCCGGTCATCCATTGCCCCGAATGCGGGCCAGTACCGGAGAAAAAGGAAAACCTGCCGGTCCGCCTGCCCACCGACGCGACATTCGACAAGCCCGGCAACCCGCTGGAACGCCATCCGACGTGGAAAGGCTGCAATTGCCCGTATTGCGGTGACATTGCCGTGCGCGAAACCGACATGATGGACACCTTCGTGGATTCGTCGTGGTACTATGCGCGCTTCACCAGCCCACAGGCCGAAACGCCGACCAATGCGGCAGATGTCGATTACTGGATGAATGTCGACCAGTATATCGGCGGTATCGAACACGCGATCCTGCACCTGCTCTATTCCCGCTTTTTCGCGCGCGCCATGCATATCTGCGGCCACTTGCCGGCCAAGGCCATCGAGCCGTTTGACGCGCTCTTCACCCAAGGCATGGTCAACCACGAGGCCTATGTCACCCGCGATGAACGTGGGCTTGCAGTCTATCACTTCCCCGAGGATGTCGAAGACGGCAAGGTGAAAGCCACGGGCGAACCGGTCGAGGTGGTCGGCAACGTCAAGATGTCGAAGTCGAAGAAAAACGTCATCGACCCCGAAAACATCGTCAAAACCTACGGCGCCGATTGTGCCCGCTGGGTGGTGCTGTCCGACAGCCCGCCGGAACGGGATGTGGAATGGACCAGCGCAGGCGCCGATGCGGCGGCCAAGCACCTGGCCCGCGTCTGGCGCATGGCGGTGGACATCGCCGAAGGCACCGATACCGGCGCCGATGATGATGCGCTGCTGAAAGAACTGCACAAGACCATCCACGATGTGACGATGGGGCTGGAAAGTTTCGGCTTCAACACTTCCATCGCCAAGCTCTATGCCTTCACCAACACCCTGCACCGCGCCAAGGCATCCGCCACGACGCGGAAACAGGCGATGCTGGTCATGGCGCAGCTGATGGCCCCCTTTACCCCGCACATGTCCGAAGAAATCTGGGAAATGCTGGGGGGCGAGGGCCTGATCGTGGGTGCGGAATGGCCGGTCGCCGACCCCGCGATGCTGGTCGAGGATACCGTCACCATGCCGATCCAGATCAACGGCAAGCGGCGCGCGGAAATCGACGTGCCCAAGGATATGCCGAAGGAAGAGGTTGAAAAGCTGGCGTTGGCCCATGATGCTGTGATCAAGGCTTTGCAGGGCGGCCAGCCCAAAAAGCTGATCGTGGTTCCGGGGCGTATCATCAATGTGGTCATCTGACCGGCGCATGTTTCTGGCGGGGCTTCTGGCCCTGTCAGCCTGTGGTTTCACGCCGCTCTACGGCCCCGGCGGCGCGGGCGCATTGATCGGCGCGGTCGATATTGACGCGCCGACCAACCGCAACGAATTCGATCTTGTCGCACGGCTGACCGAACGGCTCGGTCCGGTCAGCAACCCCGCCTGGCGCCTGACCTTTTCGATCGCGACCGGCAGCGAAGGATTTTCGGCCAGCGGCGCAACCCGGCGGCAATTGACGGGCACGGCAAACTGGACTCTGACCCCGAAAGCCGGTGGTAAGCCCCTGTCCGGCAAGGTGCGCGCGCTGGCGGGCTACACTGAAATGCTGTCCAGCCCCACCGATACCTCAGCCCGCCTGTCAAATGCCGCTGCGCGCGACGATGCCAACCGGCGGCTTATGGTGATGCTCGCCGACCGGATCATCGAAGACATGGCCATCCAGGTGGCTGGCGCAGCGCCATGAAGCTCAGCCCCCGCGACGCAGGCAGTTTCATCGCGAAACCGGACCCGAAACGCGCGGGCATCCTGATCTATGGCGCCGATGCCATGCGCGTGGCGCTGAAACGCCAGGACCTGATCGCCAACCTGATCGGCCCCGAAGGCCCCGCGGAAATGCGGTTGGAACGCATGGCGGGTGCCGACCTGCGCGAAGACCCTGCGCGGCTGAACGACGCCATCAAGGCGGCCGGGTTCTTCCCCGGCCCGCGCTGCGCCTTCGTCGATGACGTCAAGGACGCGCAAGCCGGCGCGGTCACCGCCGCGCTGGACGATTGGACCGAAGGTGACGCGATGATCGTCGTCACTGCCGGAACCCTTCGCGCCACCAGCGCCCTGCGCAAGGCGTTCGAGGCGCACCCGAACGCCTATGCGCTCGCCATCTATGACGACCCGCCAGGCCGCGACGAGATCGCTGCGGAACTCAAACGCGCCGGGTTGGCCGATATCGGCGGTGACGCGATGGAAGCGCTGACGGCGCTGTCGCGCGCCCATGATCCGGGTGAGTTTCGCCACATCCTTGAAAAGGTTGCACTTTACAAGCTTGGCGACAACGCCCCGCTGACCGCGACCGAGGTCATGGCCAATGCCCCCCTGACGCACGAAGCCGACCTGGACGAGGTCATCCATGCCGCCGCCGAAGGCCGCCGTGACCAGATCGGGCCGCTGGTGCGGCGTCTGGCCGGGCAAGGGCACCAGCCTGTGGGCCTGTGCATCGCAGCACTTCGCCATTGGCGGGGGTTGCACAGGGCGGCATCCGATCCGGGCGGCGCGTCGGCGGGCATGGCGCGGCTCAGGCCCCCGGTCTTCGGCCCGCGCCGCGACCGCATGGTGCGGCAGGCGTCGCATTGGGGCGTCGCGCGACTGGAACAGGCCATCGCGGTGCTGGTCGATACCGACCTGACGCTGCGATCATCCAGCCATGCGCCCGACTACGCGGTTTTGGAACGCAGCCTGATCCGGCTGGCGATGATGGGAGGACATTGACGATGTTGCAGGTGATCGGGACCAACAAGACACGCACCACGCGGGTTCTGTGGCTACTGGAAGAACTGGGCGAGCCCTATGACCACATAAACGCCACCCCGCGCAGCGCCGAAGCGATGGCGGCAAACCCCTCAGGCAAGGTGCCCGCCCTGCGTGTCGGCGATGACATCATCACAGATTCCGTGGCGATCATGACCTATCTGGCCGACCGGTTCGGCAGACTGACGGCCCCCGCAGGCACCATCGAACGGGCGCACCAGGATGCGATGATGCAGTTCCTGGTAGACGAGTTTGATGCCTGCCTTTGGACCGCAGCCCGGCACAGTTTCATCTTGCCCGAGGACATGCGCCTGCCCGCGATCAAGGACAGCCTGCGCTGGGAATTCGCGCGCGCGCAAAAGGAACTGGTGCGGCGCATGGGTGACGGGCCCTTCGTGATGGGCGAAGATTTCACCATCGTCGACATCATGGCCGCCCATTGCGGCAACTGGGCCCGCAACGCAAAATTCGAAATCACCGAACCGACGCTGAACGACTACATCGACCGGATGCTGGACCGCCCCGCCTGCAAGGCCGCGCGCGGGGTCTGAGCGGGGCCGGTTTCCATCGCGGAAACCGGTTGAAATCCATCATGGATTTCAACCACCGCCGATCAGCCGCGTTGCACCATCCCCTTGATCGACGCGATGTGATCCGGCGATGCAGCCAGCACGTCTTCGGCCATGTCTCGCGCCTCGTCCATCAATGCGTCCGGCTCTGCCAGGCGATCCACCAACCCCCAGGCCAGCGCCTCGGGCGCGGTCACTTTTTGCCCGCCCATCAGGATCACCTTGGCGCGTGCCGGACCGACCAGCGCGGCCAACCGACCCGGATCGGACGGCTGCGGCAGATAACCCAGCTTCATCACCGGATAGAAAAACTTCGCCCCCGGCACCGCCAGCCTGATATCGCATGCCAGCGCCATGCCGAACGCCCCGCCCGCCAGCGTGCCGTTCAGCGCAGCGATCGTCAGGCAAGGCGACGCAGCGATGGCACCGCTCAATTCTTCCCATAGCGGGCTGGTCGCCAATCCTTCGCGCACCGCGTCCAGATCGGCGCCGGCCGAAAACACCCGGCCAGCCCCTGTCAGCACCAATGCGCGGGCCTGCCCGTCAGCGTTGCGCACGATCTCGATCAGCCGCGACAGCATGTCGGCCGTCAGTGCGTTGGCCTTGTCGGGCCGGTTCAGCCGAACCACCCAAAACGCACCATCGCGGTCCAATTCCACATTCATTGCCCGTTCCCGTTAACCAGATTTCTACGATCCGCCGCCAATCGGCGGTTTAAGCCGGTGCCAGAAACAATATATTGTCCATGACAGGCCCCATTTCTGTCGAAAATAACTGCCAGTGGGAACCCCGAAACTCGGATCAGGGACATCAGGATTATGCGTAACAAATTCGCCTCGGCCATTGCCATTACAGCCATTTCAGCGGTCATTCCGGCCACCGCCTTTGCCGATCTGTCGGCGGAAGAAGTCTGGACCAGCTGGGAAAGCTACATGGAAAGCTTCGGCTACGAGGTTGAAGCCGAAAGCCAGTCCACTGATGGAGGGACGCTGACGCTGGAAGGGCTGAGCATGACCCTGCCGGTGCCCGACGAAGTGTCCGCCCGGATGACGCTCGATTGGCTGAAATTCACCGAATTGGGCGATGGTCGCGTGGAAATCACCCTGGCCCCAGACGCACCTTTTTCGATGTCCGGCACCAACCCGGATGGCGGCAGCATCGACATGACGGCGGTGATGCGCCAGACAGGCTTGTCACTGATCGCGTCGGGCAATCCCGGCGACATCACCTATGATTACAGCGCCGACACCATGGCGGTTGGCTTTGACAAGTTTATCATTGACGGCGACGCCATGGAACCGGTGCTGGACATGCAGATGGCCGGTCTCGATGGAACCGTGACCATGCGCCAGGGCGACATGTGGTTCCTGTCGGGCAGTTCCGCGATCGGGTCGCTGAACATGGACATGGCGTTTGAAGACCCCGAAAGCGGCCAGAACGTAAAAATGAACATGTCCGCGACCGATGCCAAGACGACATCCGAGGCGATCATGCCGATGGAAATGGATCTGGAAGACCCGGCCTGGATGATCAACAGCGGCTTTATGTCGTCGGGCAACATGACGCTTGGCAGCGCGTCCTTCTCGATGGAAATGGATGGCGAAGACGCGTTTTCGCTGAACAGCCAATCCGGCGCGTCGACGCTTGATTTCAAGATGGGCGATGGCGGCCTGGCCTATGCCGGATCGTCCAAGGATCAGGTGATGACCTTCGCCTCGCCCGCACTGCCCCTGCCGCCACTGACGGTTTCGCTGGGCGAAAGCGCGTTCGACTTCGCCATGCCGATGGCGGCGACCGAAGAACCGGCCGATTTCCGCATGGTCCTGCGGATGCTGGAACTGGGCGTCGACGAAATGCTGTGGCAGATGATCGACCCTGCATCGATGCTGCCGCATGACCCGGCCGACCTGGTTTTTGATTTCAGCGGCACGGCTATCATGCCCGATGGCATGATGGACCCTGACGCCGCCATGGATGACATGGCCGAACCGGAACTGCACAGCTTGAATGTCAACGAGATCAAGCTGGCCATCGCAGGGGCGGAAATTCGCGGCAATGGCGCTTTCACCTTTGACAATTCCGATATGGAAACCTTCGATGGCTTCCCGGCGCCGGAAGGCTCCGTCGGGTTCGACCTGTTCGGGATCAACGGCCTGCTCGACACGCTGACGGCCATGGGCTTGCTGCCTGAAGATCAGGCCATGGGCGCGCGCATGTTGATGGGGCTCTTTGCCCGACCCGGCGGCGGTGGTGAAGACCACCTGACCTCGGAGATCGAAGTCAAATCAGACGGTTCGGTCTTTGCCAACGGGCAGCAATTGCGATAACCCCGCGGCACAGAACGAAGCGAAAGGCGTCGGGTTTCGGCGCCTTTCTTTTTGGGTCCGGGTTGCAGCGGCGCGAGACTGGGCATAATTCAGGCGCAACCCAGACGTGAGAGGATGCCAATCAGGATGCGAACCGACCTTGCCGAGCTGACCAATGCGCTGCTTGAGGCTGCGCGCGCAGCCGGCGCGGATCAGGCCGACGCCATTGCCGTTGATCAGCAATCGGTGTCGATCGAGGTGCTGAAAGGCAAACTGGAACATGCCGAACGGTCCGAAGGCGTGGACATTGGCCTGCGCGTCCTGCTGGGCAAGCGCCAGGCCTCGGTCGCCGCATCCGACATTCGCCCCGAAACCCTGACCGACATGGCCGCCCGCGCTGTCGCCATGGCGCGCGTGGCACCCGAAGATCCGGTGATCGGCCTGGCCGACCCTGAACAACTGGCCACCGAACTCGACAGCACGGCGCTGGAGCTTTTCGATCCCGGCCCTGACCCGGACCCTGCGACCCTGCAAGATATGGCCCTGCGCGCCGAAGCTGCGGCGGCCGGGGTCGATGGTGTCAGCCAGGTGCAATCGGCCAGCGCGGGCCACGGACGCCACGGCGTGCATCTGGCCGCAACCAATGGGTTTTCCGGCGGATATGAACGATCATCGCAATCGGTGTCCTGCGTTGCCATCACCGGCGAAGGCACCAAGATGGAACGCGACTATTTCGGCGAAGGCCGCACCTTTGGCGCCGATCTGCCGGACCCGGCAGAGGTTGGACGCATCGCGGGCGAACGTGCCGCTGCCCGGGCTGGTGCGCGCAAGCCCCCCACCGGCACCTTTCCGGTGTTGTTCGACGAGCGCATCGCATCCTCGCTGATAGGCCACCTGACCAGCGCCATCAATGGCGCATCCATCGTGCGCGGCGCGTCCTGGGCGCGCGACCTTCTGGGCAAACGCGTGCTGCCCGAAGGCATCGACCTGGTTGAAGACCCGCATCGTCCCCGCATTTCCGGATCGCGCATGTTCGATGGCGAGGGCCTGCCGACGGCACGGCGCGACATCGTGGCCGATGGCATCCTGACTGGCTGGACGCTGGACCTGGCCACGGGGCGCAAACTGGGAATGCCCTCGACCGCCAACGCATCGCGCGGCACCTCGTCCCCGCCATCACCCAGCCTTGGCAATCTGCGCCTGACGCCGGGCCAGTCCAGCCGCGAAGATCTGCTGGCGGATATGGGCACCGGGCTGCTTGTCACGTCCATGATCGGATCGACCATCAACCCAACCACCGGCGACTATTCGCGTGGGGCATCCGGGTTCTGGGTGGAAAACGGGCAGATCACCTATCCGGTCAATGAATGCACCATTGCGGGCAACCTGATCGACATGCTGGCACGCATCGTGCCCGCCAATGATGGACGCGAGCACCTCAGCCGTGTCGTTCCGTCCATCCTGATCGACGATATGGTGCTGGCCGGGGCGTAATGGGCGACGATCTGAAACTCCTGATCCGCGCAGCGCGTGCGGCGGCACCTTTGGCCATGCAGCACTGGAAGGCCAATCCAGATTTCTGGGAAAAACCCGATGGCGCTGGGCCTGTCAGCAAGGCGGATCTGCTGGTCGATGACGCGCTGCGTGCGCTGCTGACATCTGCCCGGCCAAGTTACGGCTGGCTATCCGAAGAAAGCGCCGACAATGCCGACCGTTTGACCCGCGAAGCAACCTTCATCGTTGATCCGATCGATGGCACGCGCGCCTATCTGGCGGGCGAAAAAAGCTGGGCCTTGTCGCTGGCGGTGGTCCGTGACGGACAGGCCGAAACCGGGGTGATCTACCTGCCTGCCATGAACCGCATCTATGCCGCGCGGCGCGGTGCCGGGGCAACGATGAACGACACTGCGATCACGGCATCGACACAGGACCGGATCGACCAGGCGCAGGTTCTGGCCGCCCGGATCATAATGCAGCCTCAATACTGGCGATGCGGCGTGCCGCCCTTCCAACCCGCCTTTCGCCCATCACTGGCCTATCGCATGGCGCTGGTGGCAGAGGGCCGGTTTGACGGCATGCTGACGCTTCGGCCCAGCTGGGAATGGGACATTGCGGCCGGAAGTCTTATTGCAGAAGAAGCTGGAGCGATCGTCACCGACCGGGCCGGGCGCAAGCCCGTCTTCAACAACCCGACGCCCAAATTATCCGGCATACTGGCCGCGGCCCCGGCGATACATGAAGCGCTTATCACGCAGTTGGCCGCTTGACCCTGCCCCGCCAGGCCGTAGGTTTGCCAACGGGGCGACGGCAGCAAAGGAATGACAATGGTACAAAGGCTGCATCTGGTTTTCGGCGGTGAATTGAAAGACCCGTCTGGAACGGAGTTTCGCGACCCCGATGACATTCACGTCGTGGGCATATTCCCCAGCTACGCCGCCGCCTATGACGCCTGGAAGGCCGAGGCGCAGCGCACGGTGGACAATGCCCATATGCGGTATTTCATCGCTCATCTGCACAGGCTGCGGGACGAGGAACGCGAAGCCTCGTCGACCGAAGAACTCGGAGGCTGATGGCACAGGCACCTGGTATGCCTGCCGGGACCGGCAGGGTCTGGCTGCATTTCTCGGCGTTGATCCAGGCCGATGTCGCCGTGGCCCTGTGCGACGCCATCCTGGATCGCAATGCCGATTTGGATATCGTTGCCTCGACCCGCGCCACGGACCTGGACCTTCAGGGGCTTGCGACGCCTGTCACGTTGCCCAAGCCGGGACGCGCTGCAGTGGCAGAGTTCCTCAACCTGCATCGTCCCGATGCCGTGGGCTGGAATGATGGGGCGCTTGAACCGCTGATCCTGCGCGAACTGAACCACCGGTCAATCCCGGCCTATCTGTTCGATGCCGGCGACGCGATCGAGGCATCGCGCGTCAGCTTGCCGGACCGGATTTTCCGATCGTCGCCTTTGCGGCTCTTTTCCTCGATCGTGGTGGGCGACGCCCCGACACGGGCGGCACTTTTGAGAGCGGGCGCCCGCGAGGCTCAGGTGGGCATTCGCGGCATTCTGGAAAACGCACCAGAACCGTTGCCCTGTAACCCTGCGCAACGCGATGACATTGCAGCCCGTATCATCGCCCGCCCGATCTGGATGGCCGCAGGGGTCAATGTCGAAGAGCTCGACCCTTTGCTGGCCGCGACGCGACAGATGCTGCGGCGGTCGCATCGACAGTTGCTGATCCTGCAACCCGCACAAATCGATCAGGCCGATCACTTCATGAAGCGTGTGGGCGAATTCGGGCTGGCCGCGTGCCGAAGATCCGCAGGCGAAATGCCTGACGGGGACGTCCAGGTGGTGCTGGCCGATGATCCAGACGAAAACGGGCTTTGGTACAGCCTGGCAACCGTGACCTTCATTGGCCGGACCCTGGCCGGGCCGACGGTGGGCATGACCGACCCGTTTTCACCCGCCACCATGGGATCTGTCATATTACACGGTCCCGCGACCCAGCCGCATTATTCAAACTTCACCCGGTTGGCTCGCGCGCGGGCTTCGGCAACGATTGCGCATGCGGGCGAATTGCCCTGGGCGCTGGATACGCTGCTGGCCCCAGACACCGCCGCGACCAAAGCGCAGGCCGCTTGGGAAATCTGCACGTCCGGCAGCGACGCGATCGCCTACGCGGCGGATGTTCTGGTCGGGGCGGTGGCCAGGGGGAGAACGCAATGAAGGCGCCGGGTTTCTGGGGCAATCCGCCCGACGCGCCGGGCTGGCAGTCGCGGCTGCTTGCCCCGGTCGGTGCGGTCTATGCGGCGGCGACCGCTGCGCGGGTCAGGCGACCTGCGGGGTATCGCGCGCCCTGCCCGGTGATTTGCGTGGGCAACATCAATGCGGGCGGCACGGGCAAGACGCCGGTGGTGATCGCCCTGGTGCAGATGCTGGCCGAACGCGGATTGACCGCCCATGTGGTATCGCGCGGGCATGGCGGACGATTGGAAGGCCCGGTCGAGGTGGACGAGGCCCGCCACAGCGCGGGCGATGTCGGGGATGAACCGCTGCTGATCGCTGCCTTCACCCGGGTGTTCGTGGGCCGCGACCGGGCGGCGGCGGGGCGCATGGCGGCAGATGCCGGGGCGGATGTGATCATCATGGATGACGGCCACCAGAACCCGACACTGGCGCGCGACCTGTCACTGGTCGTGGTCGATGCCGAAACCGGGTTTGGCAATGGCCGCGTCATCCCCGCCGGCCCATTGCGCGAACCGGTCGGGGCTGGACTGGCACGGGCCGAAGCGGTGGTGGCGGTTGGCCCCGATGCGGCCCGCGCCGGCTTGGTGCAGAATTGGCCGCAACTCGGGGCGCTGCCGGTTCTGGGTGCCCGGATCGATGTGTTGCAGATGGGCATGGATTGGCAGGGTCAGCGGGTGCTGGCCTTTGCCGGGATCGGGCGACCGGAAAAGTTCTTTGCCACGCTGCGGGGCCTGGGGGCAGAGATCGTGCATGCAGTGGCGCTGGACGATCACCAAGCGCTGCCGCCCGCGTTGATCACGCGGCTGAAAGCGGATGCAGACCGGTTGGGCGCGCAGTTGGTAACGACGGAAAAGGATGCCGTGCGCCTGCCCCGGCAATTTCGCACGCAGGTTCTGACCCTGCCTGTCCGCCTGAGTTTCGATGCACCCGAAAAAGCCCGCGACCTGTTGGGACAAGTACTGCCCAAATAGGCAGTCCACGCGTGGACACCTGACCATGTCATTGGAATCAAAAGATTCGTGTTTTGGTTCACGTCACGTTTTCAACGCATCCCACAGTCTGGCACGGATATCGGCGCCATCCGCCCCGAGCCCCGGCGCCTCGTCAGGAAATGGCATGTCCATGTCGCTGGCGCGGATCGGGCTGCGCATGACCGGCACGGGGCCGGACGTATCGACCAACCCCCGCGCCACAACCTGAGGATCGGCAAAGACCTGCGCCAAATCGTTGATCGGCCCGGCTGGAACGCCATGGGTTTCGCATGCCGCCAGCACCGCGTCGCGGGTCATCGTTCGGGTGCGGGCGGTCAACAGGTCGGACAGGATGGGGCGGTTCTGCACGCGGTCGGAATTGGAAGAAAAACGCGCGTCCTGGGCCAGTTCGGGGCAGTCCAGCAGCGCACATAGCCGGGCGAATTGCCCGTCATTGCCAACCGCGATGATGGCCCAGCCATCTGCGCAGTCGAACACCTGATAGGGCGACAGGTTGGGGTGCGCATTGCCCAACCGCATAGGCGCCACCCCCGTGGTCAGAAAATTCATCGCCTGATTGGCGGTGATCGCCGTGCCGACATCCAGCAAGGAAAGATCCAGATGCTGCCCCTGCCCTGTCACGTGCCGTTGTTGCAGCGCGGCCAGAATGCCGATGGCGGCATAGAGCCCGGTGAAGATATCAGTAACGGCGACGCCGACCTTCTGCGGCTGACCATCCGGTTCGCCGGTGATGGACATCAGCCCGGACATGCCCTGAATAATGTAGTCATAGCCTGCCCGATGGGCGTAAGGGCCGTCCTGCCCGAACCCGGTGATCGAGCAGTAGATGAGCCGCGGGTTAACCGCCGACAGCCCGGCATAATCCAGCCCGTATTTGGCGAGCCCACCGACCTTGAAGTTTTCGATGACAATATCCGCATCCGCCACCAGATCGCGCACGAAAGCCTGATCTTCGGGGTTGCGAAAATCGGCAGTGACGGATTTCTTGCCGCGATTGCAGGCGTGGAAATAGGCCGCTGTGCGGTCGCCATCGCGGTCGACAAAGGGCGGCCCCCAACGGCGGGTATCGTCGCCTTCCGGGGCTTCGACCTTGATCACATCCGCACCGAGGTCGGCCAATGTCTGACCGGCCCATGGGCCGGCCAGTATGCGTGCCAGTTCGACGACGCGAACCCCCTGCAAGGGTCGCATGTCTATTGGTCCAGCTTTTCGTCCAGGATCGCGGAGAAATCGGTGTAGGACATGTTGGAATATTTCTGTCCGTTGATCACGAAGCTCGGGGTCGAGTTGATGTCATCGGCCTGCGCGTTCTTTTGATACTCGGCGACCATGGCTTGCGCCATTGACCCATCGGCAAGGCAAGCGTCCAGCTGTTCTTCGGTCAACCCCGCGGTCAGGCCCAGTTTGCGCAGCGCCTGGGCGATGCCCGCTTCGTTGCGCGAAGCCAGCCATTCGGATTGCGTGTCATAGATCAGGTCGGAAATGCCGAAATAGCGATCCGGTCCGGCGCAGCGGGCGACCATGCCGGCCCAGAGCCCAAACTTGTCGAAATAGACTTCGCGGTAGATGAAATTGATCTTGCCGGTGTCGATGTAATTGGCCTTCAACTCGCCATAGACCTGGCTGTGGAAATTGGCGCAGTGCGGGCAGGTGAAGCTGGCATATTCGATGACCGTCACGTCGGCGTCAGGGTTGCCCAGCGACATTTCCACGACCTCTGGCAGGTCTTCGTCGGCCACCTGAACCGGGGTATCGCCGACCTCGAACTGTGTCACGTCAGGGGTTCGCGTGGGCTGGGTCAGCACCCAGGTGCCCCCGGCCAGAACGCCAGTGACCAAGATGGCCAGCCCGATCAGGATATTGCGGTTCATGTGATTTCGCCTTTGTTCAGGATTTCGGTCTGGATAGAACGTTTTGTCCCAGCCGTTCAAGCGCTTCGGCCAACCCTTTGTCGCCAACGCCCGCCGTCGCCTGCCCGGCGGCGGCGCGAATTTCGGGCGTGGGTTCGGCGGGCGCGGCTTCGCGGGGCCTGGGCGTGAATTCCACCTGCCCTTCAGCAAAACCGGTAGGCGCGGTTTGCGTCACGCGGATATGGGAAATGGCGGCGTAGCCATAGCAGGCATTCACCCGGTCACGGATTTCGGGCAACCGGGTTTGCAGGATCGGGGCCTGGGGCCCGGTGGTCAGCAGGACCAGCGTCGCCCCGAATTTGCCGCGCGAATAGCCGACCTTGACGGGGCGGCTGATGGCGGAAATCTCGGACCCAACAATATCGGCCCAGTTGGTCAGCAGGCGGCTTTCGGCAAAGCCGCGTTTTTCGCCGACGCCACGGATCTGCCGCGCGACGAGCCCTGCGGCCCGTTCGAACCCGCGCTTGCGGCGGCTGTCGGTTGGTTTGGCGGTGGTCATGGCTGGCATCTTCCCGGTTCGGACCTATCATAGGGTGTCCGGGGGGCCGGGCCAATGGGGCGCAGGACGGGGCAGCAAAACTTTGCGTGAACGCTTGGTGGATGATTTGTTGGGCTGGTATGACGGCCATGCGCGCAACCTGCCCTGGCGGGTGCCGCCGCGCGCGTCCGTCGCGGGGCAGCGCGCCGACCCCTATCGCGTGTGGCTGTCCGAGGTGATGTTGCAGCAGACCACTGTCGCTGCGGTCCGGGATTACTTCCAGAAATTCACCACACGCTGGCCGGATGTTCATGCGTTGGCGGCAGCGCAGGATGGCGATGTCATGGCGGCCTGGGCCGGGCTGGGATATTACGCTCGCGCGCGCAATTTGTTGGCTTGCGCACGGGTGGTGTCGCGCGACCTTGGCGGGGTTTTTCCAAGCGATATCGAAGGTTTGCGGCGACTGCCCGGGATCGGCCCCTATACCGCCGCCGCTATTGCGTCGATTGCGTTCGGGCGGCCAGAAACCGTCGTGGACGGCAATGTCGAACGGGTCATGGCGCGCCTTTTTGCGGTGCGTGATCCGCTGCCGGGCGCCAAGACGAAGCTGGCCGAACTGGCCGCAACGCTGACGCCGGACCGCCGACCTGGCGACTATGCGCAGGCGGTGATGGACCTGGGGGCGACGATCTGCACGCCGAAGTCACCGGCTTGCGGCATATGCCCTTGGTTGGACGCCTGTCTGGCACGCGCGCAGGGGATCGCGGCGGACCTGCCCGCGCGGTCGCCGAAAGCGGCCAAGCCAGTGCGGGTGGGCGTCGCCTATCTGGCGCGGCGTGGCGATGGAGCTTGGTTGCTGGAACGCCGCCCGCCGAAGGGATTGCTGGGCGGGATGCTGGGCTGGCCGGGGACGGATTGGACGGTCGATATTCCGGCGGACGACCCGCCAATGGCGACCGGCTGGCATGATCCCGGCGCCGAAGTGCGCCACACATTCACGCATTTCCACCTGATCCTTTCCCTGCGTCTGGCGCAGGTCGGGATGGATCACGTGCCGCTGCGTGGCACCTTCATGGGGCCTGCCGAGTTCGGGCCCGCCGACCTGCCCACGGTAATGCGCAAGGCCTTCGATCTGGCGCGCGATTGGGACGGGTGGAATTGAGTTTCCGCGCCGCCCTGATAGACTGCGCGGTATGATCGCCGCTGCCAAATACAGGCTGTCCCATGCCCTGCCGTTCTGGCTGGCGCTCAGCATTGTTCCCGTGGTGCTGGCCGCGGCCTATTGGGGCGGTTGGGCGCTGCTTCTGCCGCCGCTTTACACTTGGTGGGGCTTTTCCATGCTGGATCTTGCCCTGCGCCCCGATCTTGACAATGCCGACCCTGAAACGGAACAGCGGCTGCTGTTGTGGCACCGGGCGGTTACCTGGGTCTGGTATCCGATCCAACTGGTTCTGGTCTTCGGCCTGATCGCCCATGCCACCCGCGCAGAACACCTGGATCACATTGAAAGGATTGCACTTTTCTTTGGCGTCGGAATTGCCACCGGCACCGTGGGGATCAATTTCAGCCATGAGTTGATGCACCGGCCCACGCGCGCCGAACGATGGCTCGCGGACCTGCTGTTGGCGATGGTCATGTATTCGCATTTCAGGTCGGAACATATGCTGGTCCACCATACCCATGTCGCCACCCCCGCCGATGCGGTGACGGCGCGCTACAACGAAGGCTTCGCGCGGTTCTTCCCGCGCGTGCTGGTGCAATCCTTCCGATCCGCCTGGCGGGCAGAGGCGCGGATGCTGGAACGGCGCGACCGGTCGCGTTTCGATGCGGCCAACCCGTTCTGGCGGTATTGGACCTTGCAGGGCATTTACATCATGGTGGCGCTCATGCTGGGCGGCTGGGCCGGGCTGGGCCTATTCCTGTATCAGGCGTTCATCGCCGTATGGCAGCTGGAGCTGGTCAATTACGTCGAACACTATGGGTTGACACGGAAATACCTGGGCCATGGCCGTTACGAACCGGTCGCCGCACGCCATAGCTGGAACGCGGCAACCTTGGCTTCGAACCGGCTGTTGTTGAACCTGCAACGCCATTCGGACCATCACACCAGGCCCGCCCGACCCTATCCGTTGTTGCAGCACTTGCCCGAAACCGAGGCGCCCTGCCTGCCTTGGGGATACCCGGTGATGACGCTGCTGGCGATGTGGCCGCCAGCCTGGCGCCGGGTGATGAACCCACGCGTGCGGGCCTGGCGGGCGATTTATTATCCCGAAATCGCTGATTGGCGTCCTTACAATCGCGGCGAACGGCCAGAACCCGGTTGAACACCGAAAGTTTAACGAGTTTAACTTCTTTGAACCCCGGTTTGTTAAGAAAATTAAACTTTCAGGAAGGCCCGTTTTCCCATGTCGCATCCCAAACCACCCTTCACTTTGGTCGGGCTCGACCATGTCGTTTTCATCGTCGACGACATGGAAAAGGCGCTGGCCTTCTATCAGGGTGTGCTGGGCTGCCAGCCCGGGTTTTCCTACCCGGCCCTGGGCATGGAACAGGTCTGGTGCGGGACCGAATTGATCGTGTTGTGGGACATCACCCATCCCGGCGCGAAGGACGCCGTGCCGCCGGTCAAAGGCGGCCGCAATGTCGACCATGTGTGCATTGCCTGCGCGCCGTTCGACCATGACGAATTGCGCGCCTGGCTGGCCAAGAACGAGGTCGAGATCGAGCGCGAGGCCTTTCACGGCGGGTCGCGCGGCATGGGCAGTTCATTCTATATCCGCGACCCGTTCGGCAACAAGCTGGAGGTCAAGGGTCCGCCGGAATACCCCGACGGGCGCGGTTAGTCGGCCATCGGCCTTGGCCGTTACGGCCCGGGACCGCTGCAGCCCGAAACGCACCGCGTGGTAGCTGGATTGATCCG
>JBNKYL010000198.1:0-4797 GCA_050300875.1 Paracoccaceae bacterium
GCAGGCGGCGTCGAAAAGCCTGCCGCAGGACGAGGTTTCGGGCGCATTCAGCCCGCGTTCGAGCATCTGTTCAAGCAATGCGGCGTGGGGCATGTCGGCATAACGGGCTGCAATTTCAGCACCCCGACCCAGCCGCCACAGCGCGGCTGCACCCATGCGCCAAGGTTCACGAGCGGCCACGTCGCCGCCGGGCTGAGGCAGCGGCGCCAAATGGCCGATACGGGTGTAGTCGGGGCCGTGAACGCGCAGCAATTCGCCGCCCCAGCTTGCCCCGCCCGGCCCCAGCCCGAAACCGTCCAGCGACAGGCCCAACAGGGGGCCTTCGTGGCCATTTTCCCATTGCGTGGCAAGCGTATGGGCGTGGTGGTGCTGGACGGCCAGCGTGGGGTGGCCGGTTTCCTGAGCCATGCGGCTGGAATGGAAATCGGGGTGCAGGTCGTGGGCGATCATGGCGGGTGGTCGGGCATCGGTCAGTTCTGACAAGTATTTGGAATAGATTTCAATAGCTTCCAGCGTTCCAAGATCGCCAGCGTCGGGTGACACATGGGCCATTGCGCCGTCGATGCGGCACATCGAGGCCTTGAGGTAGGCGCCCATGCCCCAGGCGGGTGGCAGGGCGCGCGGCAGGGGGATCTGGGTCCAGGTCGTGGTCATGTCACCTCGATTTCCTTGACCCGCATTTCTTCGCCCGCGATGACCTGAAGTTTGAATCCGGAACAGGTTGGGCAGGCATCGCCGAGGAAGGCGATCGCGACCTCTTTCATGCAGTCGTGGCACCAGGCCTTGCCGGGGATGCGTTCGATTTCCAGAGCTGCACCTTCGGCAAGCGTGCCGGGGATGACGGCGCTGAAAGAAAAGGAGAGCGCGTCGGGGTCGACATGGCTGAGCGCGCCGATGAGAACGCGGACGATCACGACCTTTTCGGCATTCGCGCGCTTGGCGTGGTCTTCGCAGATCTGCAGGACGCCTTCGGCCAGGGCAAGTTCATGCATCGGTGTGTTCCAGATCAAATTCGACGCACGGGTCGATGGCAACAATGTGCAGGGCTGTGGCCTGTGCCAGGTCCATCGCCCGGGCGCCGGACAGCCCGGCCGCGACCGGGCCGCCGTGACGGAAATTCTGTTCTGTCGGGGCTTCGATCCGGTAGATTTCGATGAAGCCGTCGCGGAGCGTGACATGGTGCGCCAGCGGGCCGCGGACGGTTTCGACGATGGCATTGCCCTGCCCCGTGAGATGGGCCGGCTTGGCGGCCGGCGATGGTGCGACGCGGTCAAGGGCCCCGATGATTTCGCCCGGCAGGGCCGCCAGTTCGACAAGGCTGGCATCCAGTCGCGCGGCAAGTCCAGGGCCGTGTGCCTGGCGCAACCGGGTGACGGAGGGCGCCGCCCAGCGGCGCGAAAACGTTCCACCTTCGACTGCCGTGCCATCGGGCAAGGCGCCAAAGCCCATAAGGCCGGCGTGGGCGATGCGGTCTGGCAGGTCCGTGGTGGCAGTGAAACGGTGGGCATCTTCCACGAGCCTGGCGACGATTTTTCGTGCCTTGTCCAGATCGACATGCGCAAGGCCCGCGCCCGGCTGGCGCCAGCGGATTGGACCGAACAGGGCTTGTTCCAATTCGGCCTGCGCAGACAGGGCGGCGCGCGCCAGCGACGGGTCTGCCTGCAAGCCCAACGCGTGGGGCCAGTAGAGCGAGAGGCGCAAGGCCACCTGGGTCAACATCTCCGCCATGCGCAAAGCGTCACGCGCAGCCGAAACACCGGGGCGCGCCGGGATACCCAGCGCGGTTTCGATTGCGGTAAGCGCGGCGATGGTCTGGGCTTGGGCGCAGAGCGAAAAGATGCCGCCGATGCGGGGCGGGACATCGGTAGCGTCCATGCCCTGCAGGAAGCTGGCGGCGCCGGTGGATTTACGCGGGGTGATGGTGACACGGTGGATCGTGCTTTCCGCCACCTCGAGCCTGATGCCGATCTTATCCATCATGCAGCCTGCCCTGCGTGCCAGTGCAGAAAATGGTGCAAAGCTGCCTCGAGATTGCGCGTGGCTGGGGCGCTCAAGCCCTCTTCTATCCGCCCGAAGTTTTGCCCCCCAATCGCAAGCAGATAAGCCGCTGGGACGGCGCCCAGCAGGGTTTGCGCCAGTGCCAGAACCGTTTGCGGGGAAAGCGCATGGCTGGAGATATCGCCGTTTTCGGACGGGCAAACAGGGTCCAGCGCGAAGCCGTCCTGCCGGGTCATGTCTGCGTCGACGAAAACGACGCTTTCGGCCTGTGCCACTTGCAGCGCATGTTCGGCTTTCAGCTGGAAATCGGCCATCACCGTGATCCCCGGCAGGTGCATCGCGGCGATACGGTCGGCGAATGCGGGGCCAAGTCCGTCATCGCCGCGACCGGGATTGCCATAGCCGATGACCAGCATCAGACGCCCCTTGTGCGGCTATCGATCACTTTGCCTGCGGCATCGACCAGTTCGACCTGCAAGGGCATCTGGCCGAGCGCGTGGGTCGCGCAGGACAGGCAAGGATCGTAGGCGCGAATGGCGACCTCGACATGGTTCAGCATGGGTTCGGTCACTTGCGGCTGGTCAGACACATACTGCAGCGCTACGTCCTTGACGGCGCGGTTCATGCCTTCGTTGTTGTGGGTCGTGGAAACGATCAGGTTGCAGTAGGTCACTTGGTCGTGTTCATCGACTTCGTAGTGGTGGATCAGATTGCCGCGCGGAGCTTCGATCACACCGATGCCGGTGCGGCGGCGGTCGCCGGTCACGACGAGGTCGGTGCCTTGAAGGTCCGGGTCATGCAGCAGGTCGCGGATTTTCTCGACGCAATGCAGCACTTCGATCATCCGCGCCCAGTGGTTGGCGAGGACCGCGTGTTGCGGCAGGCCGTCGCTAACTGCCATCAGGTCCATATGCGCGGCATCGGCCAGCGGCGTATCGATGAAACTGGCCGTGTTCATCCGCGCCAGCGGGCCGACGCGATACCAGCCCGCATCGGGGCCGAGGCCGGTGATGAAAGGGAATTTCATGTAGGACCAGGACCGGACGTCTTCGGTCAGCATGTCCTGATAGCTTGTGTAGGGTAGCTGGTCGAAAATCGGGGCGCCCTGCGCGTCCAGCGCGCGGAGGTTGCCGTGGTAGAGGTCAAGCGCGCCGTCATCGCGGACCAGTGACATATAGTTGGATTGGAAGGTGGCAAAGCTGTCGACCAACCCCGTGTTTTCCAGCGTGTAATTGCGTGCCAGCGCCAAAGCATCCTGCGCCCAGCCGATCATGGTGACGACCTGGGCCAGAAGCGCGTCGCGGGTGGCCATGTCGAGGTTGCGGTTGATGCCGCCAGGGATTGCGCCGGTGCCGTGGATTTTCTTGCCCGCCGTGGCTTCGATAATGTCCTGTCCGAATTTGCGCATCAGAATGGCGCGGCGGCCCAGTTCAGGGTCTTCACGGATCACTTCGAAGATGTTGCGCCGTTCAGCCGGCGCACCAAATCCGAACAGCAGGTCAGGCGCGGCAAGGTGGAAGAAATGCAGCACATGGCTTTGCATCACCTGCCCGTAGTGCATGAGCCGCCGCATTTTCTCGGCGGTCGGCGTCAGCTGGTCCGCGCCCACTATCATGTCCATCGCCTTGGCGGCGGCGAGGTGGTGGCTGACGGGGCAGATGCCGCAGAGCCGTTGCACAATCACGGGGACTTCCCACAACAGCCGCCCCTGGATGAAGCGTTCGAAGCCACGGAATTCGACGATATGCAGGCGGGCCTCGTCGACCTTGCCATTGGCGTCAAGGTGGATCGTCACCTTGCCATGGCCTTCAACCCGCGTGACGGGCGAGATTTCGATCAGCCTTGGTTCTGACATTTGTGGGCCTGCCTTGGGATCAGTCGAAATGGATGCGGTCGGGTTCGAAACCCTTGAAACGCCCGTCCAGCAGTTGGACCAGCGTTTCGTAAATCAGGTCGCCCGAGGGGGCGCAGCCGGGAATGGTGTAGTCGATTTCCACAACGTCGCTGCAAGGGTAGACCTTGTCCAGCATCAGGGGCAGAGCGGGATCGTTGGGAATGTGATGAGTGGTGTTGCGGATGCCGCGACCAGAAATATAGGCCTCGGTCAGGCATTCGCGCAGCGGTTCGTCCGAGTGCATGATGGCGTTGCGCATGGCCGGCAAGCCGCCCATGATCGCGCATTGGCCCAGTGCAACCAGCACATCGCAATGGCGGCGGAAATCGCGCAGGACCGCAACGTTTTCTTCGTTGCAGCAGCCGCCTTCGATGATGCCGATATCGCAGCGCCCGTCGAAACGCTTGATGTCGGTCAGCGGCGAACGTGTGATTTCAACACGGGCCATCAGGTCGATCAGACGGGCGTCCATATCAAGGATTGCCATGTGGCAGCCGAAACAGCCGGCGAGCGAAGCGGTGGCGACGCGGGCGCGGGGCAGGTCAGTCACGCGCTTTCCCTTCAATTTCATTGCCGATCACGCCCCTGTCAAATTCGCGTTCGCCGATGGGCGTGGCAAAGCCCTGGCGCTTGCGGATAATGCAGCCAACCGGGCAGACCTCGGCCGAAATGGCGAAATCGGTGACTTCGGCATCAGTGTGGGCGAGGTCCGTCGCGTTGACCCCGACGCGGCGGTATATGCCGCGCCCGACATAGCCGAAGACACCCTTGCCATCGACATCGGCACTGGCACGGATGCACCGGCCACAGGAAATGCAGCGGTTGGTGTCCAGTGCTATATCGGGGTGGCTGGCATCCAGTTCCCGGCAGGGTTCGAGATAGGGAAAGCGCGGCGGGCCGGTCAC
>JBNKYL010000199.1:0-6740 GCA_050300875.1 Paracoccaceae bacterium
CGGGCGTCACGTTCGACGCCGCATCGAACCCGCCCCAATGCAGCGCCGCGCCCAGATCAGTGAACCGTTGTTCAATTCCGAAAACGTCGCAAAACTCGGCCAGCCGTGTCGGGTTCCGGTCAATGCCGGCCACCAGCTCGACCCCGTCCATCTCGGCAAAAGCCTGCGCATGGCTGCGCGCCATGCCACCTGTTCCAACAATGCAAATACGGATCGGATCACCCATCTCAGCGGAACCCTTCTTCGCCTTCACCATGCAGTTTCGGCCCTCGTTCTTCGATTTTTTCGGGCGCCTGATCCACCGGCACGTTCGGTGCGCCTGTCACATCCGCAACATGAGTTGCCGGGTTATGCGCCCAGCGCACGGCATTTTTCAGCACTTTTCGAACATTCGCGTCGTGATAGGTCGGATAGGTCTCATGCCCCGGCCGGAAGTAGAATACATTGCCCGCCCCACGCCGATAGGTCACGCCTGACCGGAATACTTCGCCGCCCTGGAACCAGCTGATGAACACCGTTTCCAGCGGTTCGGGTATGCCGAACGGCTCGCCATACATTTCCTCGTTTTCCAGCTCGAAATGATCCGGCAGTCCGGCGACGATCGGATGGTTGCGTGCCGTGACCCACAGGCGCTCCCGCTCGCCCGCCTCGCGCCATGTCAGGTTGCAGGGCGTGCCCATCAGGCGTTTGAAAATCTTGGCGAAATGCCCTGAATGTAGAACGATCAACCCCATGCCCGCCCAAACATGTTCGGCCACACGTTCGACCACGTCATCCTCGACATCACCATGGGCGGCATGGCCCCACCAGATCAAGACATCAGTTTCGGCCAGCCGGGCCGCGGTCAGCCCATGTTCCGGCTCCTGCAAGGTAGCGGTGGTGGCAACAATGTCATCGGCCTCGTTGAGACTTTCGGCAATGACCCGATGCATCCCGCCTGGATACAGATCGGCCACGACCTTGTTGGTCTGCTCGTGAACGTTTTCCCCCCAAACGACGGTGTGTATCGGCATGGCTTGCTTCCTTCATGTGACGCGCGCCGCACTAGCGCAGGCAGGATGATAGCGCAAACGCTAACTCGGCTGCACACAAACAAAAAGCCCCGCGCGAAATGGCGGGGCTCTTGTTCAGAAAAACCGCAAGTTATCAGGCGCTGGCCTGAGCCTTGGCGATTTCTTTCTTGATCTTCAGCGCGTTGGCCGACAGGTCAGCATCCTTGGCTTTCGCCAGGAAGGCATCCAGCCCGCCACGATGGTCCACCGAACGCAGCGCGTGGGCAGAAATCCGCAGCTTGACGGACCGGCCCAGCGTGTCGCTGATCAGCGTGACATCGTTCAGGTTCGGCAGGAACCGACGCTTGGTCTTGTTGTTTGCATGGCTGACATTGTTGCCGGACATCGGCCCCTTGCCAGTCAGTTCACAGCGGCGCGACATGGCCTCGCTCCTTCGTTTCATATCTCTCGGGATAGGTCCCAAAACAAACGGGCAACCGCCCCGGGGACCGTTGCCCAAATTCCGTTTGCGGCTGATAGTGGGAGAATCCCCGCGCGTCAAGCCATCAAACGGGTCATTTAGGGGCAATCCGGTCCAGAACCAGCCGTGCTGCTTCGGCCGGACTGACCCGCCCCTCTTCCACGGCTTGCGCCTGTTCGTCCATGGCCACCCGGCCCTCTGGCGTGCCCAGCCGCGCCAACAGCGCGTGGCGCACTTCCCCGCGGAACCAATATTGTGCCTGTGCCTTGCGCCGCGCGTCCCAATGGCCTGCCTCGCGCCGCCACTCGGCAAGCCGGGTCATGTCGGCCCAGGCATCATCCAGCCCTTTGCCGGTCAGCGCCGAAACGGTCACCGCCTTGGGGAAACCTTCCGCATCCTGGGGCCGTTTGCGCAGCAGTCGCAGCGCACCCGCATAGTCGGCACAGGTCCTGACCGCCGCGGCTTCCAGATCGCCGTCGGCCTTGTTGACAAGGATCATGTCGGCCATTTCCATGATCCCGCGCTTGACCCCCTGCAATTCATCCCCGCCCGCAGGCGCGATCAGCAGGATGAACAGGTCCGACATCTCTGCCACCGTGGTTTCGGACTGACCGACCCCCACGGTTTCAATCAACACCACGTCGAACCCCGCCGCTTCACACAGCGCAATCGCATCGCGCGTGCGCCGCGCTACACCGCCCAGTTCGCTTTGGCTGGGCGATGGCCGGATGAAGGCATTGGGATCACGGCTCAGCGTTTCCATCCGTGTCTTGTCGCCCAGGATCGACCCGCCCGACCGCGCCGAACTGGGATCGACGGCCAGCACCGCCACCCGCAGCCCCTGCCCGGTCAGCATCTTGCCGAAGGCTTCGATGAAACTGGATTTGCCCACCCCCGGCGTGCCCGACAACCCGATGCGCAGCGCCTGCTTTCCGGCCTGTCCAAGCTTGGACAGCAACGCGTTGGCCTCATCCCGATGGTCCACCCGGCTCGATTCGACCAGCGTGATCGCCCGGGCCAATGCCCGGCGGTCCCCCGCTGCCACCTTGCTGGCCAGATCGTCCAATGCCGCCATCGGTCCTTTCCCTGTAATCCCCAGCATCTGCCCCGATTGCCGTCCGCTTGTCCAGCCCGCCGGGATCACCCATAACCACCCCATGACCCCGCCCGACCTGCCCATTTCCGATGTGCTTCCCGCCCTGATGGAGGCCGTAAAAGCCACTGGCAAGGCCGTGCTGCAGGCCCCACCCGGTGCGGGCAAGACTACCGTGGTGCCGCTGGCCTTGCTGGATAGCGGGCTGGTCGCTGGACGCATCATCATGCTGGAACCCCGCCGCCTGGCCGCCCGTGCCGCGGCCGAACGCATGGCGTCCACGCTTGGACAGAAGCCAGGCCAGACCGTTGGCTATCGCATCCGGGGCGATGTGAAGTCAGGCGCAGAAACCCGGATCGAGGTTGTCACCGAAGGCATCCTGACCCGCATTATCCAGTCCGACCCCGACCTGCCCGGCATCGGCGCGGTGATCTTTGACGAATTCCACGAACGATCCCTGAATGCTGATCTGGGGCTGGCCCTGACACTGGAATTGCGCGAAGCGCTGCGCCCGGACCTGACGCTGATCATCATGTCCGCCACTTTGGACGCGCAGCCTGTGGCTGACATGATCGGCGCGCCGACCATCACGTCAGACGGGCGCGCTTTTCCGGTGGAAACCCGTTGGCTGGACCGCCCTGCCCCTGCCAATGAACGCATGGAAGATACGGCCACCGGGCTGATCCTGACAGCCCTGGCCGAAACCGAAGGTGGCGTTCTGGTTTTCCTTCCCGGCGAAGGTGAAATTCGCCGTGTCGCCGATCGGTTGGCGGACAAGATACCTGCCGATGTGGTCATCCAGCCGCTTTTCGGCGCCATGCCCTTTGCCCAGCAGCGCGCGGCGATCCAGCCATTGGACAAGGGACGCAAACTGGTGCTGGCCACGGCCATCGCAGAGACTTCGTTGACCATTCAGGATGTGCGCGTCGTGGTCGATTGCGGGCTTTCCCGGCGGGCGCGGTTCGACCACGGCACCGGCATGTCGCGGCTGGTCACGGAACGCGTCACGCGGGCCGAGGCGGAACAACGCCGGGGCCGCGCCGGTCGCGTCGCGCCGGGCTGGTGTTACCGGATGTGGACCCGTGCCGCCGAGGGCGGGCTGGCCCCGTTCCCGCCACCGGAGATTGAGGTCGGCGACCTGTCAGGGCTGGTTCTGGATGTCGCGCTTTGGGGTGGGCAGGCTAGTGACATGGCGTTTGTCACCCCGCCGTCACAGGCCGGCCTGGACGGGGCCAAGCGCCTGTTGACGGATCTTGGTGCGCTGGATGATGCGGGGCGGATCACCGAACATGGCCGCGCGCTGGCCGCGCTGCCCGTTCATCCACGTTTGGCGCATATGCTGGCACGCGGCGGCAAAGGTGCCGCCGGGTTGGCGGCAATCTTGTCCGAACGGTTGCCGATTCTTCCGGAAGGCGTGGACCTGTTGGCAACGAAAAGGCTGCTGTCCACACCTGGACATCCCACAATATCAAACCTTTTCAAACGGTTGGATAAACTCGCAAGCCCGGACGCGGGACTGTCCTGGGCCGAACTGGTCGCCACGGCCTATCCCGACCGTGTGGGCAAACGCCGCCCCGGCGATGATCCGCGATACGTCCTGTCGGGCGGCCGTGGGGCGGTGATGGATGCGGGCGACGCGCTGGCCGGTGCGCAGCTGATCGTGGTGACCGATATCGACGACAAGGGCCGTGAAGGCCGCATCCGTCGGGCGATTGCCGTCACCGAAAGCGAGCTGGAAAACGTGATGGCTGATCGCATCATGTGGGTGTCTGATTGCAGATGGTCCAAACGCGATGGGCGCGTTCTGGCCACGGAACAGCGTCGGCTCGGCGCGGTGGTTCTGGCCGAGCGAGTTTGGAAATCGGCACCGCCCGAGGCACTGGCCCGCGCCGCGTTGGACGGGTTTCGTGATCTTGGCCTGACGTTCAGCCGAGCCGCTGACAATCTGCGCAAACGGGTCGCGTTCCTGCGTGCAAGCGGGGTGGAGATGCCCGACATGACGGATCAGGGATTGATCGATGGGATTGAGTCCTGGCTGTTGCCGAACCTTGATCCGCCCCCGCGAAACGCGCAGGAAATCAAGGGGTTCGACCTGCTGCCTGCGCTGCGATCCATGCTGGACTGGACCCAGACCGATCAGTTGAACCGATTGGCCCCGCCCCGATACACCGCCCCCACCGGGCGCGCCGTGACGGTGGATTACGCGGGCGATTTGCCGGAAATTGAAATCCGCCTGCAGGAGATGTTCGGCCAGACCAGCCACCCGATCGTCGCGGGTCAACCGTTGCGCTTAACGCTGTTGTCGCCGGCCGGACGCCCGTTGCAGACCACCGCCGACCTGCCCGGCTTCTGGGCCAATAGCTATGCGGATGTGCGCAAGGACATGCGCGGGCGCTATCCCAAACACCCTTGGCCCGAGGACCCTGCATCCGCTGCGCCCACGACCCGCGCCAAACCGCGCAAGGCCTGATACACGCGCTTGTCAGCTTACAGATGCTTAACCTCGTGCTAGCCTGCCCCAAGATAGGAGGACAGGACATGACGCGCCACTTGGCCCTTTTCGTGCTTGCGACTGGTATCGCCACAGGGGCAATTGCCCAGGACGCCCCGCCCTTTGCCGCCTTTGATCTGGCCAGCGAACCGATCCTGGACGACCCGCATGATCTGGCAATAGGCCCGGACGGTCTGCTTTATGTGGCCGACAAATTCGGCAATCGGTTGACGGTGCTGGACCCCGAAACACTGGAGCTGGTGAGATACGTTGGCGAAGGGTTGTTGCCGGGGGTGCATGATGTGTCCTTCGGGCCGGATGGCCGCGCGCTGGTGGCGATCACCGGACAAAGCTTTGCCGCGGTGATCGAGGATGTGACCGCCGAAGAGCTGGAATTTGGCCTGGCATATTCGGCCCCGCGCACCGAGGGGGCGCTGTGGCATTCATCCGGGATGGTCTATGCCATGGCCAGCGGGCTTGGCATTCTGGCGGCTTTCGCTGACCGGGAACTGGTCGCCACGGCGCAGGGGATGCCGGGCGCACATGATGTGGCCGAAGACCCGGCTGGCAATATCTGGGTCGCCGACAATGCCGGGCGGAGGTTGGTGCAATATACGACCGACCTGGAATTCGTGCGCGCCATCGACGACCCGAAATACGGGTTCATCGGTCCGCGTTACATGGATTTCGATGAATTCGGTCGCATGGTCGTGGCCGATCAGGACGCGCATCGCATCCTGCTGATTGATCCGGGCGAAACCGGTCAAGGGCAGTTGTTGGGGGTGTTGGGGTCAGGTCTGCCCGGTTTGGGCGTGAACCAATTCGACGATCCCGAAGGCGTCGCCGTGTGGGGCAGCAGCTATTTCATATCGGATTCGGACAACAACCGGATCGTGCGCTATTCGGTTGTCGTGAACTAGGTTCAGGCGCCTGCGGTTTCGTGGGCGTCGACCTTCCAAGCGTCTTGTTCTGCGTCGGGGAACATGGCTTGCACCAACAGCGGGACCAGTATGGCCAGCGACCCGGCGGCGCCGTAGGACACCAGGGCCAGAAGGATCCCGGCACCATTGGCCAGCGCCAGTGCACCGGCAAAGGAACCGAATACGAAACCTATGGCAACAACTGCGAGCATCATGTTCATCACCTCTTCTCTGCGGACCAATTGAACCGCCGAATGTGGCGCGATCTTGACGAAGCCGTGCCGCCCCTGTGACCACGCCATTTCTGGCCCGCTGGAAGGGTAAGTTGCGCGAAAACCCTTTAGAAATTATGAAGTTCTGCGCGTTTACCGGATCGTAACAATTTGCGAAACAATGCGTTTCCCGCGTTTCAGACCCAATCGAAGGGCCGCGTGAACTCGCCCAGCACCTGTGCGACGGCATTCTTGTCGACCTCGCCGGTGGCTTCCAGTTGCGCCACCAGGCCACGCGACTTGTCTTCCACCACGTTCAGAACGCGGGCATTCAGCCCCGCCGCAGCCAGGGCTTCGGTATAGACACGGGTGATCGCACGTTTGCGCAGATCGGGCTTGAAAACCTTGCCAACGGCGGTCTTGGGCAGTTCGGACAGGATCTCGATATGTTTCGGACGTGCGGCGCGTTCATGTACGTTTTCGCCGGCAGGGGAAAGAAGCTCGTCGACAGACACTTCGGCCCCCGCGACCAGCTCGACATAGGCGCAGGG
>JBNKYL010000200.1:0-7471 GCA_050300875.1 Paracoccaceae bacterium
GGCCGCGGGTACCAACAGGCGCGTTCCCCCAATTCAGTGCCTCAGTTGCGGCCAGATCAGGGCCTGACCGTGTATGGCTGGCCCAATGCCTCTGGACGAAACTCGACCGGTAACTCATTGTTAAGAATTGCCAGTTTTGAAATTTCGTGTCTTTTGTCAGCGGCTTGTGCAGGGCTTTCTGGCACCGAATGCCGCATGGAACACGCAGTTTGACACACCGTACGCAATGCGTGCAGGCTGAAACGCATATGCGCCGACATGATTTGCGAATTCACATTATCACGCCCAAATCGCCCCATTGTTGCCCATAAAACCTGACCAGATGGGGTCCAGAGTGGGAGTCGAGCCAATTATTCGGCCCGAAAGATCGAGGTTCCGGCGCGACGAGGCGCCGAAAAGGTGGGTGGCAAATGAAAACCATGCGTTTCGCCGTTTTGTTTGGTGGGCTCGTTGCGCTGGCAGGCTGCAATGGGGATCGTCCCTATTCGGCATTGGTTTATAACGCCAAGGTCAGCGAAGCCGCGCTTTCCGCCTCGTATAACGGCATGACCAGCTTTGCCGGGTTCGAAGCAGCGGCGACGACGATACGCAACTCTGCGGTGTTTCAGGTGCAGAATTTCACCTGGCCCGCCACGTTCGACCACCATAATTCTCTGGACAACGCCAATGTCGAATATGCCCATGCGCTGGGCTTGACCGGCGCAGGTGAAACGATTTCGATCGTGGATACCGGGTTTCTGCTGACTCATGATGAATTGTCGTCAAAGAACATTACCTTGCCCACGTTGAACCCGCCGGGCAACGGCGATCACGGCACCGCGGTGGCGGCGATTGCCGCCAGCGACGGAACCACCGGGCAGATGATCGGCGTTGCACCTGGCGCGAATTTGCAGCTTGGCAGTTTCAACAGCTTTACTTCGATGACCGAGGCGACCAACCAGGCCGCGTCCATCGGCGCGATCGTTCAGAACAATTCCTGGGGCTATTCGCTGGCCGCGACACAGTCCAATTACAACGCCGTATTCGGGTCGGCATCGGGGCAGGCCTACATCAATTCACTGCTGAACTACGCGCAGAACGGCGTGATCGTGTTTGCGGCGGCCAACGACCAGTATCAGACACAAATCGACCTGGTTGCGGGTTTGCCAAATCTCGTTTCCGGACTGGAACAATCCTTCATCACCGCGATCAATGGCGTTCCGACGCATGATGGGTCCGGCAACATCACGTCGGTCGGGCTGCTTTCGTCACCCTGCTTTGAAGCGGCCCGCTTTTGCATGGTCGCGGACGGGTCGATTGTGTCGGCTACCAATAGCGGCAATTCCGACTACCTGATGTGGTCTGGCACATCCTTTGCTGCGCCTCAGGTAGCTGGGGCCATTGCGGTATTGGCGCAGGCCTTTCCCAGCCTCAGTGCACAGGAATTGCGTGCGCGTCTATTGGCCTCGGCTGACAACGGCTGGTTCGCACATACCGGGCTGGTCAATTTTTCTGACACCGTTCAGCACGGGTTTTCGGACATCTACGGGCATGGGTTCCTGGACCTCGCGGCTGCGCTGTTGCCCATTGGCAGTGCCTATGTGCCGATCAGCAATTCGCGGTCGGTCGATGTCGGGACCCCGATCCTCGTGTCGCGTGGGGCGGCAGGCAACGCATTGACCCACGGGCTGGCGCAGCACCGCATGGTCTTTGCCGATGGAATGAACAGTCAGTTCGACGTATCCGCCGCCGCCCTGTCGGCACATGGCGCGTCCTATCAGGACCCGATCAGCTTCGTGACGCAGCATGTGGAAATGGCCGCTGATGTTCCACTGCTCAGCCGTGGCTTCGGCAGCTATATCGGCGGTCAGGAAACCGTTGGGCATTTTGGCGGGGCGGAATTGAGCTTTCTGGTTCCCGATAGTGACAACGCCCCGGAAAATTTTGGTTTCAGCTATCGCAGTGCCGGTGAAAACGGCGTGCGTTTCGGGCTGACAGGTCTTGTCGAAGCGGGCGGCCTGCTGGGCACGTCGCTGGGCGGCAATGTCGGTTCGGTCGACAGCCTGCATGGCGCGGCATCCGTGGAAGTCAGCCAAATGCTGGCCCCGGGCCTGAGCCTGGCGCTGGGGGCCCGGATGGGCCTGGCCGTGCCGGCCGGGGATGGCGGGCCGGTCCGGTTCGAGCCGACTGCCTATGATGAATTTGCCGCAACGCTCGCCGCGCGCGACCTGGCCCGGTCGGGTGATCGCCTGTCGTTCCGCGTCGGCCTGCCGCAGGCCGTGGCCGCCGGTCAGGCGCAGGTCAATCTGCCTGTGGCTCTGTCTGCCGGCGGCGCGCAATTCAGCGCCGTGTCCCTGTCGATGGTGCCAGAAGCTCGACAGCTCGATCTGGGCATGGATTATGCACGCCCCGTGGCGATGGGGGCCGAAATGGTCCTGTCGGCCGCGCACAGCCTGAATGCAGGTCACGTTGCTGGCGAAACCGACACCACGATTGGCATTGGTTGGCAGCTGAACTTCTGACGAATTGCGCAAGGCGCGCCGTGCATGCCACAAAGGGGCATGAAACGCAGATCAGGTGATGCCCCGTTCCGACCCGACCCGGCGCAGATGGCGCTGGCCCCGGAGGTGACGGGAAATGAGATCAATGGACTGGGCGAGCCGGCTTTTCGCCGCGCGGTCAAGGTCTATTGGGCCGAAGACCCCGACACGATCCCGCATGGGCAAATGCAGCGCTGGTTCTATACCGTCGATCCCGGCCTGCCGGATTTCGCCCGGCTGCGCGCCGAACGGCAGGCGGTTCTGGATGCGCCGCTGACCGCTGTGGCGGGCGAAGCGATGCCGCTTGATTTCGCCGCTGGCATGGACGCCTTCAAGACCAATGGTGTGATCGACAAATACGGCGCTTCCGCTTTCAATATCGATTGGGCCTTTCAGGGGGTCGAGATCGGGTATCGGAATGTCATCGTGCTGGGCTTCGCGCATGACTATGGCCGGATTTCACAGGCCCCGAACCCGGTGGCCGGGGCAGAGGTGATGGCGCAATACCTTCGCGCGGCGGCGGGCGCGGTCGAGGTCGCAAACTGGCTGCGTGAACTGGGCTACGACGCCGAACCGTTGACCGGCCCCATGGCCGGAAAGATCGCCATGATCCCGGCGGCCATCGCGGCGGGGATGGGCGAATTGGGCAAGCACGGGTCGCTGATCTGTCCCGAATTCGGATCGAGCTTTCGCTTGTCGGCTGTCCTGACGGATGCGCCGGTTCCGCTGAACGAACCGGTCGATCATGGCATCGACGGGTTTTGCGCCAATTGCCGGGTCTGTTCGGATGCCTGCCCGCCTGACGCGATCTTTGCCGACAAGCAATTGGTGCGGGGTGTGCAAAAATATTACGTGGATTTCGACAGCTGCCTGCCGTTCTTCAACCAGCATCAGGGCTGCGGCATCTGCATCGCCGTCTGCCCGTGGAGCAGGCCGGGTGTGGGATTGAATCTGGCGGCCAAACTGGCGCGGCGGGCTGAACGTCTGTCCGAGGTTTCGGATCAGGCTGGTGCCTGATCCGACCGGGGCGAGCGGCGCTGCCCTGGTGCCCCCCGGAGTATTTCCGGAAAGGTGGTGATCAGTCGCGCTTGCCCGCGAAACGGGTCTGCCAGTCATCGCGCTGTTCGTCGGTGATTTTCGTGAACAGGTTGTCGGGCACGGTGAAGGCATGGCCCGCAGGCAGCGCGGTGGCAATGTCGGCCAGACTTGCGGGCCAGTCACGGTTGTCGGACTGCATGGCGGCCAACATCGCCGCCGAAGCATCGGGGATGAATGGGGCCGAGATCACGCCATAGGCACGGATCAGGTTCAGCGCCAGCCGCACGATGGCCGCGGCCTGGTCGGGGTCTTCCTTGTACACCGTCCAGGGCGCGGCATCCTGCAACCATTCATTGCCCATCGCCCATAGCGCGCGCAAGGAGGCAGAGGCCTTGCGGATGTCGATGGCTTCCATATGGGTTGCATATTCGGCCAGCATGGCGTCGAACCCGGCTAGCTTGTCAGTGATGGCCGCGTCGATATCGCCGCCTGCCGGGACCTCTTCGCCAAACTTGGACCGGCAGAATTTCGTGACCCGGCTGACGAAATTGCCCAGCACGTCGGCCAGGTCCTTGTTCACGCCCGCCTGGAAGTTTTCCCAGGTAAACTCGCTATCGGACGTTTCCGGCGCGTGGGACAGAAGCCACCAACGCCAGTAATCCGCGGGCAGGATGGACAGGGCCTGATCCATGAACACCCCGCGCCCACGCGAGGTGGAAAACTGCCCGCCGTCATAGTTCAGGTAATTGAAAGACTTGATGTAATCGACCAGCTTCCACGGTTCACCGGACCCAAGGATCGTGGCGGGGAAGCTGAGCGTATGGAAGGGCACGTTATCCTTGCCCATGAATTGCACATAGCGCACGTCATCCGCGCCCTTGTCGGTACGCCACCAGCGTTCCCAGTCACCGCCCGTGGCATCGGCCCATTCGACCGTGGCCGCAATATATTCGATGGGCGCGTCGAACCAGACGTAGAAAACCTTGCCTTCCATGCCGGGCCAGTCCTGATCGCCCTTCTTGACCGGGATACCCCAATCGAGATCACGGGTGATGCCGCGATCCTGCAACCCGTCACCATCATGCAGCCACTTTTTGGCTATCGACGTGGTCAGGATCGGCCAGTCCTTTTGCGCGTCGATCCATTGGTCCAGCCGGTCCTTCATCGCCGATTGGCGCAGGTAAAGGTGCTTGGTTTCGCGCATTTCCAGATCGGTGGAACCCGAAATGGTCGAATGCGGGTTGATCAGGTCGACCGGATCCAGCTGCTTGGTGCAGTTGTCGCATTGGTCGCCACGCGCACTGTCATAGCCGCAATTGGGGCAGGTGCCTTCTATATAGCGATCGGGCAGGAAACGCCCGTCGGCGTGCGAATACATCTGTTTTTCGCTGACTTCGCGGATTAGCCCGGCATCGGCCAGACGGCCCGCGAAATGCTGCGTCAGCTTGTGGTTCTGCGGGCTGGATGACCGCCCGAAATGGTCAAAGGACAGGCGGAACCCGTCGGACAGGTCCTTTTGCACGGCCCACATCTCGGCGCAGTATTCGGCGACCGGCTTGCCCGCCTTCTGGGCCGCAATCTCGGCCGGCGTGCCATGTTCATCGGTGGCACAGATGAACATCACCTCATGGCCGCGGGCACGCATGTAACGGGCGTAAAGGTCAGCTGGCAGCTGGCTGCCCACAAGGTTGCCCAAATGCTTGATCCCGTTGATGTACGGGATCGCGGAAGTGATGAGGATACGTGCCATGTCTTGCCCGTCTGTCGCGTCGTCCGGCGCTCTATAAGCCAAGGGCGGGGCGAGGGCTAGCGGCGTTCACGCAAGCGGGAAAACAGGCGGCCCGACAGGAATGACGTGCGCGGCGCGTAGATATAGGTTGTTCGGTCGGTTTCGGTCGGTCGGGCGCGCATACGGATCAGGCCGAAGGCGATCAGCACCACATGGGCGGCCGAAATGAACAGGAACATGGCGGCGGATCCGAACCGGTCGATCAGGCCCGACGCGATATAGGGGCTGGCGATGGCGCCGAGCGCATAGAAGAACATCAGCGCGGCGGACAGTTCGACCCGTTCCGCATCGGTGGCGAAATCATGGGCATGGGCGGCGCTGACCGAATAGATCGGGAAGGTCATGAAACCGAAAACCGTCGCGGACAGGATCACCTGGAAGGTGCCGGAATTGAAGCTGATGGTGAAGGCGCAGGCGGCGATGGCCGCGACTGACATCCAGATCAGCACCCAGCGGCGATCATAGCGGTCGGCCAGCCAGCCCGCCGGGTATTGCGCCAGCGCGCCGCCGGCAACGAAGACGGCAAGGAAAATGGCGATCTGGTCGTTGGATAGCCCGACCTCGACCCCATAGATCGGCCCGACCATGCGAAAGGCAGCCGCCGTCAGGCCCGACACGACGACGCCCGCCGCGCCCAGCGGCGACATGCGCCAGGCGATCATCGGGCGCAGGCGTGGGGCGTCGGGGGTTTCAGGGGGGCTGACACGTGTCAGCGTCAGCGGCAAAAGCGCCGCACAGCACAGGATCGCCAGGATATTGTAGGAAATGTAGCTGCCGGGTTCGAGAAACGCGATCAGCAACTGCGCGCCCAGCGACCCGCCGATATCGACGATGCGGTAGACCCCCATCGCCCGGCCGCGGTTTTCATTGTCGACGCGGGATTGCAGCCAGGCTTCGACCACGGTGTAGCTGCCGGCCACGCAAAACCCCGACATGATCCGGAAGATCGCCCAGGCTGTCGGGTCGATGATCAGCGTATGGGCGAGGATGCCGATGGTCCCGGCGGCCATGAAGGCCGCGAATGCACGCGAATGCCCGACCGTGCCCATCAACCGGGGTGCCCACCAGCAGCCGATGAAGAACCCCAGGAAATGCGCCGACCCCAGCAGGCCCACCTGGTCGCGGGCGAAACCGGCGTTCAGCCCGGATATGGCATCCAGCGGCGCCAGCCCGCCTGCGCCCAATTGCAGAAAGATGACGGACAGGAACAGGGCGGCAAAGGTGATCAACAGGCGCATGGCCCTTGCCTAGCCTGCCCGTCAATGGCGGTCCGTCACGTTTTCGACCTTCCGGCGTCGGCAATGGGTGATTTTCACGCCGGTTCCGCACGCCCCAGGTTCTTCGCCGGGAAATCCGGGGGTCCTGACGCGGCCCGCGCCTCGAACCCGTTGCGGGTCGGGGTCAGGTGCCAGGTCTTCGGCGGGTCGCTGCGGGCGCGCAACCGGGTCAGGTGCCAGCCCGGCGCGCCCGGCACATGGGCGGGGTCCAGTTGCCAGCGGCTTTCCACCCCCGGCGCGCCACCGCGTTGCCCGGTCAGCAGCAGGCCCAGCGGGGCATGGCGGGTGCGTTCCGCCCCGGTTTCGGCGGCCAGATGCAGGCGCCGGACCGGGGTCAGCCCCGGCGGTTCCGGCAGATCGGCCACGACCAGCGGCACATTGCCCGCGCGCAGGGCCTCTTCCATCACCCAAAGCAGGTCTTCGCCGCGTATGGGGTGAAAGAAGGTAAACCGCCCCGGATCGGTGAACCGCAGCATGGCTTCGGAATTCAGCCGTTCGGCGGCCCAGGCGGGTGCGATCCAGAAAACCGGGCCATCCATGCGCGCGGCCAGCATCATCGCCAGGCTCCAGCGTGCCCGTCCGCAGAATTCATGCGTCCGCGCGCGCGCCAACCCGGTGCCAGCCAGAAACGGCTGGACCGGGGCCGTTCGGCGCGAACCGGTATGAATCGCAGGGGCAGGGACCATGCTGACACGATATAATGTTCCCCTTTTGTTCGCAATATTTATAGCAGACAAATTCAAGAATTCACGTATCATCATTTTCACAATAAGGGAGGAACCACATGAAACTCATCCGCACATTCGTCGCAGCGCTGGCCACATTGGCCGCCGTTCAGATCGGAAGAG
>JBNKYL010000201.1:0-12982 GCA_050300875.1 Paracoccaceae bacterium
GCTCGACAGCCCCGCCGGACCGCGCGGTGCCAACCTTTCAGGCGGTCAGCGTCAACGCATCGCGATTGCCCGCGCGCTGTTGCGCGATGCGCCGATCCTGCTGCTGGACGAAGCCACATCGGCGCTCGACACCAAGTCCGAGGCCATCGTGCAGGACGCCATCGGCAACCTGTCACGCAACCGCACGACACTGGTTATCGCCCACCGGCTGTCGACCATCCGCAACGCCGACCTGATCGTGGTAATGGACAAGGGCAGGATCGTGGATCAAGGCACGCATGATGAACTCATGGCGCGCGACGGGCTTTATGCCGGGCTCTATCGGATCCAGTTCAGGGACTGAACGCGTTGATCAGCTGGCGTTGGCTTCGCTCTTGCGCTTGCCTTCGGCGTGGATAATCAGCGGCAGCGCATCGGGACCGACGGCTTCCTCGTTCACCACGACCTCTTCCGCCGAATCCATGCTGGGCAGTTCGAACATGGTATCCAGCAGGATATCTTCCATAATCGACCGCAGACCGCGCGCGCCGGTCTTGCGTTCGATGGCACGCTTGGCAATCGCCTTCAACGCATCTTCGGTAAAGGTCAGCGTCGTGCCTTCGATATCGAACAGCCGCTGGTATTGCTTGACCAGTGCATTCTTGGGCTGGGTCAGGATCGTCACCAGCGCCTCTTCATCCAGATCGCCAAGCGTGGCGATGACCGGCAGACGGCCGACGAATTCCGGGATCAGGCCGAATTTCAGCAGATCTTCGGGTTCAAGATCCTTGAACACCTCGCCCACGCCGCGATTGTCATTATCCTTCACGTCCGCGCCGAAGCCGATCGCAGACCCCTTGCCACGCTGGGCAATGATCTTGTCCAGCCCCGCAAAGGCGCCGCCGCAGATGAACAGGATATTGGTCGTGTCCACCTGCAGGAATTCCTGCTGCGGATGTTTGCGCCCGCCCTGCGGCGGAACGCTGGCAACCGTGCCTTCCATGATTTTCAGCAAGGCCTGCTGCACGCCCTCGCCCGACACGTCGCGGGTGATCGACGGGTTGTCGGACTTGCGGGTGATCTTGTCGACCTCGTCGATATAGACGATGCCACGCTGCGCGCGTTCGACATTGTATTCCGATGCCTGCAACAGCTTCAGAATGATGTTTTCCACGTCCTCGCCCACGTAACCGGCTTCGGTCAGCGTGGTCGCGTCCGCCATGGTGAACGGCACATCCAGAATGCGCGCCAGCGTTTGCGCCAGCAGCGTCTTGCCGCAGCCTGTCGGGCCGATCAGCAGGATATTGGATTTCGCCAGCTCGATATCGCCGGATTTCGCGGCGTGATTCAGGCGCTTGTAGTGGTTGTGGACCGCCACGGACAACACGCGCTTGGCATGTTCCTGACCGATCACATAATCGTCCAGAACGTCGCAGATTTCACGTGGGGTCGGCACGCCTTCGGAAGATTTCAGCCCGCTGGACTTGGTTTCTTCGCGAATGATGTCCATGCAGAGCTCGACGCATTCATCGCAGATGAAGACCGTCGGCCCGGCGATCAGCTTTCGCACCTCGTGCTGGCTCTTGCCACAGAACGAGCAGTAAAGCGTATTCTTGCTATCGCCGGAATTACTGGCCATGTTCATTCCTTACCTTGCCGGCGCCCTGCGTCGCGCCCGTCGATCGCGATTTTGCGTTCTGGCCCAAAACTAAGTCACCATCCCAGTAGGCACAATTGCAAAATCCACCGTGCGGTTTCTTAACCGGAATATGTGACGAAATTAGGATTTACCCGGGGCCATCTTTTCCCGGCTCTCAACAATCTCGTCAATCAGACCCCAGGCCTTGGCTTCTTCCGGCGACATGAAATTGTCGCGTTCCAGCGCGGCCTCGACAGTTTTCAACTTTTGCCCGGTATGCTTGACATAAATCTCGTTCAGACGGGTCTTCAGCTTCTGCGTTTCCTGCGCGTGAATCAGAATGTCGGTCGCCTGCCCCTGATATCCACCGGATGGCTGATGCACCATCACGCGGCTGTTGGGCAGAGAAAACCGCATCCCCTTTTCGCCGGCGGCCAGCAGCAGCGACCCCATCGAAGCGGCTTGCCCGATACAGGCCGTCGAAACGGCCGGGCGGATATACTGCATCGTGTCATAGATCGACAGACCAGACGTCACGATGCCGCCCGGGCTATTGATATACATGGCGATTTCCTTGGACGGGTTTTCCGCCTCAAGAAATAGCAGCTGCGCAACGATGATCGTCGCCATCTCGTCATGGATCGGACCGGACACGAAAATGATCCGTTCCTTCAGCAGACGAGAAAAAATGTCATAACGGATCGACCCGCGTGACGTGGTTTCTTCAACCGTCGGGATTACGAAGTTTTCCCAGGTTGCGATCGGGTCTCTCATGTCCATGCCTCAGCTTTTGTTTTTCATAGCGGAAAAAGTGTTTCGGGAATCTTAGTGCTGCGCACGCGAAGCTTCAAGTGCGGCAGAAAAACGGGCGGACCCATTTGGACCCGCCCGTCATCAAGGAAAATCCATGCCACCGGGCAGACCCCAACGTCCTACTCTGCGGCGACCGCAGCGGCCTGATCTTCCTGTTTCAGCTCGAATTCTTCGTGATAGGACCGTTCCACATTGACGTTCCACACATCGTGGCTTCCGCCCAGGATATTGCGCGCGGCATACATGGCCGACAGCATAGAATGATCCTGGTTGTTATAGCGATGCAGGCCGTTGCGCCCCACAGTCTGAAAGTTTTCCAAGGTTTTCAGCCAGGCCTCGACCACATCCAGAGCCTCGCGATATTCGCCGTCATAGACTGGATAGGCCTTGGGCTGACGAATGATCGCGGCACCGATGACCGAATTGGCGCCCGCCAAGCCCAGCTGTTCCAGTTCTTGGGCGGCCAGCGCGCGCAGGTCCTCATCCGACATGGTCCACAACCCGTCGCCCTTCTGGCAGAAATATTCCATGCCGATGGATGCGGTGTTCTGATCGGGCAACATTTCCTTCGACCAAGCGCGGAAATTCTGGATGCGACCGACCTTAACGTTTGGCGAATGGATATAGATCCAGTTGTCCGGGAACGGGTCGGCGTGGTCTAAAACCAGCGTCACGATCAGGAAGTCGCGATATTTCAGCCTGTCCGCGGCCTCGACCACATCGGGCGGCGGCGGCGGATCAAAAGCGTGGATCAGGTCGCGCAACGCCATCGTGTTCACGAATTCGTCGCCCTCGACCCGGCGCAATTCACCCGGCGTCCAATCCTCGTTGCGTTCCTTGACATCAATCGACGTCACGCGATTGCCTTCGCGGTTCACACCGATCACTTCGGACCGCATGTTGACCGTGCCGCCATTCTTGCGCACCAGGTCACGGACCTTTTCCCACATCATGCCGGGGCCCAGACGCGGATACTGGAATTCCTCGATCAGGCTGGTGGTGTCATTGGCGCCGGTGAAGGCATTCCAGACCACTTTGAGCAAGGACATATTCTTGATCCGCTGCGCGGCCCAATCGGCCCGGATCTCCTTGCCAGTGATACCCCAGACCTTTTCGGTGTAGCTGCGAAAAAAGTGCATATAGAGCCGCCCGCCGAAACGGTTGATCACCCATTCTTCGAAGCTGCGCTCATCCTTGTATGGGCGCACCTGCCACTTGATGTAGCTCAGGACGATGCGCACCGCTTCATATGGGCCGATCGACCAAAGCGCCTGCATCGGCTTCAGCGGATAGGCAAAATACTTGCCCCTGTAATAGATGCGGCTCAACCGGGGCACGGTAATGAAATCATTGCCCATCACTTCGTGCCACATGGCTTCGACTTCCTTCACTTTCGTGAAGAACCGGTGCCCGCCAATATCAAATCGGTAGCCATTGCTGCTTTCGGTGCGTGAGATGCCACCGACCATGTCCGAGCCTTCAAAAACGGCCGGAACAACGTCGTCTGACCGCTTCTGAAGTTCGTAGGCAGCCGTCAGGCCAGCCGGCCCGCCACCAATAATGACTACGGACTTCTTTTCTGCCAAATCCGACACAGCAACCCTTCCAACGAACTACGCCCCATCCAATGGCCAACTATGTAGCGATTTTCCGCTGACGCGACAAACCGGAACCGCCCTTGATCGTACCTTTTCAACCATAGGGCTGTCTCTCACGGCAATTCGCCCCCTGCAATGTGCGATTGGTGAAACTGTGTAAACAATGGGTCGTATAAATATGGTCCAGACGATTCGGGCAACAAGGAGCGAAATGCCGGACGACTCGCCGATTCAAGCGGCAATAACCGCGCATTGGCGACGCTGGCCCGTGGCTAAATCCACTTGCGGTTCCGGCACAAAGAAGTGCAAGGAACGCGGCATGACATCCCCAGCGCCCGCACCGGAAATCAACGGAACACAGGCATGAAGCGCGAATTTTCGAATGCGGCTGCCTGGCTGGCCGGTGCAACATGGATCGAACAATCCATCGGCGCGTTGGTCTTCCTGATCATTGCGCGCATAATCGGGGTCGAAACCTTCGGCCTGGCCTCGATTGCCTTCGCCTTCCTGTTCGTTGGCGAAATCCTCGTCCGCGACACGCTGACCGAAGCCATCGTCGAACGCCCCGAACTGGAAGACGGTCGGCTCGAAGCCACCTTCTTCATTCTGACAGGCTTTTCCGCGGCCATCACCGCAACCTTGTGGGTGGCCGCAGAGGTGATCGATTATATTTATGATAATCAAGGCGTTGGCCCAATCCTGCGCACCGCGAGCCCGGTCGTTTTCCTGATCGGCCTTTCCGGCGTTTCAAACGCGCTGATCCGGCGGCGCATGATGTTCAAGGCGCTTTCAATCCGAACGGTTCTTGGCGTCATGGTGGGCGGCATCGTCGGCATCACAATTGCCCTGCAAGGTTTCGGCGCCTGGGCGCTGGTCGGTCAACGGCTATCCGAAATCGGCACGGTCAGCATCCTGGCCATCGCCAATGCCCGCTGGTGGCCAAAACGCGGACCCCGTCGGGGCGACTGGCAACTGGTGCGCGGGCTCGGCCCGGAAGTCGTGCAACTGCGCATCTGGACACTTGCCGCCGCGCAGGCGCCCGTGGTCCTGTTGGGCGCCTTCGTCGATGCCCGCGCCGCTGGCATCTTCGCCTTTTCGGCGCGATTGGTGGAAATCAACCTCAAGGTTTCGGTCCGCGTGATCCAGGGTGTCGCGCAGGCCGCCATGGCCAACCTGCGCCGCCAAACCGGTCGCACGGCAGAGTTTTTCCTGGAACTGGCCGAACTGGCCGCCTTTGCGGGCTTTCTAAGCTTCACCGGCATCGCCGCCATCGCTTTCCCGCTGGTGATCGTCTTGCTCGGCCCCGACTGGGCCACCGCCGGGGTCGTCATTCCGTTGCTTGCCATCGCGGGCGCAGCGCAATCGCTGACGGCCGTGCAAGAGGCCTATCTTCTGGCGACCAACCAGATGGGCTCCTTCATGCGCGTGATCCGGGCCGAAGCGATCGTGGGTTTCCTTGTCCTTCTCGCTGTCAGCCCGTTCGGCGTGGTCCCTTCTGCCGTGGCTGTCGCCATCCGCGCCTTTGTCTTCCTGCCGCTTTGCACACGGGCGACCCTCGCCCCGGACCAGATCGCGTCTGCCGATTTCATCCGGGCTCTGCGATCGCCGGCCATCGTGGCATCCATAATGGGTCTGGTCCTGCTCGCCTGGCGGATCGCCATGCTGGGCAGGATGCCGGATGTGATCTATCTGGCTGCCGCGATCCTGCTGGGTGTGGCGACCGCTGCCGTCGTCATCACCATTTTCATGCCGCAAACCTTCGCGCGGCTGAAAACCTATGTGCATGACCACTAGCGTCAGTTCAGCGCCGGAAGATCCGCCCGCATCGTCCATCCGCTGCCATCGCCCTTGACCCCCTGCAATTCCAGCACGCTTCCGGCATATCCCGGGGCGGCGTTCAGCGATTTGTAGCACCGGTCGCCAATGCGGGTTTCCCCGTAGTCGCTGCGGAACTGCACGGATTGGTCACCTGACGCCGCCTCGATATGTCCAGCTGTCGGCGCATCGCAATCGCGCACCAGTGTCAGCAACCGCCCATCGAAACAGGCCGCTTCAAGCGGTCCGTCACCTTGCAGTGGGGCGCATCCTGCCAACGGCAGCATCGGGGCCTCGAACGCGCTCAGGCAAACATGCGAGCGGCCTTCATGCAGGAACACCGCGTCATGGGCTGGAAAGGCCGGGCACGCACGCGGGCTCAGGAACACCGAATCCGCTGTCCAGCCAAACCCGAACATCTCGCGGAACACACCGGGCGCAGGATTGCCTTCGTGAAAGGCCGTCCAGCCGAGCAACCCACCCCAGGCAAGGTCCGGATAGTCCCGTCCGCCAACCAGGCGCACCGGCCCGCCATCATACCCCGGCAATGCCACGACGCGCGCCATGATCGCGCGCGCCAGTTCCCGGTCACGCGCCCCGGTTTCCGCCTGATCCTGCCAGGCCGACCCGGCCACCAGCAAATAGACCAGCCCGACAATCCCCAGCCCAGCGTATCCCGCCCTTTGCATGGCAGCAGGCAAGGCGGGCAGCGCAGCCAGCCCGACCAACGGCAGGATCAGCCCAAGGTAGCCGACCACCCTGCCCGGCATCCAGTCTTCGCCATAGCCGAACCAGATCAGCGCCGGCATCACGAACAGTATCGCCACGGCCCCACCGCCCAACCGCAATGCCGACAGCGCGCCATCGGTTCGCCACCTTCGCACCATGGCCCAAGCAACAACCAAACCGGTCAGTCCCAGGAAACCAAGATTGAACAGCCGCAGCCCAAAGGGCACCTGCATCAAGGATCCGGTGAACATCGGACGCCACAACGCATGCAGTCGCGTCAGTTTGGCCATGGCCTGATCCATGCCCGCACCAGTTACACGCTGGACTTCCGGCACATGCGACGACATCGCCGCCGCGACCCGCCATTCGCCGACATAAAGTGCGATCCCGAGGACCCCGACCACCGCAGGCAGGGCAAGGTTCCGCAATGCAAGACCCAGGTTCACCTGCCCGGCCCGCATGAAGGTCAAAAGCGGCAGGATCGCCCCGAACACGGCATAGGGCTGGTAGATACCCGCCGAAAAGGCCAGCATCTGCACGGCCAGCGGAATGCGCCACCAGCGCCCATGGGCCGGTTCAACCACGGCGAATGCCCCCAGCGACAGCGCCAAGGCCGCCGGATAGGCCGCCACGTGCGACGAGAAATTCAGCGCGTCGACCATGTAGATGTGGTTGGTGCCGATCGCGAATATCAGCACACTGGACAACCCTGCTTGCGCACCCGGCGTGACCCGGCCCGCAAGAAACCGCGCCACCCACGCCAGCAAGGCAAACCCGATGGCCGCCTGAATCGGCGTCAAAAACCGTTCACCGAACAGATGAATGAAGATCAGTTCCATTGCCCAGCGACCTTCCTCGGTCGTCCAGTTCAACGGCATCCCGCCCGCCGGTGCACCCGCCATTTGGCGCCAGTCGTCCGGGTTTGGGCCGTCGATCAAAAGCCATGGCGCCGTGCCGACAAGGAAAATCGCCAGACAGGCAAAGAATGCCAGGTCGAGGAACCGCGCGCGGTCAGTCAACGACCTTCTCCCCGACCCTGCGCAATCGAATCGGCAGGCGTTCGGGTTCATCCAACCCCACGGCTTCGCGGATCACGTAAAGCGGACGCTGCTTGGCTTCGGTATAGGTGCGCCCAAGATATTCGCCGATGATGCCCAGAACCATCAGCTGCAGGCCGCCCAGCAGCAGAACGGCGACCATGGTGGACGCATAGCCGGGCACCTCGATCCCATAGACCAGGGTGCGGACCAGCAGAAAACCACCATAGGCAATCGAGCCGACCGAAGTCAGAAACCCGAAATAACCTGCCATCTTCAGTGGCAGCGTCGAAAAGCCGGTCACGCCGTCGAGCGCGAAGTTCCACAGCTTCCAGTAATTAAACTTGGTCTGGCCCGCTGCGCGCGCTGGGCGTTCATAGGGTATGGCGCATTGGCGAAAGCCGACCCAACTGAACAGCCCTTTCATGAAACGATTATGTTCGCGCAGCCGTATCAACGCATCGACCACGCGCCGGTCCAACAAGCGAAAATCGCCAGCGTTGGCCGGCATGTCGATACCGGCCAGACGGTGCATGACCGAATAGAACCAACCTGCCGTGACACGTTTCAGAAATGTGTCTTCCTTTCGGCTGACCCGCTGGCCGTACACGACCTCGAATCCTTCGCGCCATTTGGCCACGAAATCCGCGATCAGTTCCGGCGGGTCCTGAAGGTCGGCATCAACCGGGATCACCGCCTGGCCCGTCGCATAGTCCAGACCGGCGGTCAGCGCCGCTTCTTTTCCGAAATTGCGGGAAAATTCGATCAGCCGGATGCGCGCGTCGTCTTCGTGCATTTGCCGAACCATGTCGCCGCTGCCATCGGTGCTGCCATCATCCACACACAGCACTTCAAAGCTTTCGCCGATACCGTCCAGAACCTGCAGGAGGCGCGCAAAGAATGTCTCGAGCACTTCGCGCTCGTTGTACATCGGCACGATGATCGACAAACTGGGCCGTTCAAGCTCGATCTTTTGCATCATGTCTGCCCCTGGATGTCCCCGGCCATGAAATACCAGCCCTGACCCTTTGTGGCAAAGGCCGCGCCAATCACAAAGCCCATGGATCAAAAAGAAATTGGTTTGTACCTGATCGGCAATGATTCCGGCATCAGCAAGGATTGTCGCCAAATCGGCGACCGCCCGACCGTAACCGACCGGCATCACGTGCCCAACTTGCAAGGGCCATGAAATTCCGACACAAAATCACGACAGGGTCGAAACGTCGGTGCCCCGCTCATTTGTTCGAGGTTTCATGCAGGAATTTTCGCAACCTACTGCGATCACGCGCGTTTTCGGCCGGGCCGCATCCGCACTCACCGGTGTGATTCTGTTCTGTCTGGGACTCTGGGGGTATCTGGGGCAAGGCGGGTTGCTGCCGGTTGAATACTGGTGGCTTTCCGCGATCGGCATTGCCTTCCTCGTCATGGCGCCAACCCTGGGCACGGTGTGGCAACGTTCCGGCTGGCTGGCCGCGCTCTACCTTATTGGTTTCGCCGCGCAACTGACGTTGCGCGACCCATTCTGGTTCCAGCATTTCCGCGTCTTTCCAAACCGGTTTTCGATCATCCCGACCGGCGTGATCGCGTTGCAGGCTCTGATTGGTCTTGTCGTCATCTGGCGCGCGGCACATTGGCGCGGCATCGTGGGGTTCGGTTCTTCGTTGGGATGGTGGCGCGTCGCCGTCATGGCCCTGATCTTCCTGATTGCGGCCAAATCGCCGATGGATTTCATCGCGGGCGACAATATTCCACGCTATTTCAAGCAACTGGTCTTTGGCCTTTTCTTCCTGTCGGCCAACCTTTTGAACCTTGCCGCCATCGTCATAGCCCTGCCCGCCGACGGTTTGACCCGCGGCGCCGCGCGCCTGAGTGCGGCCGTTTCCATGCCCGATGTGAATGGCGACGGACAGCTTGCCCGGTTCGACCGCCTGTTGCCATGGGTGCTGGCCGGCTTCGCATTTGCCGTATCGGCGGCCATCAGCCTTTGGTCCTTTGACCGCGCGCCGCATCTGGACGGCATCACATACCTTTTCCACGCGCGCTATTTCTCGCACGGGTTGGTCAGCCTGCCGATCCCGGCCGATACGGAAGCCTTCGGTCACTACTTGATGGATACGGGGCTGGACCGCTGGTTCTCGGTCAACCTGCCCGGCTGGCCCGCCGCGCTGGCCATTTCGCTGTGGTTCGGTGCGCCCTGGTTGTTGAACCCGCTATTGGCCGCAGCCTGCGTTTTGCTGACACACCGCTTCCTGACGAAACAGACCGATCGCGGTTTTGCCAATCTCGTTGCCTTCCTTCTGGCGACCTCGCCCTGGTTCCTGTCTTTGTCGGCCACGATGCTGCTGCACACCTTCACGCTGGCCCTGATCCTGGGCGCGTGGGTATTGCTTCAAAGTGCCCGCACCAATCCCGGCATCATTGCGCCGCTTATCGCGGGCCTGCTGATGGGCTGGCTGTTCACCGCGCGGCCGCTGGAAGGGGTCTATATGGGCGGTCTGACGGGGCTTTGGGCGCTTGGCTTCGTCAGGTTCGACCGGCGCCATTGGCGGACGGTGATCGCCTACGGCGTGGGCTGCATCGCGGCCGGCGCAATGCTGTTCGCCTATAACATCGCCGTCACCGGCAGCCCGCTGATCCTGCCGATGGATGTCTACCTGGACGACCTTTGGGGCGTCGGCGCCAATGGCATCGGTTTCGGCCCGGAAAAGGGGCCGCCCGATTGGGGCAATGTCGATGCCTGGCCCGGCCATTCGCCAATGGAAGCGCTGGTCAACGCACATGAAAACCTGGTCGAACTGAACCACGATCTTTTGGGCTGGGGCAGCGCTTCCCTGTTTTTCGTGCTGGCCTTTGTGATGTGGGGGCGTTGGGACCGGCTGAGCGCGGCGATGGCGTTGATCACGGCGATCACCTTTGTGGTCTATGCGTTCTATTGGCATTCGGGCGGTTTTTATGCCGGTCCACGCTATTGGTTCATGATGATGCTGCCGATGCTGCTCTTTGCAGGACGCGGCATCATCACCTTCGGCCAGCGGATCGAAATAGCCCTGCCCGGACAGGCCGGGATGGCCCGCATCGGGGCGTTGGTCCTGGTGCTGGCCTTTGGCGCGACGGCGATCATGCAAAACTGGCTGGCCTTGAACAAATACCCCGATATCAACCGCTACCACGCTGACTATGCTGAACTGGCGGACCAGCCGGAGATGCAGAACGCGCTGGTCTTTGTCACCATGGATCGCGATGCGGAGTTTTCCAGCGCCTTCTGGGTGAACGATTTCGCGCCCGGTGCCACGACGCCGCTTTTTGCCCGTAACATGGGCGCCGAGACGAACCGCGCCATCGCCGAATTCTATCCGGAACGTACCGTGTGGTACGCGCAGGGCCGCGATGACGCACATGCGCGCGTGACAATAACGCAGGGTCCGGTCGCACGGGACGAAATGCCATAGGCAACGGGTGTTTCGCGCGCGAAACGCTTTTGGGGCAAGCCTTTGATGGCGTTCAACAAATTTCCACGAATTCCGGAAAAGCGTTTATTAACAAAGCGTTAAGAACGGTATGTTAATCAGAAATCAATTTTCGCTCCGGTCCGGAATTCATCGTGAATTCCGGCACCCGGTCAATTTCATCAGATCTTGATGATCCCTGACGGACCCGGCGCGATGCCGCGTGCCGCGAACGCGTTGCGCGCATCGAGCACGATCCTGCCGCTGTCGGCGATCAATGCGTAGTCCACCGCGCTGTGATCGGTCAGCACGGCCACCGCGTCGTAAGCGGCCAACGTTTCCGCCGTCAGATCGACCGATTTGCGCCCGGCCAGTTCGGCGTGGTCGCGGGTCATCGGCAGGACCGGGAAAAAGGGGTCATGGTAATCGGCCACAACGCCGCGCGCTTCCAGCGCCAGAATGGCATTGAGCGACGGGCTGACGCGGGTATCTTCCACGTCCTTTTTGTAGGACACGCCCACGATCAGCACGCGAGCTTCGGCGGGCTTCACATTGGTCAGCCGGGTGATGTGGGCCAGGATCTTGTCGGCGATGGTCTGCGGCGCACTTTCGTTATTGCCGCGGGCCAGGTCGATGATCGGGGTTTCGGACCCGACATCGCGGGCCCGCCAGGACAGGTAGGCGGGCGACACCGGAATGCAGTCGCCGCCGATGCCCGGGCCCGGATAGAAAGGCATGTAGCCAAAGGGTTTGGTGGCAGCGGCCGTCACGACTTCCCACACGTCGACGCCCATCGCTTCGAACGCGGTCTTCATTTCGTTGACCAGCGCGATGTTCACCGTACGGAAGCTGTTTTCGGCCAGTTTCACCGCCTCGGCCGTCGCGGTCGAGCTGACCGGCACCGGCGTATCGACGATATGGCCGTAGAAATTGGTGAGCAATTCGCGCGAATGCGGATCGTCGGCGCCGATCACCTTCGGGATCGTGCGCGTGGTGTGGGTTTCGCGGCCCGGGTCTTCGCGTTCGGGCGAAAAGCCCAGGAAGATGTCGCGCCCGATCTTCAGACCGCCCTGGGACAGGATCGGGGCCACGACATTGGCGGTGGCGCCAGGCCAGACGGTGCTTTCGAGCACCACCAGCTGGCCGGGGCGCACATGTTCGGCGATCATGCGCACGGCGCGTTCCAGATAGGTCAGGTCAGGCTGGGCGTGCATGTCCAGGGGTGTCGGCACGCAGACGAGGATCACATCCATTTCGGCGATGTCGGCGGGGTTGTCCGTGGCACGGAACCGCCCGGACGCCACAGCGTCGGCGATGCGGTTTTCGGAGAAATAGGAAATCACCCGTTCGCCGGCATTGATCGAAGCGACGCGAGTCGAATTGATGTCCAGGCCCCAGGTGTCGAACCCGCTTTCGTGAATGTTCAGCGCCATGGGCAGGCCGACATAGCCCAGCCCCACGGTCATCACCCGCGCCGTGCGGTTTGAAATCTTGTCGTTCAAATCGGAAAAGATCGAAAAAGGATTGGTCACCACGTTCTACCCGCACTTGATGTTCTGCCACCGGAATGCAGGTGGATTAGCATGGTCAAACGGTTTGGGACAGATTTGCGTGGGCAACATGGCCTACGTTTTCTGGATATTCGCACAGTCAGGCGGCGTTTGCGGCGCTGTTGCCTGATTGTGAAACAATCTGTTGTACCTCGTTCAGAAACTGATGTTGCGGGGCGTAGCCCAACACGGCCTGAGCGTGGTCAATGGAAACCTGCGTATCGCCTGCAAACAGGGCCAGTCCCGCGTGATCGGGCCTTGCCGGGCCGGACTTGGCTGCGGGTTTCAGGGCCAAGAGCGCCTCGAACGCGCTGTGACCGATCAGGCGGCGGGCGGTGGCGGACAGTTTCGCGGCGGCGCTGACCCGCGGCGCGGC